>CALMVL010000319.1 GCA_937873265.1 uncultured Granulicella sp.
AGGATGAGAAGCTGCGGCAACCTCGTCGCTGCGGTCTGATTTAGACTGGCATTGCTGCCATGCGCATTTCGTCCATCTTCGGTTCGGCTCTTACGGTGGTGGTCCTGGCGCTTTCTTGCCTGACGACGCGATGCGATGCCTCGTGTGACTTGGCTCTGGTGCGTGGCGGATGTCAGCATACGGCGTCCGTTTCGGGGGCGGTGTCGGCAGCTCACGAAGATCACTGCGCTGGGATGGCGGCGAAGGCTTCCGAAGTGTCCGCACAGGTGCACGGGCGGCAATGCGGGCAGCACGTGTGTCCGCAGCCTGCCGCCGTGGGTGCTGCTTCTGTGGCAACCGAGGCGCGGGTGCATGCGGCTGATCCGGCTGCCGGTCTTTCGGCTGCTTTGGACCGCGTCCCGGTGGGGGTCGCGATTCGGTTTGCGCCGCCTGGCGGCCGAGCGCCGGGAGGCCACCTGCCGTCCGCGCGTTCTACCTCGCTGCGTATTTAGACGCCGCTGCTGCTGACCGCTCGCCCTGAGCTTGGCGACCTCGCGTCGCACGCCTCCGGTTCTCACCGCTTCTCCCAAAAATTTGGAGCCCCCATGTCTACCCGCAGATCCTTTCTGCAGCGCACGGCTGCCTTTGGCGCCGGCCTGTTTGCCGCGCGGCGCGCCGAGGCCGCTGTCCCCTCTGCTCCTTCCACCAACCCCACGGTTCAGGTTGCCGCTCGCGGCGGATACCTGGGCGAGGCGAGCAGTTCGCTGTCGAAGCTGGACAGCCACAGTGCCGGCGAGGCGCGAACCGTGCCGGTCGTAACCACGGACGTCGGTGACCTGCCGTTTGCGATGGACGGCGACGTCAAGGTGTTCCGGCTCACGGCGCATGTCTTCAAGCGGCAGATCGCGCCGAGCAAGACGATCGATGTTTGGGGCTTCAACGGGAGTGCGCCGGGGCCGACGATGCAGGTGATGCAGGGAGACAAGGTTCGGGTGCTCTTTACGAACAACCTTCCGGAGCCCTCGTCGCTGCACTGGCATGGGTTCGAAGACAGTATCGCGAACGACGGGATGCCGGGGATCTCGCAGGAGCTGGTGCTGCCTGGGCAGACCTTTGCCTACAACTTCGCCATCCATCAGGAAGGCACGTACTTCTATCACTCGCACATGGCCATGCAGGAGATGGCGGGCATGCTCGGCGCGGTGATCATGCACCCGCGTGTGCCGTACCGGCCGCACTGCGACAAAGACTTTGTGCTGCACCTGCAGGAGTACGCTGTACTGCCGAACGGAACGACGCCGGACACCATGATGATGGAGTACAACTGGCTGCTTCTGAACGGAAAAGCTGGTCCGGCTTCGACGCCGCTGATTGTGCGGCAGGGCGAGCGGGTGCGCATTCGCTTTATCAATCTCGGAATGGATCACCACCCCATGCACGTCCATGGGCACACCTTTTACGTAACGGGCACCGAAGGCGGCCGCATTCCGGAGACGGCGTGGTGGCCGGGAAATACGGTGCTGGTTGGCGTGGCGCAGGCGCGTGTGGTGGAGTTTGTTGCGGTCAATCCGGGGGACTGGATGCTGCACTGCCATCTGCCGCACCACATGATGAATCAGATGAGCTCGCAGGTTGGGCCAATGACGCGGCCCATGGCGGGCATGGGGATGGGAACGGCGACAGCTCCGGAGCACGCCGCCGAGATCCCATCAGCGGAGCTTGCCGGGGGAGCAGAGGCATCCGCTGCCGGAGGTCCGCTCGCCGATACGCGGCTCGATCCGGGAATGATGGGCGTCATGCGGGAGCAGAACGGCGGGCAGCCGGCGATGAGCGAACTGCAACGGCGCAATCTGGACAGCTTCGACATGTCCGATCGAAGCATGGGGCAGCAGGCGCGCGAGTTGTCGGCGGACAGCAACAACGTACCGAACTTCCCGCAGGACGCGTACATGGAAGGACCCATGATGGACATGGACCAGCTGGTGGCGAAGCCGGAAAACCTGGGACTTCGGCCGAACTGGAGCCGCTTTATGCAGGGCATGATGACGTTTGTGCGCGTGCTGCCGCCGGAGCAGTACGACCGGGTGACGAGTGGGATGCGAAAGGCGAATCGGTCCGGTGACCCGTATGCGTCGATCTTCGAGTCCACAGGGCAGGCATCTACCCATGCCTCCGCAGCGACAAGCCCTGCACGCAGCTGACCACACCGTGTCACCCCGGAGATCCTCGTCATGACCCTGAAGTATCGTTTGAGCGTTGCCCTCCTTGGCTTCGCGGCCGCTGCGGCAAAGGCGCAGCCGCAGTCGATGCCCGATATGCCCGGCATGCCGATGCCGGCGCGTCCCGCGCCCCCGGCCCGGCCGAAACCAAAACCGGCGGAGTCCAAGCCATCGCAAACGACTGATCCGGCGGCGGCGGCCGGAGCGCCGAAACAGGAGGACGCGCCACCCGACGCCTCGCCGGCCAGCCCGCAAGAGGGAGCGAACTCGATTACCGTGCCGATTCAGGAGGTGCAGGAGCCGGAGGCACTTGGCTTGCATACGGGCGAAGATCTACCCGCGCCGGAGCTGCTCGGCGAGGTCGCGGGGCGAGAGCCGATGACCCTGGACGCATTTCTGGCGATGGCGGATCGGGCAAATCCGACACTGTTCGAGGCGCAGCGCGCGATCGACCGGTCGAGGGAGCAGGCCCGGCAGGTGGCGCTGCCGCCGGATCCTTCGGTGGGCTACTCGGCGGAGCACATTCGCGGCGGCAGCTACCATGGCGGCGAACAGGGCGGGTTTCTCGCGCAGACCCTGGTGCTTGGGCGAAAGCTGGCGCTGCGGAGAGACGTCTACCGGGCGGAAGGGAGGGCAAACCAGTTCGCGCTCGAGGCGCAGCGCGCCCGGGTGCGGAACGACGTGTCGAGCGCCTTTGTGGACGCGCTGGCGGCGCAGGCGTCCGTGACAATCGAAGATCGCTTGCTGAAGTCCGCGCTTGATGCCGAAACAAACGCGCACGAGCTGGAGCGTATCGGTCAGGCGGATAGCACGGCGGTGCTGAACGCGGAGATCGCGGCGGAACAGGCGAAGGTGGATTTCACCGAAGCGCAGCGGAGCTTTTTGGGCCACTTCGCGCGGCTCGCGAGCGTGGCTGGGCAGGCGTCGCTTCTGACGCATCCGCTGCAGGGGGCACTGGTCGCTCCGCCGGAGATGGCGGCCGGGGCAGTTGCAATCCGGGATGCGACGGAGAGCCCGGACGTCGAGCGGGCGAAGGCGGAGGTCGGCGTGGCGGAAGCGCGTCTCAAATCCGCCCGGAGGGAAGCGGTTCCGAACCTCACGGTCAAAGCAGGCGAGTGGTACTCGGGTGAGCAGCTCGGCGCACTTACCCAAAAGGCTGGGTGGATGAGCTTTGCCGAGGCGGGCGTTGATCTGCCGCTCTGGAACCGCAACCAGGGAAACGTTGCGGCGGCACGCGCGGAGGTCGACCGGGCGCAACGGGAGGTAACGCGAGTCCAGCTATGGACGCGGGAGAAGGCTGAGCCGTTGGCCGAGCAGTATGAGGCGGCGCGACTGACAGCGGATCGGTACCGGTCGGCGATGCTGCCGCGGGCGCGCCGGGCGTATGACCTGGAGGTGCTGAAATATCAGCAGATGGCGCAGCCCTACCCGGGGGTTCTTGCGGCGCAGCAGATGCTGTTCAGGTTGCAGCTTGGATACATCCGCGCGCTGGCGCAGCAGTGGCGGGCAGCCGTTGCCCTGTCGAACTTCGCGTTGTCGGATGGGCTGGACCGGCCGATGTCGGTTGGGGAAGACAGCACATTGCGGAATCTGCCGACGGGCGGGACGGAGTAGGTGCCGCCCGGTACCCCGGCGCGGGAGATGTCACGCGGATGCGAACGGACCCGCACATCCGGGACGCGCGGGCAAGCACGGCCGGGCGCACAGCGGTTCCTGACCATGCCAGATCACACGAAAAGAGCCCCTAATCGAGGGCGGCGGCAAGCCGGGGATAGCGGCCGGCATGGCTGGTCTCGTAAAGGGCCAGGAGACGCTGACGCATGAGATAGTAGGCACCGGCAGCTTCCTGAACGTGGAAGGGACCGGTCGATTTGGCATAACCGAGCAGGAGGCCGATCGCAAGTTTATTGGTCGCACGCTGGAGCGCGAGTCCGTCACGCCGCATGCGTTCGGCCACAATGGCTCCCTCCTCGGCGTTCCACCGCTGCGTATAGTTGGCGAGGGCGATCAGGACCTCCGCGTTGGCCGACATGCGTCGCAGACCTTCGGAGCCGCCGACCATTCGCCAGATCTGGTCGGTTTCAAGCGAGATCTGGCCTTTGCTGGGCTGGAGGTAGTCGAGCGCGACGGTAGATAGATCGGCGAACGGAATCGGCTGCAGCTTCCCAACCAGAACGTCCCATTCCTGATTGGAGTAGGTCGTGACCTTGGATCGGAGCCGAAACAGCGCGATGACGGAGCTCACGATGGCCAGCGCGAGAAAAAGTACCAATGTCATAGGTTACGTCCGTCTATTCCCTCCAGATCGTATTGCACCTTCCTGTGGAGAGCAAGCAGATAAGCGTGCATTTCCGGAGAAAGTGGGGGCCGCTGCTTTTCCGGAATCCAGAACGTCACGATCCAGTACAGGAGGACGACGAGGTAGGCGAACATGCGGACATGGACCAGAACAAGGAAATCCCGGTTCCAACCGAGAAGCACATGACCGAAGTCTTCCATGAGCGAAATCGTGGCCCAGATGGCCAAACCCTGGCCGAGGGCAAAGGCGTGGCTGCGCCAGGGCAGGCCAAGGCGGGTGGCGGCAGCAGCCATGGCAATAAAGACGCCAACGGTCAGCAGCGAGGTGAATAGCGTAATTCGAGAGTCCCACAAATCGACGCCGCGGGACTGCGGGGGGCCGAGTTGGAGAGAAAGGACGGCAGCAAACAACAGGATGCCGGTACCCCAGGCAAGAAACGTTCGACGGGCGTCGCGGACCCAGGTTCCGGTAGGCCGGAGGACGTGACGGGCGATCTCAAAGATCACCGCTATCTGAAACGGGTAATCGCCGAAGCCGGTAATCCAGTAGGCGAGGAAGTATCCGTGGCGGGTTCCGTCGCGAGAGATGAAAAACAACAGAATGGTTGTAAAGACCTCATAGGCGATGAAGCCGGTAAAGATGGGAAACTCTCGCACACGTTTGCGAAGGAACAGGACAAGGATCAAAGCGGCATGCCCCACAAGGGATGCCCCCCAGAGTGCGTTGTCCAGCCAAGAAAAATTCATCGGCAGTGATGGCTCACCGGTTGAGGTGATCCCCTGGCATGCTGGCAACAACGGCTGTAGACCATGAGGCTGAGCGAGCCCCGAATCGTGCGAACGAACTGCCGGTGTCGGTGGTAGATCGCATGCTCTGCACGGAGAGCGGCAGCGTCGGTGATGTCGAATGCAGGGAGGAGCACGAACAAAGGGTTGTTTGCACAAGTAGCTCCCTGCGGCGCGAGCGCGCTCTCAGGAGCATAGTACGCACAGGTTAGTTAAGCCATCGAAAACGAGCGGCAACTGTGGGCGTGACTTACGTGCACTTGAACCGTTGTTCGCTTGGCCGAAAGGTAGGAAACGTGTCGAGCCAGCGCGGAAGGAGCCAACTCTTTCTTGGATCTCCGCCCAGGATCTACATGCGGCGGGCGACATGGCCGATCAGCGATGCCGCCCTTCTGCACTGTTCCAAGGCCGAGAGGTTCATTCATTGTCCTGTTCTGATTAGAAGGTTGCAACGCTCAGAACAGTGTAGACAAGCAAACTGATGGCGCTCGATGCCGGCACGGTGACGACCTGCGGATGCGGGTTGCATCCCGCACGCTCTGCGTGAATGGCGGGGGCGGCGGTGAGTGCGAGGGCGGCAACGAGGGCGAGCGAGCGAAGGGACTTCTGCATGGTGGGGCTCCTGACAGCGCAGATGCGCTGTTAAGAGCGTATTCCGACTGGTTGCGGGAGATGAACATTTCTGATAAAGGAAAATCCAAAGTTATTAGGCAGGTTGGCTCAGGACGCGATTTTGCCCGCTTCTACCCCAATTTCTGAGTTGATGGAAAGGTTACTTTGGTGTAGGTCGTCGACCGGATGAATAGGAAACCTGCTCTCGTCCGGTGTGGATGGATGAACAGAAAGAAAATACCTCTGTGTAGCGAACGCAGTGAGTTCTGACCGATGGGAGCAGTGCCTGAGTGTGCGGCCACATCTTTCTTCTGATGTTAATGACACAGCGACCCCGTGCGAAGAGAAGTACCCCTAGGCTGGCTCCCTCTCTCAACCGGCGCGTGTGCGCGGCCTCAGGCTCAAAGCCCGTTTCGGCAGAAGGTTTTCAGGTCAGAGCCCTATCATGGCCACATGAACATTTGCCGTCGGTTGTTGCAGATCTCTGGATTCGGGATTGGCCTGGTTTGCGGGAGAGTGGACGCGGAACCCGTGACGGTTCGGTTCCCGGAGGGTTCCGTGCACGGATATCTGGTGCTCCGGACACTTGAGGGAAAGGTTCTGGCCTCGGGAAATCTGATCCAGACGGTTCATGGCGACCGGCTGACCGCTCGCCTCACATATCGGTTCCGGGATGGGTCCATCGACGACGAGACGGCGGTCTTTTCACAGAAAGGTGCGTTTCGGCTCATCACGGATCACCGGATCCAAAAGGGGCCGGCGTTCTCAACACCGGTGGAGATGACGATCGATGCCGCCGCAGGACAGGTGACGGTGCGATACGCGGAAAAGGATCAAGAGAAGGTTGAGACGAGCCACATGGATCTGCCGGACGACCTGTCGAATGGCATTCTGCTGAATATCGTGAAAAACATTTCGCCGAAGGCAGACAAAACGGAGCTGTCCTATTTGGCGGCCACCCCGAAGCCGCGGCTCATTCGCCTGACGATCCGGCCGGACGGCGAGGAAGGATTTCGGAGCGCGGGAGCAGTCGAGAAGGCCAACCGATTCGTGATTCATGCCGATCTGGGAGGACTGGCCGGCCTGATCGCGCCGGTGATCGGAAAAGAACCTCCGGATGCGCGTGTCTGGGTTGGGGTGGGTGGCGTGCCAGCGTACATCAAATCGGAAGCGCCCTTGTTTCTTGGAGGAGCGCTGGTGCGGACAGAGCTGGTGAGTCCCGTCTGGGGGCGCTAGGACGGCTCCGAGGTCCGGCTCGCGTCGTTCCGTTCATCACCGTACGCCGAAGCACGCCAGCGAAGCAGGGTCGGGTTCTAGTCGCCGGCGACGAGCTGTGGGGTGGGTTCCGGGAGGGAACGCGGTCCCCGGGTTTTGCCGGAGAAGGCGCCGCGAAGGCGGTCGAAAAAGAGGTAAACGACGGGGGTGGTAAACAGGGTAAGACACTGCGACACGATCAGGCCGCCGACGATGGTGATGCCGAGCGGGCGGCGGAGCTCGGAGCCGGTGCCGGTGCCAAGAGCGAGCGGAAGGCCGCCGAGCAGGGCGGCCATGGTGGTCATCATGATGGGGCGGAAGCGGAGGAGGCAGGCCTGGTAGATGGCTTCTTCAGGCGACTTTCCCTGCTGGCGCTCGGCGACCAGGGCAAAGTCGATCATCATGATGGCATTTTTCTTGACGATGCCGATGAGCAGGATGATGCCGATCATCGCAATCACGGACAGATCGACCTTGAAGAGCAGTAGGAAAACGAGGGCGCCGACCCCGGCCGAGGGCAGGGTGGAAAGAATGGTGAGCGGGTGGATGAAGCTCTCGTAGAGAATGCCGAGGACGATGTAGACGGCAACGAGGGCGAGCAGGATCAGCAGGGGTTCTGAAGAGAGCGACGACTTGAATGCCTGGGCGGTACCGGCAAAGGCACCCTGGATCGACGAAGGCATGCCGATCTCAATCCGTGCGTTTTCAATAGCGGCGGTTGCCTGGGAAAGGGCGACGCCGGGAGCAAGATTAAAGGAGAGCGAGGTCGCGGGCGCCTGGCCCTGATGATTTACCGAAAGGGGAATGCGTTGCGGCTCGAAGTGGGTGATGGCGGAAAGCGGAACCATGGCGCCGGTATTGGCTTTGACGTAAATGTTCTTGAAGGCGCCGGGATCCATCTGAAAGTTGGGCGCTACCTCCATGACAACGTGGTACTGGTTCAGCTCTTTGTAGGTGGTGGAAACCTGCTTTTGGCCGAAAGCGTCGGAGAGCGTGTTGTCGATCGTGAGAGGGGAGATGCCGAGGCGGGAGGCTGTGTCGCGATCGATGACGACCTGGGCGCGAAGACCCGAGTTTTCCTGGTCGGTATTGACGTCCTTGATCTCCGGCAGCTTCTCCATGGCCGCAAGCAGTTTGGGGCTCCACTCGTTCAGTTCAGCGAGGTTGTCGGAGGTGATGGCGTATAGGTACTCGGCGGGGGAGTTACGGCCGCCGATGCGGAGATCCTGGAACGCCTGCAGATACAGCTGTGTGCCGGGGATCCGATTCACCTTGGGACGAAGACGATTCACGATGACCTGCGCGGTGTCCCCGACCTTTTCGCGATCGGCATCGGGCTTGAGTGACATAAACATAAAGCCGGAGTTGACCGAGCCCTGGCCGCCGGTAAAGGCGACGACGTCGGCAATGGCAGGGTCCTGCCCGACAATATCGACCAGCTCGAACACCTGCTGCTTGAGCGTGTCGAAGGCGACATCCTGCTGGCCGCGGACCTGGCCACCGATGCGACCGGTGTCCTGCTCCGGGAAAAATCCTTTGGGAACGAGGATGTACAGGTAGATGGTCAGGAAAAAGGTGCAAACGGTAACGAGCAGGACGGCGGGCTGGTGACGGAGAACGTAGCGGAGGCCGCGCTCGTACTCGCAGGTCAGCCAGGAAAGCGCCTTCTCGCCAGCCTCGGTGAAGCGGTTGTGTCCCCGCTCGGATAACGGCTTCAGGAACTTGGCCGAAAGCATCGGGGTGGTGGTCAGCGACACGATCAGCGACACAAAGATCGCCGCCGAAAGGGTAACGGCAAACTCCCGGAACAGCCGTCCCACAATCCCACCCATCAGCAGGATGGGAATGAACACGGCGACCAGCGAGACGGACATCGAGAGAACAGTGAACCCAATCTCTTTGGATCCGACCATGGCGGCCCGGTAGGGGCTCATCCCGTCCTCGAGGTGGCGGGAGATGTTTTCGATAACAACAATCGCGTCGTCGACGACAAATCCAGTCGAGATCGTGAGGGCCATCAAACTGAGGTTGTCGAGCGTATACCCGAACAGGTACATGATGCCAAAGGTGCCCATGATGGAGAGCGGCACGGAAACCGAAGGGATCAGCGTGGAGCGGATCTCGCGCAGGAACAGAAACACAATGACGATCACCAGCAGAATGGAGATCACCAGGGTGCGGGTTACGTCTTTGACGGAGGCGCGAATGGTGGTGGTGCGGTCGAGCGCCACATTCACGTCGATGGTGGAGGGGATGGACGCTTTGAGCGTCGGCAGCATGGCGAGAACGCTGTCGACGGTGGAGATGACGTTGGCCTCGGGAGTTTTGAAGACGATGACCAGGATCGCGGGTTTTCCGTTGTAGAAGCCGCCGGTGTGGATATCTTCGACGGAATCGACGACCTTCGCCACATCGCGAAGACGGAGGACACCCTGCTCTTGCGAGGGAGACCCGGTGGGATTGTCGGTGGGTGTCGTGGCGGTGTTGACGCCGGTTGTTGCGGCGGCGGCAACGGCGGCGGTTGTGGATCCGCCAGTATTGTTGGTCGTGCCGGAGCTGCCGGTCCCGGGAGTGCTGGCGCTGCCGTTCGACCCCGTGGCCGTGGTCGGAACGGCGGAGGCGACCGAGGCGGGCAGGCCGGAAGACGCGACAGCGGAAGAGACAGGGCCGCGATCCGTGGCGAGCACGAGCGGGGCATACGCCGCGGCTCCGAAAAGCTGGTCGGTGGCGCTCACGCTCCAGCGCTGGTTGTTGTCGGTAAAGTAGCCCTTCGGTTGGTTGACGTTGACCGAAGCGATCGCGGCCCGGAGCGCTTCAAGACCAAGGCCGGTGTTGGCGAGCTGGGTGGGATTGGCCTCGATGCGAACGGCGGGTTTAGCCGATCCGCCGCAAAAGGTCTGGCCGACGCCCTGCACCTGGGCAATCTTTTGCGCGAGAATGCTGTCGCAGGCGTCGTAGAGCTGCGGGACAGACATGGTGGACGAAGTAAGCGCGAGGATAAGGATCGGCGAATCGCCGGGATTGATTTTGCGATAGGTGGGATTGGAGGGCAGATTGGCCGGAAGCTGGGATCGGGCGGCGTTGATCGCGGCCTGAACATCGCGAGCAGCGCCGTTGACGTCCCGGGAAAGGTCGAACTGGAGAGTGATGGACGCCGATCCGGTGGACGACGACGAGGTCATCTCGTTGACGCCGGCGATCTTGGAAAACTGGCGTTCGAGAGGGGTCGCGATGGCGGAGGCCATGGTCTCCGGGTCGGCTCCGGGAAAGGACGCACCGACGGAGATGGTAGGAAACTCGACCTGCGGAAGGGAGGAGACGGGAAGGAGCTTATAGGCAACAGCTCCGGCGAGCAGGATGGCGATAGACAGCAGAAAGGTGGCCACCGGGCGCTTGATAAACGGAGCGGAGAAGTGGACGCCATCGTCGGGATTGGCGCTGGAATCAAGCGGCGTTCCCTGTTCGCGGGTCTGCCGGTCGAGCTTTTGCTGATCCTGGACTGAGGCGCCATCCTGCGGGGCACGGTCGCCGGCGCGGCTCTGGGCTCGCCCCGAAAGACGTGCCTGGTCGCCCGGACCGGCGTGATCGGTGGGTGTGGTATCGCCGGGTTGGGGGGTGGTGTTCATCGACGAAGGGAGTCTCCGCGTCTGGCTCTCCGTTGCAAGCCCCGGCTAAGGGACAGGATACTCGGGATTCCTGCGGTCCGTTTGCTGTGTAAGACGCGAATGGCACGGCAGATGTCAGTCATGCCGGTCGCCGGAGCGAGGCGGACCGCTTCTGCTCAGGCCTGGAAGGCGGGACTCTGCGCCGCAACTGTGGCTCGGAAACGGCTTGTATGATGAGGTGCGGAGTGACGAGCGAGGGTCACTGCGCCGGGGACTCTTCGGGAATGGGAAACAGGTTGGGCAGTGGGTCGGAGTTGGTGCGGATCGATACAGGTGTGAGCGGGTTGAACGACATCCTGCTGGGCGGCTTGCCTGCGGGCCAGATGTACCTCCTCGAGGGAGACCCGGGAACGGGCAAAACGACCGTGGCGATGCAGTTCATCTTCGCGGGGATCCGGGCCGGGGAGAAGGGGCTGTATGTGACGCTTTCGGAGCCGGTCAAGGAGCTGCAGGCCTCCGCCCGCTCGCACGGTTGGCGTGCCGAAGATCTGCCGATTGCGGAGTTTGTCCCAGCCGAAGCAAGCCTCAGCCCGGAGCAGCAGTACACGGTGTTCCATCCAAGCGAGGTAGAGTTGGCAACGACGATTCAGCGCTTGACACAGCTGATCGAGGAGGTGCGGCCGGATCGGCTGGTCATCGATTCGCTGTCGGAGCTGCGGCTTCTGGCGTCGGATACGATGCGCTACCGGCGGCAGCTGCTGGCGCTGAAGCAGTTTTTTGCAGGCCGGGATACGACGGTGCTCCTGCTGGATGACCGGACCTCCCAGTCGCAGCGAGATGGAAGCGATCTGCAGCTGCAAAGCATCGCGCACGGTGTGTTGCGCCTGGAAAAGGTGCCCCGGACCTACGGGGTGACGCGGCGGCACATGGAAGTGATCAAACTGCGTGGGAGCGCGTACCGCGAAGGGTTCCACGACTACACCATTGAGCGGGGCGGCGTGCGCGTATTTCCCCGCCTGGTGGCGGGCGAGCACGACACAGGATTTTTGGGGGAACGTCTGCCGAGCGGAGTCAAGGCGCTCGACGCGATGTTTGGCGGGGGCGTAAGCCGGGGGTCGTCGACGCTGATCATCGGGCCGACGGGATCGGGGAAGTCAACCCTGGCCATGCAGTACGCGTACGCCGCGGCATGCCGGGGAGAACGTGCCATCGTGTACACGTTTGACGAGGTGCTGCGCACGGCGCAGGAGCGGTCGGAAGCGCTGGGGCTGCGCGTGCGCGAGCAGATCGACCGGGGATTGCTACGGATGGAGCAGGTGGATCCGGCGGAGCTGTCGCCAGGGGAATTCGTCTGGCAGATCCGGCAAAAGGTGGAGGAGCAGAACACGCGGGTGGTGGTGGTGGACAGCATCAGCGGACTTCTCAACTCCATGCCCGGGGAACGAGACCTGCTTCTGCAGTTGCATGAACTGCTCGCCTACCTCAACCAAAACGGCGTGGCGAGTTTCATCCTCATGAACCAGCACGGGCTTGTCGGGACGATGCAGACCGAGGTGGACGTAAGCTACCTCTCCGACACAGTCGTGCTGCTGCGGTATTTTGAGGCGCTGGGGGAGATCCGGCAGGTGATCTCCGTGCTGAAGCAGCGGGTGGGAGCGCATGAGCACACGTTGCGGGAGCTTCGGTTCAGTGCAAAAGGCATCGACATCGGGGATCCCTTGCGGGACTTCCGGGGTGTGCTGACGGGGGTTCCTGACCTGCCGGAGGCTCCCCAGTGACTGGACGGCGCGGCGCGGATCGGAGAGGCTCGGCCGCGAGATGAGCCTTCTGGTGCGGATCGTCGCTCCCACGGGTCGCGATGCGGAGCTCGTGCAAACCGTGCTGCGGCAGGGTGGGATCGCGGCGGAGGTCTGGGGTGGCGACGTCGCGGCCGCGACCCACGACGGGGAATATCCGATCGGGCCGTTGCTCATTGCGGAAGAAGCGTTGAGTGCCGGGCTTGTGGGGCAGCTGCGGCGGCTTGTGCTGGGGCAGCCGACATGGTCCGATCTGCCCATTCTGGTCCTCACGGCGAGTGGACGAAGGCAGAAGGAGATGGCGGAGTTGGCCGAGCTCGGGGCTCCCATTCTTCTGGAACGGCCCATCCGGACGGAGGGCCTGCTGAGCAGCGTGCGGGCAGCCGTGCGGGCGCGGCAGCGGCAGTATGAGGTGCGGGACGCGCTTTGCGAGCGGGACCGCGCACTGGCGGAGTTGGAGCAGCAGCGGCGGACCTTGGAGGTGTTGCTGGATCATCTGCCGGTCGGCGTGGTCGTGGCGGACGCGACCGGGCAGATCCTCCGGGGGAATCAAACGACGGAGAAGATCTTTCGGCACGGCATTTTGCCGTCTCCGGACATCGAGTCGCATGGAGACTGGGTCTCGTTTCACCCGGACGGACGACGGGTGAGGGGGGCGGAGTATCCGCTGGCGCGGGCAATGCAGCTTGGCCGGCCGATCCCGGCGGAGGAGTACCTCTATCAGCGCGGGGACGGGTCGCTGGCCTGGGTTTCGCTCGCGGCTGCGCCGCTCTTCGACGAGGACGGCTCTGTCAACGGTGGTGTGGTGGCGATCTCGGACGTGGATGGGCAGAAGCGCTCGGCCGAGGAGCTGCGGCGAAGCGAGGAGCGCTTTCGGCGACTGATCGAAAATGCAAGTGTGGGCGTGCTCATCGGGGATCTGGCTGGTGGCATCTCGTACGCCAATCCGACGCTGCTGCGGCTGCTGGGCTACTCGGCCGAAGAGATGCGCGGCGGCGCCGTGCGTTGGGATGAGCTGACGCCGGCGGAATTTGCCGAGGTGGATCGCCGCGCCGTGGAGCAGCTGCAGCGGACGGGCACAGCGGAACCGTACCGGAAGGCGTACCGGGCAAAGGATGGGCGGCTCATTCCACTGTTGGTGGGAGCAACCGTCATCCCCGCGGGGGACGGAGCGGCGCAGCGGGACCAGATCGCGGTCTTTCTCACCGACCTGTCAAGTCAGAAGCAGGCGGAGGCGGCGCTGATCCAGAGTGAGAAGCTGGCGGCTGTGGGACGGCTCGCCACATCGATCTCGCATGAGATCAACAATCCCTTGGAGGCGGTGATCAATTCCCTGTATCTGCTGGGCGGTGAGGCGCTGCCGGAGACGGCGCGCCACTTTCTGGCGATTGCGGAAAGCGAGCTGGCGCGGGTGTCGCAGATCGTGGTGCAGACGCTGCGCTTTCACCGGCAATCGACAAAGGCGCGCATGGTGACGCCGGAAGAGCTGCTGGCGCCGGTCCTGGCTCTCTATCAGGGCCGGTTGACGAACTGCGGGGCAACGCTGACCCTCGAGCACCGCGGGACGGAAGCAGTGCGTTGCTACGAAGGGGAGATCCGCCAGGTGCTGAGCAACCTGGTGGGGAACGCTCTGGACGCGATGCGTCAGGGAGGACGTCTGGTCATCCGGACTGGGCCGACACGCCTCTGGGCGGACGAGCGAAGTGCGGTGCGGATCACCGTTGCGGATACGGGACATGGCATGTCGGCCGACGTCATGCAGCGGATCTTTGAAGCGTTTTACACCACCAAAGGCATTAACGGGACGGGGCTTGGACTGTGGATCTCGCATGAGATCGTCGAAAAGCATGGGGGACGGATGGAAGTTCGCTCGGCGCAGCAGCGAGCCGCGAGCGGCACGGTGTTCCGGATGGTGTTGCCGGTCGAGAACGGCAGTGGGTGGATCCGTAACCAGGCCTCCAGCTAGCGGAACCTATAATAATTTCGTTTGCGGCTTGATGCAGCCGAAACTCACGGGGGCAGCGAGCGGCTCGGCGACATCGTCGGACCAGGACTTCGGTATTCCGAAGATCTCGTTGTCAGGGCGAAACTTTTGCGGGGTTTCAACCTTCCCTCTAAAGACGGCTGGCGGGCAAGAGGCTGAGACGAGGCGTTGAGAAAGGTTTCATGATTCCGGAAACTGTTGAGAATAGGCCACCTGCGGACGGCAGGATGTTAGGGGCCTCGTTCGAGGCCATGAACTCAGCCACCACCGGTGGGGATCTGGGCGAGGCGTTTGCAGCACAGAATCGGGTCGCTCCGGAGCAGAAACTGCCGGCCATTGAGGCGGAACGGGCAAGAAGCCGGCGACACAGGTGGATCTGGATCGCAACGTCCGTGGTTCTCGCGGCAGCTGTTCTGCTGGCCGTGCTCCACGGCAGATCCTCCAAGGGCAAAGGCTCCGCCGCCAATGGCGGCACGCGGCAGACCGGATCAGCGGCCGGTGGTGGAACAGGCGGCGGTGGTGGGCGCGGTGGCGCCGGCCAGGGGCCCGCGGCCATCACCGTTGGGCAAGCCAACTCCGGCAACATCAATGTCTATGTCGACGCGCTCGGAACCGTCACCCCGACCTACACCGTCACTGTGTACAGCCAGATCACCGGCCGCGTGATGACGGTCTACTACCATGAAGGTCAGATCGTAAGGAAAGGTCAGCCGCTGGTCGAAATCGATCCGCGCCCGTACCAGGCGACGCTCACCCAGGCCGAAGGCACCCTGGCGCACGACCAGGGAGTGCTCGCCGAGGCGCGCATTGACCTGCAGCGCTACCAGGCCGCTTTTGCCCGCAACGCCATCGCGCGCCAGCAGCTCGAAGACCAGGAACAGGTGGTCAAGCAGTACGAGGGCACGGTCCAGTCCGACCAGGGCGCTGTGGACTACGACAAGGTCCAGCTCAGCTACTGCCATATCGTTTCGCCGATCTCCGGCCGCGTCGGCCTGCGCCTGGTCGACCCGGGCAATACCGTCTTCTCCGGCACCGGTTCCACGCTGGTCGTCGTCACGCAGCTCCAACCCATCACCGTGGTCTTCAACGTCTCGGAAGACGACCTGCCGCAGGTGCAAACCCAGCTGAAGACCCGGCGCAAGCTCGAAGTCGACGCCTTTGACCGCACCAACGTCCACCAGATCGAGGCCGGCACCCTCGGCTCCCTCGACAACCAGGTCGATACCGCCACCGGGACCATTAAGTTCCGCGCCAACTTTCTCAACCACGCGCTCGAACTCTTCCCCAACCAATTCGTCAATGCTCGCCTGCTCGTCAGAACGCTTCGCAACGCCACCCTGGTCCCAACTGCCGCCGTGCAACACAACGGCACTGCGGCGTTCGTGTACGTGGTCAAGCCGAACAAAACCGTCGGCGTGCAGCCTATCCAGACACAGACCAGCAACGACCAGGTCACGGCCGTCACCGGAGTTGCCGCCGGAACGATGCTTGCGACCAGCGGCTTCGATCGCCTGGAGAACGGCGCCACCGTCCTCGTGCACGGCCAGAGCCAGGGCAACACCCAGGGCCACGGATCGAATGGCAGCCCTGGCGGGAGCACCGCTCCATGAACCCGTCACGTCCGTTTATCCTCCGTCCGGTCGCAACGGCGCTCCTCATGGCCGCTCTGCTGCTCGCCGGAGCCGTCGCCTATCTGCAGCTGCCCGTCTCCGCGCTTCCGGAGGTCGATTACCCGACCATTCAGGTGCTCACGTTCTACCCGGGCGCCAGCCCCGATGTTGTCGCCTCCGGCGTCACCGCCCCGCTCGAGCGTCAGTTCGGACAGGTCGCCGGACTCAGCCAGATGACCTCCAGCAGCTCCGGCGGCCTGTCGATCATCGTCATGCAGTTCCAGCTCTCGCTCAATATCGACATCGCGGAGCAGGAGGTGCAGGCCGCCATCAACGCAGCGCAAAGTTATCTGCCGGCGAATCTCCCGACGCCCCCCATCTACAGCAAATCCAATCCGGCCGATGCGCCCGTGCTGACGCTCGCTCTCACCTCGAATGAGGTCGCTCTCTCCCAGGTGGAAGACCTCGCGGACACGCGCCTCGCGCCCAAGATCTCGCAGATCACCGGCGTCGGTCTGGTCAGCATCTCCGGCGGACAGAAGCCCGCGGTGCGCATCCAGGCAAACCCCACAGCGCTCTCGTCCTACGGTATCAACCTCGAGGACATCCGCAACTCCCTCGTCGGCAACAGTCTCAACGCGGCCAAGGGCAACTTCGACGGCTCCGCCCAGGACTACACCATCAATGCCAACGATCAGCTGCTCACCAGCGGAGCGTACAAGTCCGTCGTCGTGGCCTACCGCAATGGCGCGCCGGTAATGTTGACCGACGTGGCGCACGTGATCGATGGCGTCGAAAACGAGAAGCTCGCCGCCTGGAAGAACACCACCCCAGCCGTGATCCTGAACATCCAGCGGCAGCCCGGCGCGAACACCATTCAGGTCGTCAACAGCATCGAACGGCTGCTCCCACAGCTTGAGTCCACCCTGCCCAAGGCGATCCATGTCGAGGTATTGACCGATCGCACCACCTCCATTCGCGCCTCCGTCAAAGACGTCGAGTTCGAACTCCTGCTCACCATCGCCCTCGTCGTGATGGTCATCTTCCTTTTTCTCCGATCGCTCGCCGCCACCATCATCCCCTCGGTTGCCGTGCCTTTATCGCTCGTCGGCACCTTCGGCGTCATGTATCTCGCGGGATACAGCCTCAACAACCTCACCATGATGGCCCTCACCATCTCGACCGGCTTCGTCGTCGACGACGCCATCGTCATGATCGAGAACATCTCCCGCTACATCGAGGAAGGCGAACGACCCCTCGAAGCCGCTCTCAAGGGCGCCGAGCAGATCGGCTTCACCATCCTTTCCCTCACGGTGTCGCTCATCGCGGTGCTCATCCCGCTGCTCTTCATGGGCGATATCACCGGCCGCCTCTTCCGCCAGTTCGCCGTCACGCTCGCCGTCACCATCGTGCTCTCCGCATTCGTCTCGCTCACCCTGACTCCGATGATGGCGGCGCGCCTGCTCCGGTACAAACCGCCGCAGCAGCAGAGCCGCTTCTACTTCTGGTCTGAGCACGTCTTCGAGAGCATCATCGCTTTTTATGGACGCACGCTGCGCTTTGTTCTGGGCTACCAGACCATCACGCTTCTGGTCGCCCTCACCACGCTCATCCTCACTGTGGTGCTCTACATCACGATTCCGAAAGGCTTCTTCCCAACGCAGGACACCGGCGTCCTTCAGGGCATCTCCCAGGCCCCCGCATCCATCTCCTTTGCCTCCATGAGCCAAAAGCAGGACGCCCTCTCGAAGGTGTTGCTGGCCGACCCCGCCGTCGACAGCATCTCCTCCTTCATCGGGGCCGACGGCGTCAACACCACCCTCAACAGCGGTCGCTTTCAGATCAACCTCAAGCCCATCGAACAGCGCAAGATCTCCGCAACCGACCTCATCAGCCGCCTCGACGGAAAGCTCTCGCAGGTCGAAGGAATCAAGCTCTACCTGCAGCCGGTCCAGGATCTCACCGTGGATGATCGCGTCAGCCGGACCGAGTACCAGTACACCCTCGAAGACCCGAACCAGGCCGAACTCGACACCGTCGTTCAGGGCCTGCTCGGCAGGCTGCGCAAGCTCCCGCAGCTCGCCGACATCGTCACCGACCAGCAGCTCGGCGGAGCGGCCGCGATGTTGAACATCGATCGGCCCACCGCTTCACGCTTCGGCATCACGCCCTCCGCGATCGACAACACGCTCTACGACGCCTTCGGCCAGCGGCAGATCAACACGCTCTACACGCAGGTAAATCAATACCACGTCATCCTCGAGGTCGACCCCACCTTCCAGACCAACCCGCGCAAGCTCGACAACATCTACATCCAGTCCTCGCAAACCAGCAGCTCGTCTACGTCCACGGCGTCCAACACCGCCGGGTCCTCGTCGGGCGCGGGCGCGGGCGCGGCGGCCACCACCGGAACCTCTCTGCTCGCTCCCACGTCCACCAGCGGGGTCTCGACCGCCTCAAACGGTTCCGCCATCACCACCAGCGGAACCACCAACACCGTCACCACCAGCGCCAGCGAAACCTCCGCCCTGTCCACCGCTTCGAGCAGCAACGGCAACTCCAGTGTCCTTTCCACCTCCAGCAGCAATGGCGCGGCCGCTTCAAGCGCGAACACCTCCGTCGGCGGGACCACCCGCTCATCCGGCACAACCTCCGGCGGCGGCGGCGGTGGCGGCGGGGGCTCCAGCTCCGGCGCCGGAACCCTCATCACCGGCACCCCCGTACCCTTGAGCGCCTTTGCCCAGTTTGTTCCGACGAGCGAGTCGATCTCCATCCAGCACCAGGGCCAGTTTCCCGCGGTCACCATCTCGTTCAATCTGGCCGACGGATACTCGCTTGGCGCCGCCCTCACCGCCATCGACAAGGTCGTCAAACAGAGCGACATTCCCCCCAGCGTGGTCGCGAGCTACCAGGGCACGGCCGCCGCGTTTGAAGGTTCGCTCACCAACGAGGGTCTGCTCATCCTCGCCGCGCTGGTCACCGTCTACATCGTCCTCGGCGTGCTCTACGAGAGCTTCGTCCACCCCATCACCATTCTGTCGACGCTTCCTTCAGCCGGCGTCGGCGCCCTTCTCGCGCTGCGCCTGTTCCACATCGACCTCAACATCGTCGCCATCATCGGCATCATCCTGCTGATCGGCATCGTCAAGAAAAATGGCATCATGATGGTCGACTTCGCGCTCGAAGCCGAGCGCAATGAAGGGAAAAGCGCGACCGAAGCCATCTATCAGGCGTCCCTGCTGCGCTTCCGCCCCATCATGATGACGACGATGGCGGCCCTGCTCAGCGGCCTTCCCCTGGCCTTTGGCACCGGCATCGGCTCCGAGCTCCGCAAGCCCCTCGGCATCGCCATGGTCGGCGGCCTCATCTTCTCGCAGGTCCTCACCCTCTACACCACGCCCGTCATCTACATCTTCTTCGACAACCTCGCCGATCGCCTCACCAAACATCGCCCGAGCAAACACACCGTCGCGCAGGGCGAGGTGCCCGCGCACGCCGAGGCGGAGCACGCATGAACCCCTCGCGCCTCTTCATCGACCGACCGATCGCGACCACGCTGCTGACGATCGCCATCGCGATCGCCGGCGCGATCGCCTTCGTTGTGCTGCCGGTGTCGCCGCTGCCCCAGGTGGATTTTCCCACCATCACCGTCGCCGCCGCGCTCCCCGGCGCCTCCCCGGACATCATGGCCTCGTCGGTCGCCACGCCGCTCGAACGCGAGTTCGGCCACATCGCCGGCGTCACGGAGATGACCTCCGCCTCCTCGCTCGGCACCACCAGCGTCACCCTCCAGTTCGACCTCAGCCGCAACATCGACGGCGCCGCCCGCGACGTCGAAGCCGGCATCAATGCCGCCCGCAGCTATCTGCCTGCGAACCTCCCCGCGAATCCCACCTACCGAAAGGTCAACCCGGCCGACTCGCCCATCCTGGTCCTCGGCGTGCAAAGCGACACCGCCGACGTCCCCACCTTGTACGACGAAGCCTCCACCGTCATCGAGCAGCGCATCTCGCAGATCACCGGCGTCGGCCAGGTCACCGTCGTCGGCGCCTCGCTGCCCGCCGTTCGCGTCGAACTCAACCCGGACCAGCTCGCCTCCTACGGCATCGGCCTGCCGGCCGTGCAGACCGTGATCGCCGGCCAGAACTCCAACTCCGCCAAGGGCCAGCTCGTCGACCACAACTCCACGATCGACATCCTTGCCAACGACCAGATCTCCAAAGCCGCCTTCTACCGCCCGCTCGTCGTCGGCTACCACAACGGCGGCGTCGTCCGTCTCGGAGACGTCGCCGACGTCGTGGACTCGCAGCAGAGCATCCGTCAAGCCGGTTACCTCAACGGAAAACCCTCCGTCAACATGCTCATCTTTCGCCAGCCGGGCGCGAATATCATCACCACCGTCGATGCGATCAAGGCCGCGCTCCCCTCGCTTCAGGCCACCATCCCCGCCAACCAGCACATCATCACCATCCTCGACCGCACCCTCACCATCCGGGCTTCCGTCAACGACATCGAACGCACACTGGTCATCTCGGTCGTCTTCGTTGTCCTGGTCGTCTTTCTCTTTCTTCGCAGCCCGCGAACGACCCTCATTCCCGCCATCGCCGTCCCCGTTTCGCTCATCGGCACCTGCGCCGTCATGTACCTGTGCGGTTTTTCGCTCGACAACCTGTCCCTGATGGCCCTCGCGATCGCCTCCGGCTTCGTGGTCGACGACGCCATCGTCGTGATGGAAAACATCTCGCGACATATCGAGGAAGGCAAAACCGCCATGGAGGCCTCTCTGCTCGGCGCGCAGGAGATCGGCTTCACCGTCTTTTCCATCTCCATCTCGCTCATCGCCGTCTTCATCCCCCTCCTTCTCATGGGCGGCATCATCGGCCGCCTCTTCCGCGAGTTCGCCATCACACTCTCGGCCGCCATCCTCGTCTCCATGGTCATTTCGCTGACCACCACGCCCATGATGTGCTCCCGCATCCTCAAGCGTGAGAAGGGCGCCCAACACGGTCGCATCTACAACTGGAGCGAGCGCGTCTTCGACCGCCTGCTCAGTGGCTACAACAAGACCCTTACCTGGACGCTTGACCACCCCGCCCTCATCCTCACCGTCTTTCTCCTCACCCTCGCACTCAACTTCTTCCTGCTCGCGAAGGTTCCGAAGGGCTTCTTCCCGCAGCAGGATACCGGCGCCATGCAGGGCGGCCTTCAGGGTCCGCAGGACACCTCCTTCTACGCCATGAGCGCCGCCGTCCAGCAATCCGTGAGCATCGTCAAATCCGATCCCGGCGTTCAGAACGTCATGGCCTTCACCGGCGGCCAGGGCGCCACCAACAGCGGTTTCATGTTCATCGCGCTCAAACCGCTCGGCAGTCCCAAGAGCGGGGACCGCAAGGAGAGCGCGGCCGACATCATCAACCGGCTGCGCCCCAAGCTCGCCCGCGTTCCCGGGGCCGCCACCTTCCTCCAGCCCGTGCAGGACATCCGCATCGGTGGCCGCCAGTCCTCGGCCCAATATCAGTACACCCTCGAAGCCGAGAACACCACCGATCTCCAGACCTACGGCCCCAAACTGCTCAATGAACTTCGCCACGCCCCCGGCTTCGCCGACGTCAACACCGATCAGCAAAACCGCGGTCTCCAGGCCTTGCTCAACTACGACCGGCCGACCGCCGCGCGCCTCGGCATCACTCCCCAGGTGCTCGACTCCTCCCTCTATAACGCCTTCGGCCAGTCCGAGGTCTCGACCATCTATACCCAGCTCAACCAGTACTACGTGGTCATGGAGGTCGCCCCGCGCTACTGGAAGTCGCCCGATGGCCTGAAGCACACCTGGCTCGTTCCCACCACCGGCAACGCCCCGGTTCCGCTCGGCGCCGTAGCCACCTACCAGCCGTCCACCTCGCCGCTCGCCGTCAACCACACCGGCCTCTTCCCCTCCGTCACCGTCTCCTTCAATCTCGCCCCCGGCGTCTCCCTCGGCGAAGCCACCCAACGCATCCAGGCCCTCCAGCAAAAACTCGGCATGCCGCAGTCCATGCACGGCCAGTTCGCCGGCACCCTCCAGGCCTTCCAGGCCTCGCTGAAATCCGAGCCCTACCTCATCCTCACCGCCATCCTTGCCGTCTACATCGTCCTCGGCATCCTCTACGAAAGCCTCGTCCACCCCCTCACCATCCTGTCCACCCTCCCCTCCGCCTCCGTCGGCGCCATGCTCGCCCTCCTCCTCACCGGCACCGAGCTCGACGTCATGAGCATCATCGGCATCATCCTTCTCATCGGCATCGTCAAAAAGAACGCCATCATGATGATCGACTTCGCCCTCAACGCCGAGCGCATCGAAGGCAAGAACACCCGGGACTCCATCTTTGAAGCCTGCATCCTCCGCTTCCGCCCTATCCTTATGACCACCATGGCCGCGCTCTTTGGCGCCATCCCGCTGGCCCTCGGCACCGGCATGGGATCGGAGCTGCGCCGGCCCCTCGGCATCTCCATCATCGGCGGCCTCCTGGTCAGCCAGGTCCTGACGCTTTATACAACGCCCGTCATCTATCTCTTCATGGACGGGCTTCGCCTGCGCTTCGCGCGAAAAAGGCCGCAGCCGATATTGGCCGCCGCTCCCGCATCCGGCCCCGCGCACGGCTGATATCCCCAACGAGCTGCATCGATCCAGCTTCGAAGCATCGCAAAAAGGAACACAGCAATGACCGTACACCGCACCCAACGCGTCACTCGCACGACCCTCGCCGAGCCGAGCCGCAAATGGGCCGCTCACCGGCCTTCCGCGTTCGCGCTTCTCTGCCTTTCACTGGTCGCCGCCGGCTGCCGCGTCGGTCCGAAGTACACAGCTCCGGTAACGCCACCCCCGCCCGCTTACAAAGAAATCACCCCGGAGGCCTACAAGGGCGCCGTGCCCGGAACCTGGCAGCCCGCCAGCCCGCAAGATGCCATGCTCAAGGGCAAGTGGTGGGAGATCTTCAACGAACCGGAGCTGAACCAGCTCGAAGACCAGCTCGATATCAATAACCAGAACATCGCGCAATACTTCCAGAACTTCATGGCCGCCCGCGCACAGGTTCGGCAGGCGCGCGCCAGCTACTACCCCACCCTCACCGTCACGCCCTCCTACGACCGCACCCACAGCCCCAGCACGCTGCGCGGAGCTGCGGTAAGCTCCGGCGGTGGCAACACCGGCACCACAACGGGAACCGGAACCGGAACCGGCACCGGAACCGGCACCGGAACAGGAACCGGCACAGGAACCGGGACCGGTACTGGAACAGGAACCGGAACCGGAACCGTCGCCACCAGCACCGGCAGCACCTTCACCGACCTTTCCCTTCCCTTCGACGTCTCCTGGGAACCCGATCTCTGGGGCCGCATCCGCAACACCGTCCGCGAATACCGCTACGCCGCCCAGGTCAGCGCCGCCGACCTCGAAAACGAGCGCCTCACCGAACAGGCCGACCTCGCCGAGTACTACTTCGAACTCCGCGGTCAGGACGCCCTGCAGGACCTCTACAACCGAACCGTGCAGATCGACCAGCAGGCGCTCGAGCTCACGCGAGCCCTCGTCGAGACCGGCATCGACTCCCCCGAATCCGTCGCGCAGGCAGAGGTCACGCTCGAGGATGCACAGGCGAACGGTGCCGGTATCGCCAGCAACCGAGCCATCTATGAGCACGCGATCGCCACGCTCATCGGCCAGCCCGCCTCCTCCTTCTCGCTGCCCGTCCGCAATCTCACCACGCCTGTTCCCGCCATCCCCGTCGGCCTCCCCTCCGTGCTCCTCCAGCGCCGTCCCGATGTCGCCGCCGCCGAGCGCACCATGGCCGAAGCCAATGCGCTCATCGGCGTCGAAAAGGCCGCGTACTATCCGACCCTCAGCCTCACCGGCAGCGGTGGCCTCGAGGCCTCGACCATCACCTCGCTCTTCTCCGTGCCCGCCCTCTTCTGGTCCGCGGGCGCGTCGGCCAGCCAGCTCATCTTCGACGGCGGCCTCCGCAGAGCCACCGTCGCCCAGTACACCGCGCTCTACAACGCCGACGCCGCCGCCTACCGGCAGTCCGTCCTCACCGCCTTCCAGCAGGTCGAGGACTATCTCTCTACCCTCCGCGTCACCTCCGGCCAGATCACCCGCCAGAACGCCGCCGTTCAGTCGGCCCAGCGCTACGTCGACATCGCAACCGCCCGCTACCAAACGGGGTTGGACCCTTACCTGAATGTCATCACCGCTCAAACCACGCTGCTTACCGATCAGCAGACGCAGATCAACCTGCGGGTCAGCGAGATGACCGCTGCCGTGGAGCTGATCCAGGCACTCGGTGGAGGCTGGGACGCATCGCAGCTGCCCAGCGCTGCGGACGTCACCAACGACAAAGCAGCTCAAAGCCTCGCTGTGAGACCTTGACCCGACCGCTGGTGCGGACCGAGCCTCCGTCTTGCCGCTGGGCTAAAATATGAGGAGTCGGGGCGTAGCGCAGTCTGGTAGCGCATCTGCTTTGGGAGCAGAGGGTCGGGGGTTCGAATCCCTCCGCCCCGACCAACAGAATGAGATGGATAGCCGTTATAGGATGACGAGCTGACGAAGCTTGTAGCGGAATGTGTAGCGGGTCCGGGTTTCCGTCAAGTGCCGGGTTCCGTACTCATCGCTCCAATCGATTCCGTAACGGAGCTAGTGTCCATGCCCTGATAAGACCCCTTCATGATGAGGACCGATCTGCTTCCACAACGGAGGAAGATCCTGTCACTCTTCTGGTCGGGGGCAATGAGAGGGGCGTGGTGCAATACGCAAGCTCTCGAACCCCGACTAGATAAGGAGCCCAGCGCACCGAGCAAAGCTCCTAGAGCGTCGGAATCTGTTAGCCACTCTCTATCAGC
>CALMVL010000320.1 GCA_937873265.1 uncultured Granulicella sp.
TCTCCTAGATGGTCAAGGGGAGATTTGGCGGGAGATGCGGGTGACCCAGTCGGTGTGTGTCGACGTGGTCGTGGGAGAGGAGGGTAGCTCTCTGAGCTGTGGGCTCCCTGACTCTCCCGGTGCGGTGCGCGGCGGTGCGTGAACAGCGACGAAGCGAGGCGGCGACGCGCGCTGACTGAACCGGCACGGTAGGATGAAGACGCAATGTTCGCAACCAGATCCACCCAGCTGATACGACCTGCCCGCAGCGTGCAGGGATCGCTCGTTCTTCCCGGCGACAAGTCCATTTCACACCGGTACGCCATGCTCGCGGGTCTGGCCGAAGGTGTTACGCGTTTGTGGAATTTTTCCACCGGCGCCGACCCGCACTCGTCCCTGGCGTGCATGGCTGCGCTCGGCGCATCTGTTGTTGCGGACCCGGTGAGCCGGCAGGTCACCATCACCGGTACGGCGGGGAGGTTTCGCGAGCCGGAGGGGTCTCTGGATTGTGGCAATTCGGGCTCGACGATGCGCATGCTTGCCGGCCTGGTGGCGCCGCATCTACACACCTTTACGCTGATCGGAGACGCTTCCCTCTCCGCGCGACCCATGGAGCGCATTCGCAGACCGCTGGCGCAGATGGGGGCAGAGATCCACCTGACGGGCGGTGATGGAGCGGTGGGCGGGCACGCGCCCATGCGGATCGTCGGTCGACCGCTGACGGCCATTTCCTTTGAGGCGCCGATTGCCTCTGCCCAGGTGAAGACGGCCGTGCTCTTCGCCGGTTTGCAGGCGACGGGAACGACCTCGGTGACGGAGACGATCCGCACCCGGGACCACACGGAGCACGCGCTGCGAGCCTTCGGCGCGACGCTTACCCGTTCCGCCGACCTGCTCAGCATCCCTGGCCAGCAGCATCTTCGCGCCATCGAGGCCACCGTGCCGGGCGATATCTCTTCGGCTGCCTTCTTTCTTGCCGCCGGTCTGCTGTTCCCGGATACGAACCTGGTGCTGGACTCGATCGGCATGAACCCGACCCGCGCCGTGCTGCTCGATGTGGTTACGGCGCTCGGAGCCAAAATCCGCGTGCTGAACGTTGAAGAGCACCATGGCGAGCTTGTGGGGACGATCCAGGTAACGAGCGACCCCAAACCCCGGACGTCTGGCGGTCCATTCGAGATTTCGGGCTCGCTCGCGGCACAGCTCATCGACGAGATTCCTGTGCTTGCCGCCATTGCGCCGTATACCGCTGTCGGAATCCGCGTCCGGGATGCCAGGGAGCTTCGCGTGAAGGAGTCGGACCGCATTGCGCTGGTGGCGCGCGGTCTGCGCGCCATGGGAGCCGAGGTTTCCGAGTTCGACGATGGGCTGGACGTGCCTGGCGGCCAGCGACTGCACGGCGCGAGCATCGACTCGGGCGCGGATCACCGCATTGCGATGGCGTTTTCTGTCGCCGCGCTCCGTGCGAGCGGGGACACCGAGATCCACGGCGCCGAGGCGGCTTCGATTTCGTTTCCGGAGTTCTTTTGTGCGCTCGACGACCTTGCCAAGCGCTGACTCGGGGGAGTTCAGCGGGCGTTCCGCAGACCTCGCCGACCCTGTCGTGTTCCCGGGGGGAACCGCCCGAGCAGCCTCCCTGTCGCCGCCTGCACATCGGCAACGCTGACTTCGTCGATGACGTACCCCTGCGGCGCCTCCGTAAGATCTTGCCCTTTGAGGATCTCGAAGCGCGTGTCGCCGACGGGAAGCCACTCAACCGGCGGTGACCATGCGGGCGCGATGACCACCATGGGAAGGCCGACCGATCGCCCGAGGTGGAGCGTGCCCGTATCGAGCGTTACGCCTACGTCGCACAGGCTGAGCAGCGCACACAGCTCTGTCAGCGAGGTCCGTCCTGCCAGATTCGCCGTTGAGAACTGAAGACCGTTGCGAAGCGCGTCGATTGCGGCGGCTTCGTTCCCCGCGCCGACAAAGACCACTTGCGCGCGCCATTGCTCCTGCAACCAGGCGGCGATCTCCTGAAAGCGCTCCGCTCGCCAGCCTTTCTGCTGGGTGGGGCTGGTCTGTGTGACCATGATCGCGATAGGCCGCGCGGAGTCCACTCCTGCCTGCTCGAGCAGCGATTGAGCTCGCAACAGATCGGCCCGCGTGTAGAACACTTCGGGCTCGTACGCCGGCACCCGCAGCGTATGTCCGAGCGCCTCCACCAAGCGGAGGTTGTTGCGAATCTGGCTTTGGGTGCTGTTGAAGCGCAAGGCCACCCGGTACAGTTCCGGAGCCTCGCTGAAGCCCACCCGCGGTCGCGCTCCGGCGAGCACGGCTTGCAGCGCCACGCGCGTGCGCTGGTTTCCGTTGGACGTCAGAACCACGTACGAAGCTCGACCGAACGGCCTCGTGTGCCGCAGTGCACGCGTCGCGCCGAGCAGGTGGTGAATGGGGCTTGGGGTCTCAATGACCTGCTCGATCAGAGGATGATTCCGAAAGACGTCCAGACCGAAGCCGCTGGCCGCAACCGCGATCCGACATCCTGGGACGGCCTCATGGAGCGCACGGACGAGCGGAGTCGCATGTACCGCGGTGCCAAGCGCCAAGGGGTGCTGCAGCAGGAGAAAGTTGCGCGCGTCCGCGAGGCGCGGCTCCGGACTTCCGAGCCGCTCGAGGGTGGCGATCGACCGCAGGAGCGTCTGCCGCATCACCCCAGCTGTCCAGATGGCCCAATGCCCGTCCGCAGGCGCATCCCCCGCGACGGGCCGCCCCTACATTTTGTAGCGGCCCATCTCATCGTCGTTCAGATTCTCCAGCCATCGCCGCATCTCTTCGGCGTTGACGCTTTGATTGCCGTTCACCGTCTGCCGCGAGTGCTCGAGCACCTGCCGGCTGACAAAGATGGGGCAATCCCACCGCAGCGCCAGGGCGATCGCGTCCGACGGCCGCGCGTCGATGACCACGCGCTCTCCCCCCTGCTCCATCCAGATGACGGCGTAATAGGTCTCTTCCCGGAGCTCCGAAACGACGACCTTGGTGACAACCGCATTCAGACCGCGGGTCACGTTTTGCAGCAGATCATGGGTCATGGGCCGCGGCGTCGTTGTCTTTTCGAGCTCAAGGGCGATCGCGTTGGCTTCAAACATTCCTACCCAGATGGGGAGCACGGTCTCGCCCTGGACGTCCTTCAGCACAACGATGGGCACATTGGTCACGGGATCCATCATCAGTCCCCGAATCTGCATCTCGACCTCGGCTGCAACCTCGACCTCACGCGTCGCTGTCTTCATTTCAGACCACCTTCGCCTCGGCCACGAGGCTGTTCGGAAATACCTGGGTGACGCGGACCCGCACATAACTGCCGGCTGCCGGCAGAATGGGCTGCGTCGTCGTGAAGTTGACCGTCTTGTTCTGCGAACTTCGTCCGATCACCTGCGCGCGTTGCGCGTTGTGCCCTTCCACCATCACGTCCATCTCTTCCCCGAGATGGCGCTCGTAGTTCTTCCGCTGGATGGCCCGCTGGCGGTCGAGCAGATGCTGCAGCCGCGCGGACTTTACCTGTTCCGGGATGGAGTCGAGCATGGTGAGCGCGGGGGTGTTCGGCCGCGGCGAGTATTTGAAGGCGAAGATCGCGTCATAGCCAACGTCATCGAGCAGCGTCGCCGTATCTTCGAGGTCGCGCTCGGTCTCTCCCGGAAAGCCGACGATGATGTCGCTGGTCATGCTGATGTCGCGCCGGGCGGCCTTGATCCAGCTGATCCGTTCGAGGTACCACTCGCGGGTGTACTCGCGATTCATCGCGTGGAGAACAGCGCTCGATCCGGACTGCACGGGCAGGTGGACGTGGTCGCACAACGTTTCGTAGCTGTCGATCGCGTCCACGATGTCCTTGGTGAAGTCGCGGGGATGCGACGTTGTAAAGCGTACCCGGCGTATGCCCCCGATCTGCCCAACGGCCGCCAACAGCTCGGCGAAGGTCATGGCGCCGCTCGGGTCCTGGTACGAATTGACGTTCTGCCCCAACAGCTGAATCTCTGTGTAGCCAAGATCGGCGATGCGGCGAGCCTCTTCGAGGACACTCGCGGCGGTGCGGCTGCGCTCCTTGCCACGCGTGTAGGGGACCACGCAGTAGGCGCAGAACTTGTCACAGCCCTCGATGATGGTGATGTATCCGCGATGGGGATTGGTGCGGCTTACAAACTCCGTCTCAAACGTCTGGTCGGTCTGGCGGTCGTCGAGGCCAGTAATCCGCTGCTCGCCGGCTTCGAGCCGCGCCAGCATCTCGGGCAGATTCCGGTACGAGGCCGACCCGGAGACAATCGACACATACGGCGCCTTCTCGAAGATCCGCTCGCCTTCCTGCTGCGCCACGCAGCCGATGACCGCAAAGCGCTTGCCCTCGCCTTGCATCCGCTTGTATTCATTGAGCCGGTGAAAGACCTTCTGCTCCGCTTTGTCGCGGATGGAGCAGGTGTTGTAGACGATCAGGCCTGCGTCCGCTTCGTCGTCGACCTGGGCGTAGCCCCCCTGCTCCAGCGTGCCGATGACCTTCTCCGAGTCGTGGGCGTTCATCTGACAGCCGAAGGTCTCAATGTAAAAAGTCTTGCTCACACCCAGCAGTATATTCCTGCGGCACCGGACGTAGCCGCCGTTTCGGTCGGCGGCGCGTCAGCCGAGATTCAGCAACTGGAACTCGCCCTCGTACCCCTCCATTTGTTCTTCGACCTCCATCGGCCCCTGCTTCAGAAGCCGCTGCGCCACATGCACCGCCGCTGTGGCACCGCCCAGCAGCACCAGGCCGAGCAGCCGTTGCTCCAACCGCATCTCCAGCCAGACCACGCCGAAGAGGAAGGGAGGGAGAACCCCGACATACAACGTCAGCATGAGCGGGAAGTTCTTTTTCCCGGGCAGGCGCGGACAGGTGAACGGGATACTTCGCCCAAAGAAGAAGCCGTCGGTCAGCAGGACGCACAGGCACACCCCGAAGACCGCCTGCACCACGAGGGGCCGCATCGTCCAACCGGCAAACGCGAGTACGCCCAGAACGCAGCCGAGCACCGCGAAGCTGCCCACAAAGGTCCACCTGGCCGCCGCAGCCGCGCACTCCCCCTGATCGCCTCCACTGAGGCGAAAGACCCAACGCGCCGCAAGGTTAAGCGGCAACGCGAATCCATTGCGCAATCCGGCGATGACCCAGAACAACAGAAGGGGCAGAACCGCGTGCAGCCCGCGATTTGTAAGCTCCGGACGCAGCAATCCGCTGGGAACCTCGATCGCGCAGGCCGCAGCCAGCGCCAGCCCCGTCCCGCAGTACATCGCCAGAAACACCTGGTACCGGCTGTTTCGTCGCAGTGTCTGTCCGATGAAGTAAAAAACAGCTCGCTCCGCCGGGCGTTGTACCCACCAGTGCACTGGCCGCGACACCATTCGCGAAGGCTCCCGTCGCCGGTGCGCGCCCTCTTCGAGCGCCATACGACGCATGCGCGTCCACGCCAGCGGGTACGTCACCAGCACGAGCAGCCCGGCAGTTGCCGTGCCGACCACGGCATACCCCGCCAGCTCCCTTACGAACGCCGGTGCCGCCGAGCCGTAGAGCAGGCGATCGTACAGGGCCAGGAACCAAAGCGGTGGGATCCATCGCGCCATCTGCGAAGACCCGCCGAGCAGCAGTTCCATCCGGTCCCCCGTTTGCGCATACAGAAGCATCAGCAGTCCCAGCACCGCCACTGAACCCATTTGCAGCACCGGAGACACCACACGAAAGCGTGGCGTATCGACAAGGCAGCGAAGACCTCCCTGGAGCGCCAACAGGATCAGCGCCGCAAACGTACCCGCCAGCACCACCGCGCAGCTATGCGCCAGCAGCTGCCGAAAGAAAGCTCCCTTCGCGATCGCGACGTACATGAGCCCGCTAAGCAGGTTTGCCCCCACCAGAAACAGTGCGGTAAACCCACTTAGCGCAGCCGCCTTTGCCGCCAGCATCTGACTCGGCCTCAGCGGAAGCGGCGACAGCACCAGGAAATCGATCCGATCGGGAAACAGCGTCTCCCACTCGAAGATCGTCACCGCGCCCATAACGGCGAACGAAAACAGGACAAAAAAGTACTGGTCCTCCATGGCGCCCCAGCGGCTCCGCTGCGGGTACTGGTTTTGCAGAAAGAACGCGACCAGCAACCCCGGCGCAGCCACCGCCGCAAGGGCGCGCACCACCGTGGTCAGCGTGTCTCCTTCGACCTGAATGGTGTCGTTGTCAAAGAATCGGCGAAAGAAATGGCCCGTTAGGACCCGCATCACCTCCGGCCGTCTACGCATGCTGCACCTTCATGGCGTCGACCACCTCGCGCGCGACCTGCTCGGTGTCGGTCTGCTGCACCAGCTGCGCGAAGACGCTTTCGAGCGTGGGCAGCTCCATGAGCCTGACCAGATCCTGCGGCGCCGCGTCTGCCACAACCCTTCCCTTGGACAGCACAATGACCCGGTCACACACGCGCTCCACGACTTCCAGCACGTGCGAGATGTACAGGATGGCCTTGCCCTCATGGGCCAGCAGGACGAGCAGGTCCTTAAAGAGCCGCGCCGACGTCGTGTCGAGCCCGGACAGCGGTTCATCGAAGACGATCAGCCTGGGGTTGTGCAGCAGGGCAGCGGCGATGAGAACACGCTGTTTCATTCCCTTCGAGTATTCCGACAAGGCCGAGTATTGCGCCGCCTCAAGCGACAGCAGATGCAAGAGCACCCTCGCCTTGTGCTCCAGCAGTCTCTCGTCGAGCCCGCGCAAGCGCCCCACCAGCTGTAGATACTCCAGACCAGAGAGGTGCGTGTAGATCTGCGCCTCCTCCGGCACATACCCGAGGTTTACCCGGTACGCCGCGAGGTCGTCATGGATATCCCTGCCCGAAAACAGGACCTTGCCCGCGGTCGGCCGAATCATTCCGATCACCATTTTGACGGTTGTGGACTTTCCTGACCCGTTCGGGCCGAGATACCCCAGGATCTCGCCGGCCCGTACACAGAAGCTGACGTCCTCGACAGCAGGGATCCTGCGATAGCTCTTGGAGACGTGGTGCAGTTCCAGCATGACCTCACCCCTATGTAGCGTTCTACCTTATGATAGCGTACTACACAGGTCAACTGCTTCGATGAACCCACCCCGTCTCTCGCACAGCGCGGCGCTGATCCTCAAGGCCCTGAGTTTGGGCTACTGCTTCGGCCTGGAGGTGATGGAGGTCACCGGCCTACCCAGCGGCACTGTTTATCCCGCGCTACGGCGCCTGGAGCGCGACGAGCTCGTTGAATCCAAGTGGGAAGCCGATGCCGAAGCGACGGCCAAGCAGCGACCCGCTCGCCGCTACTATGAGGTCACCCGCGCCGGCAAAGCCGCCGCCCAGGCTGCCACCGAACGCTATCCCCTGCTCGCCCGGATGTGCCCGGAGAAGCACTCATGACCGCGTCTCTGCCGCGTTTCGATCAACTTCTGCTGCAGGCAGCGGGAACTCTGGTGCCGGCGGCGCAGCGCGACGAGTGGCACCGCTCCTGGCAAGCCGAGCTGTGGCACAAGCGCCATCGCACCCGTACCGCCGCATCCCGGCGAACCTTCGCCATTGCTGATCTTGCGCTTGGTTTGCTGCTGGACGCGCTTTGGCTGCGTGCCGAAGACTGGCGTCGCGCTCTCCGCGGTACCGCTCTCCTATGCCTCGTGTCGCTGGGGTCGATGTGCGCGCTCTCTGCCCTGGCTGCACTTGCCCTCCACGGCAGTTCGTCCGCTCTCGCCGCCGACGTTGCAGATCAGTTCCGCCGTTTTCTGTTCGCAGCCCCGCTCGTTGTGTTCGTTACCTTTGCCGTCGCCCCGAGACGACCGGTGGAACACAACTCGAGAGGCACGGGGGTTCGCCGACTGCGACGGCGCCTGTTTTTCGCGACTAAATCAGCACTGCTGCTGCTGCTGACGTTCCTACTCAGCACCACCTGTTGTGAGCCGCTGAGCCACACCTTCCCAAATACGGCCGACTTTCTTCAGGTGCTCGTTTTTGTGTTCTTTGCCGTGATCGGGCTTCGCTGGACACTTGACGATCAGGAGAGGCGCTGCAAATACTGCCTCCGGGTCCTCGCCGCACCCGCTCGAGTCGGCCGACCGTCGCACAATCTGCTGGAGTGGAACGGAACGGAGATGGCCTGTGCGCGTGGCCATGGCCGACTCAGCGTTCCCGAGCTTGAAACCAGCTGGTGCCGATCAAGCGAATGGAAGAGTCAAGGACCCCATGCTCAGGAGATAGCGGTTTAGATGCCCAAGAACTTCGTACGCAGGGAATGGTGGACGCGGGTGGAATCGAACCACCAACCTGTCGATTAAGAGTCGAATGCTCTGCCAGTTGAGCTACGCGTCCAGCGGGGTGAGTTGACCACCAGGCTCGGCGAAAACGGCACGCCTTACCCATCGCAACTCTCCGAGAATACCATAGCCGCGACTAGACGAAGTCAACCCGCGCCCGCGTTGGAATGATGCCGCGTTCGTACCCGAGATCGAGCAGATGTTTGATCGCCTGCCGTCCATCCGCGCCGTAGTCCAGGGTTCGTTCGTTGACATACATGCCGACGAACCGATTGGCCGAGCTGGTGTCCAGGTCGCGAGCGAACTGCATGGCGTAGCTGAGTGCTTCATCGCGATGGTCGAGCGCATGCTGGATGCTGTCGCGCAAGGCATGCGTCGTGACCTCCAGAGCCTCGCGCCCCAGTGATCGCCGGATCGCATTCCCGCCCAGCGGCAACATCATCCCGGTCTGCTCCCGCCACCACTGGCCCAGGTCGACCAGCTTTACCAGCCCGTCCCGCGCATAGGTCAGCTGCCCCTCGTGAATAATCAGCCCCGCCTCAAACTCACCCGCCAACACTGCGGGGATGATCTTGTCGAAGGGCACCACCGCCGTCTCGATCTCGGGCATGAAAATTTTCAGGGTGAGGTAAGCCGTAGTCAGGGTCCCTGGTACGGCGATCCGCATCTTTCGCAGATCCTCAAGGGCGATCGCCCGCGGCGCGACGATCATGGGCCCATAGCCCTCGCCAACGCTGCCACCGCACGGCATCAGCATGTAGTTGTCCTGCAGGTACGGATACGCGTGGAAGGAGATCGCTGTGACGTCGTAGAACGCTTCCTGAATGGCGCGTTGGTTCAGCGTCTCGATGTCCGTCAACGTGTGATGAAAGCGGTACCCCGGCACGCGCACCTTGTTGGTTGCGAGGCCGTAAAACATGAACGCATCGTCAGAGTCGGGACTGTGCGCAATGCTGATGTCACGAACAGCGGTCGTTACGGAGGTCATGGCAGTTCCTTTTTGTACAACAAAGTGCGTCAGGAAGACGTGCGAGTCAGGCGTGAGCAGGAGGGATGACGGGAGTCAGACCTTTCTCAACGAATCGGCAGAGGTGGCCACAGACACAGCGGTTGCGATCTTCACAGCGGCTCCCAGCAGAAACGGCGCCACGGCAAGCGCCCACGCCCCCGTGACGCTCAGATGCATCCAGTGCGCAAGCCAAGCTGCCCCCGAAAGCAAAATGGCAGCCGAGGCGAGGGTCGCAGCGATGGCAGTTGCCGCGACTCCCCCGAGAGCCTCGCGAGCCATTCGTCGAACCCAACCGGCAATGGCGGCCGCCACGGGATAAGCGAAGAGATACCCTGCGGTGGGCCCAAGCAGATGGGCGATCCCGCCCGGACCCGCCGGGCTAAACACCGGCAAACCCGCGGCTCCTTCCAGAAGATAGACCCCCAACGCCGCAGATGCCATCGCCGGGCCGAGCAGCAGACCTACCAGCACCACCGCGAAATCTGACAGCACCACCGGCACCGGCGTAAACGGCAGCGGCACAGAGACATGCGCACACAGAGCCACAAAGATCGATGCAGCAAGCACCACCACTCCCCGTCGTGCGACCGAGGACCAAGCTGGACCCGGAGCAGCCAGTGCAGGAGCTCTGCCAACAGCCAAACGTGTCATGCGAACGCTTCCTTTCAGCAATCGCTAGTATAAGCTCGCGCACGGCTCCAGCCGCGACACCCGGGCCTTGCCGCTTCAGAACGGGGATGCTCGGTTTAGGTCCATGCCGCTTCCTTGCAGGTGAGACACTTCGGCTGCTTTGAAGCCGCGCGTTGCCGAGAAACCCGGAGAAAGTTGCCTCTAGCACGTTCCGCTGGGTCGTCGCGCGATATCACTTAGGTACCTCCCCGGCACCCAGGTCTGCTTGGCCATTGACCGGCATTCTCCTCACAGGTCTACTAAGGTAGTTCTTGAGGGAGTTTCGCCGTGGCAAGACAGAGCATCGTGCGAAGGCGAGTGGTTCGCGTTTCCGCTGGTTGGCGCAAGCTGGCCACGGTAGCCGCCGGAGGTCTGGCGGTGGCAGTCGCCTACCATGTCGTGCTTGGCAAAAACGGCATCATCGCCTACCAGCACAAGCGGGGAGAGACCCAGAGCCTGGATCGCCAGATGAAGACGCTTGCCCGCGAAAACGAGCAACTGCAGGGGCACGTTGATCGCCTGCAAAGCGATCCGAATGCCATCGAGCATCAGGCGCGCGAAGAGCTTCACTACACGCGTCCCGGCGAGGTTATCTACACGCTTCCTGCAAGCTCCGCGACGCCGAAGCCGGCCGGGCACTAGCCCTGCCCGCGGCGACTCGGGGGAACGTTCGATGAACGTCTTAGACCGAGATCCGCCGACGGCGGATCGCCGCATTCCCTACGGTCCAGCTGAAAGCCAGTTCGGCGATCTGTGGCTGCCGCGGCCCAGACACCCCGAAACGCGCTTCCCTGTCGTCGTTTTTCTCCACGGCGGCTGGTGGAGCTCCGGCTATGACCTCGGGTACGGGAATTTTCTGTGTCGCGCACTGCGAGATCACAGAGGCGTCGCCGTGTGGTCGCTCGAGTATCGCCGCACCGGATCGACCGGCGGAGGCTGGCCCGCCACCTTCGAAGACGTCGCTGCCGGCTTCGATCACCTCCGGGAACTCGCCCAGAAAATCCCATTGGACCTCACCCGCGTCGTCGTGGCCGGCCACTCGGCTGGTGGCCACCTCGCTTTCTGGCTTGCCGGCCGCCCTCACATCCCGCGAAACTCTCGCATCCGCATTCCGCCCAAAGTGCCGCTTCGCGGGGTCGTCGCCCTCGCAGGCGCGGTCGATCTCGGCCTTCTTCGCGAGCTGTCTACCGACAAATTTGCCGTGGATCGTGAGTGGATCGCGCATCTGATGGGCGGCTCCCCGGCCGAGTACCCGGATCGCTATGCTGCCGGGGACCCTGGTCAATTGCTACCTCTTCCCTGCCCTCAGGCCCTCGTCCAGGGTACCGCCGACCTGCAGATCCCCCCGTCGTTGCCCAACCGGTGGGCCGCCAAATCCCGACCCGGCGGCGTACCCTGCTCCGTCACCCTCGTGCCGGATGCAGACCACTTCGACGTTGTCGACCCGGACAGCAGAGCCTGGCCAGCTGTGCAGACAGCCATTCTGAATTTGCTCGAGTGAATGGAAGGAAGCCATCGCGGGGACATGCAATCTTAAACACGCAAAACGTGGGAGGATGTCGGAAATGAGAATGGATCGCCGGGATTGTCTCTTGGGTGGAGCGATGATGTCGATGCAACGTGTGTTTACGCCGAGCGTGCTTATGGCGCACATCACACCTAGGACAAACTCGAGTGATACGATGCAATCTCGTCAACTCACTGTCACCACCACCACGCTCGAGATAGGGTATGAGGAAAGCGGCCCGGCTTCCGGCTTTCCCGTTGTTCTGCTTCATGGATTTCCGTACGACATACGGCAGTACGACTCGGCGCGAGATGAGCTTGTGCGGTCTGGGCGTCGAGTGCTCGTGCCGTATCTCCGCGGCTACGGACCCACCCGGTATCGCGACCCACATACCTTTCGCTCCGGTCAGCAGGCTGCTCTCGGCAAAGACGTCATCGACTTCCTGGATGCCCTCCGTATACCGCGGGCGGTTCTTGTAGGCTATGACTGGGGCGGACGTGCGGCGTGTGTTGCGGCTGCCCTTTGGCCGGAGAGGGTCCGAGGCCTGATCTCCTGCAATGGCTACGCCATTCAGAACATCGCGAAGAACGCGTCGCAGCCGCCTTCGCCGCTGGCCGCGTATGCGCGCTGGTACCAAAGCTACTTCAACACTGAGATCGGTCGCCTGGGACTCGAGCAGACCCGCAAGGATTTCTGCAAGTTACTTTGGAAGCTCTGGTCGCCGACGTGGCGCTTCACCGAGGAGGAGTATCAACGCACAGCGCTCTCGTTTGAGAACCCGGATTTTGTTGCGACTGTGATCCAGGAATATCGTCACCGATACGCGAATGCTCCGGGCGATCCCGCGTTCGCGGGGTTGGAAGCTCGGCTGGCCGAACAACCACAGATTGTTGCTCCGACCATTATCCTCGCTGGCGGTGCGGATGGGGTCGAGCCTCCTCCATCTGCCGATGATTCCCGAGACCGTTTCACGGGGTCGTACAAACGGCGCATACTGCCCGAGGTAGGCCATTGCGTTCCCGCAGAGGCTCCCCGAGAGATAGTTGCGGCGATCGAGACACTCCTTCGCATATCTGAAGGAGATGGAGGGAGTTAGTCAAAGGGTAGTGAGCTGGGTTCTTCTGAGGCGAACTGGCAGAGGTATAGGCTGCAAGAGGTGCGGGCAGCGTTCGAAATCGACTTTTGGGATGACCAACTTCGTTTGAGGACTTTCTATTTGACTGCACGAAGGCAAGCCGCCCATCACATCCCCATACACTCGCTGTACAGGCTCTTACCCCGCTGTATTTCGCCCAAGCACCTAACTTTCCTTTTTCTCCTGATGACCGCCGAACTCGTAGCGCATCGCCGAGAGCAATTTGTTCGCGTAAACGGCGTTCGCTTGCGAGGTAAACCGCGAGAAAAGGGCAGCGCTCAGCACGTCGGCCGGAACGCCCTCATCGATTGCGGCAATGGCTGTCCAACGGCCTTCGCCGGAATCGGAGACGCGTCCGCTGTAGCCCTCTAGATCGGGCGACTGAACAAGGGCGGCAGCGGTCAGGTCCAGGAGCCAAGAGGCGATGACACTCCCACGTCTCCACACCTCGGCAATTTCTGGGATTTTCAGGTCGTACTTGTAGTTGTCCGGCTCGCGCAGCGGCGCAGTCTCTGCGTCGAACGTCTCCCGGGTGTTGCCCACGTTCGCATGCTTCAGAATATTCAAGCCTTCGGCATAGGAAGCCATCATCCCGTACTCGATACCGTTATGGACCATTTTGACAAAATGTCCTGCGCCCGGCCCTCCGCAATGCAAATAGCCATCTTCGGCGGTGCTGGGCATGGCCTTGTCTCTTCCAGGTGTTCTCTCGATCGAGCCCATCCCAGGCGCCAGCGTTTTGAAAATGGGATCGAGATACTGAACGGGCTCGTCCTCTCCGCCGATCATCATGCAATACCCACGCTCAAGGCCGAAAACACCCCCGCTCGTTCCAACGTCCAACCACTTCACGCCGGAAGCGCTTACCGTCTTCGCACGGCGAAGGTCGTCGACATAGTGGGAGTTGCCGCCATCGATGATGATGTCGTTCGCCTCAAGCAGCGGGGTCAGCTGCTCGACGGTTTGATCAACCACACCGGCAGGCACCATCAACCAGACCGCCCTCGGAGACTTGAGCTTCGCAACCAAATCCTTGAGGGAGGTCGCCCCCGCAGCACCTTCGCCCGCTAACCGCTGTACGGCATCCTGGCTGTTGTCGTACACAACGCATTCATGCCCGCCTTTGATCAAGCGGCGCACCATGTTAGCGCCCATTCTTCCCAGACCTACCATCGCAAGTTGCATACCTTCTCCCTCGTACTCCAAATGTTAGGTAACGCTAACGCAAATATTGATTGCCGTCTCGAACGACATGCCGTGGCTCGCCACCTTAACGACAGGGTGGGCATGCATCCGTGTTGCTCACGTCACTTCTCTGCCGTCGGGTCGGACATGAAGCGGCTACCGGAGCCGCTTACGAGATCCGGTAGCAAATTGGTCGATCCGGTGAAATTGAGGAGAGGAGGTCTTCTAAGTGCTTTACGGATGTGGCTCCTGAGGTAGGACTCGAACCTACAACCCTTCGGTTAACAGCCGAATGCTCTGCCATTGAGCTACTCAGGAATCTGCCCGGAACCCATTTGGGGAACGCGCTGCGCTACGGAAAGTTATATCAGATGCGTTGGCCGAATCAAAGCCCCGCGCTGCCGCGCAAACGGTATGATGAGCTCATCCCAGTGACTCGAGAGGTGTCCTGTTTTGCAGACCGCCACACAACCACGTATCTCCAGGCTGCAGCGCGGGGACGTCGGCCCGGCAGCGGTGGCCATCTACGACCGGTACCTGCGCGACCGCGGCAACGTACCCAATATGTTTCGCACGATGGCGCATCGCCCGGCGATCTTCGAGACAGCCATCGCGCACATGGAGGCGGTTCTCAACACCGGAACGCTGCCCAAGGCTCTCAAGGAGCTGGTCATTGTTCGAACCTCGCAGCTGAATCGCACGCCTTACTGCCTCGCGTCACACAGCATGATCTGCCGTAGACTCGGATGGACGGACGAGCAGCTCGACAGCATGACTGGATCATCCGTGGGCACCTTTACGGAACGCGAGCGAGTCGCGATTCACCTCGCGGAAGTGATGACGCTAAATGCGCATGGATATACCGCGCAGGATTTTGTGACGCTTCGCCTGCATTTCTCTGAGGGCGAGGTTATCGAGCTGCTGGCCAGCATCGGCCTGTTCAACTATTTTAATCGGTTCAACGATCTGCTCGCCATGGAGCCTACCCAGCCCGCCAGCAAGGAAGAGATCGCGCAAATTGGAAGTACGGCTTAGCGCTGTATTAACCAGCCACGGCTGAATTCGCTCCTTGCGAGTCCAGCCGTGATGTCGGCCTCAAACGCTGCAGTTACTCGCCCGTCGTTCCGGTCGTGCTATTGGTCGACTGGGGCGCGCCACCGTTCTTCTTAGCAATGCCGTCGATAGTATCGGTATGCTGTTGGATCACCTTTTCGCCATTTTGCACGGTGGTTTTGAAGCTCGGGTCGGTTGCGGATGCGGCCTCTGCCTTGAATTCGCGTAGATCTTTGTGATGATCCTTCTGCATGGCGCGAATGTACATCTGATCAAACCGCGTACCGCTGAGCTTGCTGAGCTGGTCGTACTCTGCCTGATCCTTGGCATTCAGTTGTGTTGGTGGCGTGACGCCGGCCTGCTGCGCGAAGGGCATCATGTCGTTGTTGAGCTGCGTGTGATCCGTGATCATCTGCTGCGCATACGTTTTCACTTGGTCATTGCTGCTTTTGTCCAGCGCCAGCTTCGAGAACTGGATCTCTTTCATCCCGCCTTCCGCGGCGTCCGCTATGAACATTTTGTCCTTCGGCGTGAACTGATCGCTGGTTTGCCCGAACAACATGCCAGGCGCGAGCATAACGGCGCTGCCGAGAAGAGCGGTATAGAGCTTGTTGCTTCGCATATGTGTATCTCCCTGTGACCGTGAAGAAGCGCGGATTCGACGCGTGCACACGCTTCAGCCGTCTTGTTGTATGAGGTGTCTGGTACTGCGTTGCGGTTGCCTGTAAGACGCGGGTGCCCTGTATTCTGGGATGCGGGAGTTTCATGATGCGAAAGATCTCCGCTGTGCCGCCGTCTGCTCGGCGGGATCCTGTCGTCACCACTGTTCACGGCCAGCAGTTACATGACGACTACGCCTGGATGCGCGACAAGGCTACGCCGGAGGTTCAGGCGTATCTCGAAGCCGAAAATGCCTACACGTCCGAGGTGATGGCCGACACCTCTGATTTGCAAGCCCGGCTGTACCGCGAGATGCTGTCGCACATCAAGGAAACCGACGAATCGGTTCCGTACCTGCTTCGCGGCTGGTATTACTACTCGCGCACGATTGAAGGCCTGCAGTATCCGATTCACTGCCGCCGATCTGCTGATGCAGACGGCCGCTATGACGACTCACACCCCGAGCAGGTGCTGCTTGACGTGAACCTCTTGGCAGAGGGCCAGGCATTCATGTCTGTCGGCGCCATGAGTCTGAGCCCCGATAATCATCTGCTCGCGTACTCGACCGACAACACCGGATTCCGTCAATACACTTTGCATATACGCGACCTTGGAACCGGAGCCGACCTGACCGATACCGCTGAACGCGTCGGCTCGCTTGTGTGGGCCGCTGACTCAAGCACCCTCTTTTACACCACGGAAGACGAGACCACGAAGCGTCACAATCACCTGTATCGCCACGTACTCGGCCAAGCACAGCAGAGCGACCTTCTGCTGCGCGACGAGGAAGATGAGCGCTTCAACCTCGGCGTGGGTAAGAGCCGCGACGGGCAGTACGTCTTCCTCGAAGCCGGCAGCCACACCAGCAGCGAGACGTGGTTCCTCGATGCGGCGAGGCCGGGGGATGCTTTTACCTTGATTGCTGAACGTATCGAGGACCAGGAGTATTCCGTCGATCACCGCGACGGCCTTTTCTACCTCCGCGTCAACGATACGGGGAAGAGCTTTCGCGTGGTCACCGCGGCCGTCAGCAGCCCTGGCCGCCAGCAGTGGAGGGAACTGATCCCGGAGCAGCCCGACGCTCCGCTTGAAGAGTTCGATCTGTTTTCCGGATTCTGTGTCTGCGCGCGTCGGCGAGCCGGTCTCACCGCTCTTGACGTGCTTCGCTTTGAGGAGAGTGAAGGGCTCGGCGAACCTCGGCGGATCAGCTTCCCCGAACCGGCCTACACCGCCCAGCCCCACACGAATGCAGAGTTCCGGACCTCCGTCTTTCGGTACAGCTATCAATCGCTTGTCTCGCCGGCGTCCGTCTACGAGTACGACGTGCCCACGGGCAGCTCGACTCTGCTGAAGCAACAGGAGATTCCCGGCGGCTTCGACCGCAGCAGGTATGCCTCGGAGCGCCTGCTGATTCCCGCTTCCGACGGCGTCGCGGTACCCGTGTCGCTCGTCTACCGTCGCGACCGCTTCTCACGCGATGGCCGATCACCGATGTATGTTTACGGCTACGGCTCGTACGGCTACCCGCTCCCGATCGGCTTCAGCCCGGCCCGCCTCTCGCTGCTTGACCGTGGCCTGGTCGTCGCCTTCGCCCACATCCGCGGCGGCGGCGAGATGGGCGATGCGTGGCACGACGCCGGCAAGATGATGCGGAAGCGGACTACATTCACTGATTTCGTCACCGTGGTTCAGTCGTTGATCACGCAGAAGTACAGCGATCGCGACCGGGTCGCGATCGAAGGGGGCAGCGCCGGCGGTCTGCTGATGGGCGCGGTGGTTAACATGCGCCCGGACCTTTTCCGTGCTGTCCTTTCCCATGTACCCTTTGTCGACGTGATGAACACCATGCTCGACGCCAGTCTTCCGCTTACGGTGGCTGAGTACGAGGAATGGGGCAATCCGAACGAGCGAGAAGCGTTCGAGTACATGCTTTCGTACTCGCCTTACGACAACCTGCGCGTGGGAAACTATCCTGCGATGCTCGTCAAGACGAGCCTTAACGACAGCCAGGTGATGTACTGGGAGCCTGCTAAGTACGTCGCCAAGCTTCGAACGTTCAAGCAGAACGGTACGCCGCTGCTGTTACACGTCAATATGGAGGCCGGTCATGGTGGGGCGAGTGGTCGATACGATTACCTCCGAGAGATCGCCTTCGACTACGCCTTCCTGTTGCGCGAGCTTGGCCTAGAGTGAGCGTCAGCGGGCCGCCGCGTACATTACGTGGCTACCGTCTCCGACGGCTGCACGTCTCCTTCGCCAGGAGCGAGGAACAGGTTTGTCTCGAGCCCATGCTGCCGCATATAGAGATCGTGATAGCGCCCCTGTAAGGAGAACAGCTCTTCGTGCGTTCCGCGCTCGACGATCTGCCCTTGTTCGATCACCAGAATCTGTTCGGCCCGACGAATGGTGGACAATCGATGGGCAATCACAAACGTTGTCCGTCCCTTCATAAGATAGCTGAGTCCGTGCTGAATCATGGCCTCGGACTCGGAGTCCAGCGAGCTCGTGGCCTCGTCCAGAATCAGGATGCGGGGATCGGCTAAGATGGCGCGCGCGATCGAGAGCCTCTGCCGTTGGCCGCCGGAGAGCTTCACGCCCCGCTCGCCAACAACCGTGTCGTAACCGTCAGGAAACCGCTCCGCAAACTCGTCAACACGGGCAATGCGGCACGCGTGGAGCAGCTGCTCTTCCGTCGCACCCGGGCGGGAAAACAGAATGTTTTCCCGAATGGTTCCATCGAAGAGAAAGGTTTCCTGCAGCACCACGCCAAGCTGCTCCCGATACGACGAAAGCTGTACCGTTGCGAGGTCGACGCCGTCCACGAGCACGCGTCCCGTGGTTGCGGTGTGGAAGGCGCAGACGAGCGAGATGATGGTCGACTTACCCGAACCGGACGACCCGACCAGCGCCGTAACGGTACCTGGCCGCGCGTCAAAGCTGATTCCATGAAGCACCGGCTTGCCCGGCTCATACGCGAAGGTCACGCCGTCAAAGCCGATTTCCCCGGCGATCGGACCCAAAGAGATTACGCGAGCAGGATCGCGATCCTCTTCGCGTTCGCTAAGGATCTCGGTCGTTCGGTCCAGCCCGGCGATGGCCTCTGTCAGCTGTGTTCCGATGGAAACGAGCTGAGCGATGGGTGCGATCATAAACGCCAGAAAACCGACATAGGTTACATAACCGCCGGTGGTCAGCTGGCCACCGACGACCTGGTGGGCGCCAAGATACATGATGAGCGCGCCGACGACGCCAAGGATGGTGGTTGAGGCGAGACTCATCGTCGACTGCGCGGTGAGCGATGAAATTACGTTTTCGAGCAACCGCCCGACGCCGCTGGCAAACACGCCCGCCTCGCTGTCTTCCGCGTGATATCCCTTTACGACGCGAACCCCCCCGAGAGACTCGGTAAGCCGCCCAGTCACCTCCGCATTGATTTTTGAGCGCTCGCGAAAGATGGGCCGGATCGTCTTGAAGGCACGCTGCAGCACCAGTGCGAAGATCACCAGAATGGCAAAGGTCAGGAGCGTCATTTTGACGCTCAGAATGATCAGGTAAACGAACGCAAAGATCGCTGTCAGGATGCCGCCGATGAAGTCCACCACGCCGGTGCCAATGAGGTTGCGCACGCCTTCGACGTCGGTCATGATGCGCGCCACGAGGGTGCCCGTCCGGTTCTCATCGTAGAACGCGACCGGGAGCCGTCCGATGTGGGCCTGCACCTGCATGCGAAGCTCGGCGATCAGACGCTGCCCGGCTTTGGAGAGTAGCTGGGTTAGTGTGTACGAGCTGACGCCCTGCAACACTGTCGCGGCAATCACCACGCCCACGATGATCGGCAGCAAGCGCATCTGGTGCTTCGTCATGACATCGTCGATCAGATAGCGCACCGAAGCCGGCAGTACGAGCCCGCTCGCCCGGTTGATGATCATGAGCAAGAAGCTGCCGAGCAGCAGCCACCGCCGGGGTCGCATCAGCTTCCAGATCTCGGGCATCACTTTTTTCAGCTGCGGTTTCGGCCGAGCCGCCGTAAGCCCGGCCGTCGTCGCCCGCCCCGTGCCACGGGAGGGCCGGTCTGCTGCCTGCATTCCGGGGGAGCCGAAGCTGGATGCCATGCGCGTGTCTCCTAACGCTACTTCCGTAGCAGAGCTAAGCTGCAGAGAGTGCGCCGCCACGACGGGCAGCAATAAACGAGCGCACACACAGCCCGACAAAGACAAGACAGAGGAGCGACGTTGCCGCCTTTTCGTACACGGCAAGGGGATGAGCGGAGACCACCCCCTGAGTCTGACGGATAAGCTGAATGATCCCCGGTATTGTGAACAGAAACATCAGCAACGCAACCGTGACGGCGATGTGCATCCAGAGAGCGCGTCGCTTTGGGTCGGGCGAGTTCGCCAGAGCACCCAAGAGAACAAACAGCAGCCCAACACCCGCCGGGATCAGCGCAGTCGGGTGCGAGCTTCCCGTAAGAGCAAAGCACACCACAGCCATCAGAGTAAGAACAATTCCCAGCGCAATCGTCAGCTTTGCCATAAGTTACTCCAGGATCTATGAAACCTAACCGGCCGCAGCTACCTGCTTCATCTTTGTCAAGATATCTTCCGGCTTCCACTCGTTGCTTGGATACCAAGCAACGACCTTGCCATCCTTGCCGATCAGCACTGTCGAGAGGGAATGGGTGAGCGCTCGATTGTCGCCGGTTGTGATTCCCACATCGAAGTATTGCGTCATCGCCGGGAGGAGCTTCTCGGAGGGCGCAGCGAAGTCCCAGTGAGCAAACGTCTCCCTGGTATACCGACCGGTGTAGGCGCCGCCATAGCTGCGCAACACTGCCGGGGTGTCGTAGGTGGGATCAAACGAAACGCTCAGCAGATGCGTTGCCGCGTACAACGTCGGATCACCTGCTAAGTCCTTTTCTAACTCGGCGAAGTTCCGACTCATGCGCGGGCAAAAATCGGCAAAGGTGCATCGCGTATAGATAAAAGTCATCAGCAGCAGTTTTCCGCGGAACTGGGCTAAGTGGATTACGCGCCCGTTCTGGTTTAGGAGCGTGAAATCCGGCACGGTCTCACCCATCGTCGGCACGTGATATTGCACCGGCGGCAGGTAATCCGGTCGAGCCTGGGCGATCACAACGACCTGATCGAGCCGAGGATCGTGGAAACCGTCCGCATCTTTCCGCGCGTGAATGGTCGCTGTTAGCCGATCGCCCGGATGAAGCTCACTTGCCACGCTCGGATCTTCGAGCTGATATGGCATGGTCATCGCGCTCATAAAACCCGGCACGGCCTCATGATCGAGCTCGACTGTGGCCCCTGACACGCTGACCACCTTGCCGCGAATCGAGAAGCTGCGTTCGTTGCCGTTGCTCGACGACACAGACGCGGGTGCGGGAACAGCCGTGCTCCGGCATCCCGAGGCAATTAAGAGAACAGAAAACGCGGCGAACACACGCCGGAACACGAAAGAGGCCACACTGAGATGATACTTGGTCTGGACGCCGCAACAGCCCGATGTGCGATAAAGGGGACGCGATGAATCCGAGCGAGATCGCCTCTCCACGACAAGACGCCTCCCCCAGAAGCTTTCCTTCCGGCATCCTGATGCACTTTTCCTTCATCCTTGCCGGGCTTGGAACAGCCCTGCTCGGTCCAATACTGCCTCTGCTCGCACAACAGTGGCACCTGCCTGACGCGCGTAGCGGTCTTTTGCTCACAGCCCAATTTTGTGGCGCGTTTACCGGCGGGGTCAGCGTTTCGCGCCACCTCCGGCGCAGTCTAGCGCTCGGACTCGCTTCGGGGGGTATCGGCTTTCTTGGCTTCGCCTTCGCGCCCGGTCTCCCCTTCGCGTGTCCGTGCCTGTTTCTCGGCGGTTTCGGACTTGGACAGATCATCACGTCCGTCAATATCATCGCGGGCCGGCGATATACCGCGCACAGAGCTTCCGCTCTGGCGCTGCTCAACTTTACGTGGAGCCTCGGAGCTATGCTCGCGCCGCTGCTGACGGCGTGGCTCAGCCCCCGCATTGCCCTCCGGAGCCTGCTTCTGAGCTTCGGCATCGGTTTTTTCCTCATCGGTATGCTGATGCTAGCGGAACGCGCTCGCTCCACCTCGACCGACCAAGCGCCGACTGCATCGGCCAACCTTCCGCAAAGCAGTCTCGCCCCCAAGCTCTTCTTGATCTTCTGCCTCCTTCTCGTTTTCTATGGGGGCCTGGAGACTTGTCTCAGCGGCTGGCTCACGACATACGCCCTGCGCTACGGCGACCGTAGCCTCACCATCAGTGAGTACACAACGCTTCTTCTCTGGGCAGCAATCACCGGCGGCCGCGCACTTTCCTCGGCCATCCTTCTGCATGTCGGCACCCGCACCGTGCAGCGCGCCTGTCTGGTGTTGGCCGCTGCCCTCACTGCCGCGCTCGCACTTGCCCACACCCCGGCACTCATCGCCACGTGTGCGCTTCTGCTCGGGCTTTCGCTCGCTCCGTTTTTCCCTGCCACGTTCGCGCTGCTCATGAACGAGGCGCCGTCGGCTCGCCAAGCCGGGATCGTCTTGGCCGTCTCCGGCCTCGGTGCGGCCGCCCTCCCCTGGTCAATGGGCGTTCTCTCGACCGCAACCGGATCGCTCAACAAGGCCCTCGTGGTGCCCTTTCTGGCCGCGATTGCTTTACTGATCCTGACCGTTCTACCGGCCTCCGATCCCAGGCAAACCACTGAAGCAAGATCCTGATTTCCTGCGTTGGCAGGCGTATAACCGAAGCATGGTATCCGCGCGCCAGCTGCCCCCGGAGATCGGCGAGGCGCTCTCCCGAGGAGCCGCGGTCGTTACCGCAAACCAGCGCTCGGCACGCATGCTTCGCCGCCTCTACGACGAGCAGCAACATCGTTCCGGAGCTACAAGCTGGCAGACCGCGAGCGTTCTCTCCTGGGAGGCCTGGACCGGCGCTCTCTGGCACGAGCTCGTCCTCTCCGGCGACGCGACATCGCTTTTGCTCAACCGGACGCAGGAGCTCTCGCTTTGGCGATCGATCATCACGGCGGACGCGGAGCTGCGGACGCTGCGCCAGCCCGACGCTCTGGCGCACCTCGCCGCCGACGCCTGGAAGGCGCTTCACAGCTACGGCCAGACCGGCCCGCTCACCGGCTCTGCCAGCAGCACCGACGAGACCGCCTTCCGGCGCTGGGCGGCGGATTTTCGGATACGCTGCCGGCGAGAATCCCTCATCACCTCTGCTGAGCTCGAAGACGTTCTCCACGACGGCGTACGCTCGAGCAAACTCTCCGTCGCAACCACCGCGCTGGTCCTCGTCGGCTTCGATCAACACACCCCAGCCGAACGTCGTTTACTCGATGCGCTCGCGCGCCGCAGTCTGCCGATCACTCACTTCCACGCGCGGTTAGAGACCCGCGCACGATCCTGGTTTCGAGCCGACACCTTAGAAAGCGAGCAGATCGCCTGCGCACGTTGGGCGCGTGCCCATTTCGCACGCAATCCGCAGTGCCGCCTCGGCGTCATTGTTCCCGATCTGTCGTCAGAGCGCGCCGGCCTGGAACGCAGCTTTCGTGACGTGGTCGCTCCCGAGCTCCACAACATCGCTTCTGGCGCGAACACCCCATACGAGTTCTCCCTTGGCGACGACCTCGCGAAGACGGCTTCTGTTTCCGTCGCCCTGGACCTGCTTGCCTGGACCCAGCACCCGCTCGCTGTGTCGGCGGTCAGCCGCTTCCTGCTCTCGCGCTACCTGGCCGGATCGAGCTTCTACCCCGAGCGCCGCGCCCGCGCTCTGTTCAACGCCCGCCGCGGCCGAAGAAGTCGACGGCTGCGACCCGAGCTCTCCCTCCAGGATCTCCTCGCGCACGCGTCGACCAGCGATGTACCGGTTCCCGGCCTTACAGCCGCGCTGCACGCGTTCGATCTCGCCAGCGCACCCATGCGCGAGGCCGCCGACCGAAGCTATAGCGTCTGGTCCGAGCGCATCCGAGCCGCCCTCGCCGCTGCGGGCTGGACGCCGTATGGCGAGAGCAGTCTCGAATTTCAAATCCGCCAACGCTGGGAAGGCTGCCTCGACGAGCTCGCGACGCTTGATTTTTCCGGAGAGCCCGTCCCTTTCGCACGCGTCCTCGACGAACTCCGCCGTATCCTTCACGAGACCACCTTCGCCCCGGAGTCCCACGATGCGCCCATTCAAATTCTGGGCCCGTTGGAAGCCGCCGGCAGCACCTTCGACGGTGTCTGGTTCCTGCGCTGCGGCGATCTCACGTTTCCTTCGACACCGGCAGCGAATCCGCTGCTGCCCTGGCGCCTGCGCCGCTCACTCCGCCTGCCCGGCAGCAATGCCGTACAAGACGGCCAACAGGCCGAGCAGGTTATGCGCCGGATCGCTGCCAGCGCCCCTGAGGTCGTCCTCAGCTTCGCGGAACACATCGATCAAGGTCGCCAGCGGCTCTCGCCGGCGGCCCACTCACTCCACCTCGCTGAGGTGCAGTCGGCTAACCTCCCATCACTCGCAGCTTCAGCGGAAGCTGCTTCTTCTCTCACGTTGGAACCAGTTCGAGATGTTCTTCCGCTTCCGGCTCCTCCGGACCGCGTGCTGCAAGGCGGAGCCAGCGTTCTTGAGGCGCAGGCCGCCTGTGGATTTCGCGCCTTCGCCCTCCATCGCCTCTTTTCCAAGCCCCTTGAAGAGGCGGCCTTCGGTCTTGATGCCCCCGCTCGCGGCGAAGTCGTCCATCAGGTGCTTCAGCTTTTCTGGGAGGAGGTCAAGACGCAAGACGCTCTCCGCGCCATGTCGCCCGGCGACCGCGAGGCTTGCCTTCAGCGCCACATCGTCAAAACGCTTCAACCGTGGTCGAGCGCAGCCGAAACGGCCTGGGACCAGGCGTACCTCGACGTACAGGTCACCCGTCTCCGCTCTGTGCTCAAGCACTGGATGGAACAGGAACTTCAACGAGCCCCCTTCGAGGTTGTTCGCCGCGAGCAACGCTACGATGAACTCGCCGTCGGCCCGCTGCGCCTGAGTGTCCGTGTCGACCGCCTCGACCAAACGGCGAGCGGCGCTGTCCTGATTGACTACAAGACTGGCAGCAGCAAACCTGCCCAGTGGCTTACCCATCGTCCCGACGCGCCGCAACTGCCGCTTTACAGCATGCTCCCGGAGGCTAGCTCCCTCGCGGCCGTAGCCTTCGCGACCATCCGTCCGGGCAAGGAGATGCGCTTCTCCGGGTTCGAGGCAAAGAAGGGCGTGCTCCCCAAAGCATTGAAGATGCCAGCCGAGAGCCTCGAAGCCCAGCAGGCCGAGTGGCGTGACGTCCTGGAAGAGCTCGCCTCGGGCTTTTACGCCGGCGACACCCGTGTGCAACCTAAGAGTTTTCCGAAGACCTGTACCTACTGTGCGCAGCGCCTGCTCTGTCGGCTAAACCCGAACACACTGGTCGAGCAGATGCGAGACGAGATGGAAGAGGAGGACGACAGCGGTCATGGCTAAGCTCTTCCAGCTTCCGTTTTTGTTTGAGGACGTTTCCACGGAAGCTCCCGGCAAGACGGACGAGCCCTCAAGCGTCCTCAACAACGCAGGTCCACCAGACTGGCTGGCTCGCAGCCAGGCCCTGGACATCCGCCGCTCCTGGATCGTGGAAGCTCCGGCCGGCTCCGGCAAAACCGGCCTCCTGATCCGACGCCTGCTGAAGCTACTTGCGGACGAAACTGTTACCGAGCCCGAACAGGTCCTGGCAATCACCTTTACCCGCGCCGCTACGAAAGAGATGCGAGACCGGGTGCTCGGCCATCTGGAAGATGCGCACGCCGACATCTCGGCGCAATCCAGCTTCGACGTCGCCACGAGCGAACTTGCCCGCCGCGTACTCGACCGAGACCGCGAGCTCGGATGGAACCTGATCCAGCATCCTCGACGTCTTAACATCCGCACCATTGACTCTGTGTGCGCCCAGATCCTAAGCGGCTTCCCGATCGCCTCCGGCGGCATGGGCCGTATCGAAACGGTCGACAACCCAGACGACCTCTACCGCGAAGCCGCCCGCAACGTGCTGCTCCGGCTGGGCGGACCTGACGCAGCGCTCGACCACGCTCTGCGGACGCTGTTGCGCGTCCGCGATGGCGACCTCGGAAACTGCGAAAGGCTTCTTGCGGAAATGCTCCGATCACGCGATCAGTGGAGCAGTCTCCTTCCACCTCGTACGCAGGTCCTCGATGATGACTATTTCGAGGAGCAGATCCTGCCTCGTCTAAACTTTGCGCTGGAGCAGGTCATCTGCGCGGAGTTGACCCGGTTGCAGAACGCGCTGCCGGAGCCACTGCTCGTTCGCCTCACCGAAGTCGCTGCTGACCTGAGCAATCGCCCCGGGCACAACGATAACCGGTCCACAATCGCGGTTTGCAGCAATCGCTACCACTCGCCAGCGGCCCGCGTTTCCGACCTCGAACACTGGCGCGCCCTGCTGCACCTGCTGATCAAACACTCCGACTTCGAATGGCGCAGCAGCTTCAACCCAAATTATCTCGGCTTTCGAACCGACAGGGGCGATAAAGCCCGTTTACAAAGCCTTGTTGCAGAAGCCCAAGAGACACCCGGTCTGCTCGAATCGCTACAACACGCCGCACGCCTGCCGCCGGCGGAGTACCCAGAAGAACAGTGGAAGGTCGTCAAAGCCCTGCTTCGCATTCTCCGCGAAGCGCTCGGGGAACTGCAACTCGTCTTTGCCCAGCATGGCCGCTGCGACTTCGCCGAGAACGCACTGCAGGCCAGCTCCGTTCTTCGCCGGGGAGCCACATCCGACGACCTCCGCTCTGCTCTCGGCTCCGAACTCCGGCACCTCCTCGTCGACGAGATGCAGGACACCTCCTCAAGCCAGTACGGGCTTATCCGCCTGCTTACGCAGCACTGGGATCAGATGCCTCGAGACCGACGAACTCTCTTCCTCGTCGGGGATCCCAAGCAATCCATCTATCTTTTCCGCCAGGCCCGCGTGGAGCGATTCCTGCGCACGACGCGCGAGCAGCGCCTGGGCTCGCTCGCCCTCGGCAGGCTTCACCTCACCTCCAACTTTCGCTCCCAGGCCGGTTTGATTGACCACTTTAATCACGATTTCAGCCGCATCTTTCTGTCGGCATCGAGGTTCCCGGGCGACGATGCCGCTATCACCTTTCGTCCCGTCGAGGCTGTCCGTCCAGCCGCCACTTCCGGTGCGGACGCAGCCCGCGTCTGGCACACGAGCGTTCTTGCCCCGCCGGACGCGAGCGTCGTTGACCTCGCACGGGAACAGGCCCGAACTCGCCGGCAGAACGCGATAGCTATCCGCAGCCTCATCGTGAAGTGGCGAGCTCGTCCCCTTCCCCCTGGACGATCTGACCCCTGGCGTGTCGCCGTCCTCGTCCGCGCCCGCCAGCACCTGTTCGAGATTGTGGCTGCCCTGCGCGGCACGGCGAGCGAGGCCCCGATTCCGTATCGCGCCATCAACATCGAGCAGCTCGGCGAACGCCCTGAGATCCTGGATCTGCTGGCTCTCACCCGCGCTGTGCTCAACCCCGCCGACCGTATTGCCTGGCTCAGTCTGCTACGGGCGCCTTGGTGCGGCCTCGAAGTTGCCGAGTTGCACCTGCTGACCGGCTCCGATGACCCGGTCTTCCACAACGAACTGATCGAGACGCTGATCGGATCCCGGGCGCACCTCCTCGCGTCGACAAGCCAAGAGCGCCTCCGTCGTCTTTCTCAGGTGATGGAGTCTGCTGCTGCACAGAGCAGCACGCTCGCTCTGGCGCAACTCGTCGAACGCACATGGCGATCGCTTGGCGGCCACCTTCCGCTCTCTGCCGATGAGCAGACCAACGTCCAGCGTTTCTTTACGCTGCTCGACCAGATTGAGGAGAGCACCGGCCACATCGATGTTGCCCGTCTTGCGCGGCAGGTTGAGGCGCTTTACGCCGAACCGAGCGCCGAGTCCAACGCGGTCGACCTGATGACCATTCACCAAGCAAAAGGATTGGAATGGGACTTCGTCATCGTGCCGTCGCTCGAACGCTTCACCAGCGAAACCAGCGGCAAACTCCTTACCTGGGAAGAGATCGACACCGCCAGCCCCGAGGCCGCGCACGTACTGCTCGCGCCCATCCACGGGCGCGGCGAGGATGCGCAGGCCCTGAACCGGTGGATCGCCGATCTCGCCAAAGAACGCGAAGCCGAGGAGCGCAAACGCCTCTTTTACGTCGCCTGCACCCGCGCCCGGGAAGAGCTGCACCTTTTCGCCGATGTTGAACTTACCGGTTCGGGTGCGTTTTCAGTCCACAGGAACAGCCTGCTCTCCGCTGCCTGGCCCGCCGCAAAGGAGCACTTCGGCCAGATCGGCTCCGACACACCCGCGGACCAAACGGCCCGAGCCAACGAACCGGAGTTCGTGGTTACCCTGGCAGCTTCGGCTGAAGAAGCGACAAAACCCAGCCTCTACCGTCTGCCTGACGGCATCGATGTGCTGACGGGGCACCCTATGGTCAGCTCGTCTGCAGCGGGGCCCGTGCCCGCGGTTGTGGCCACCCCCATCGAGAGATCGGAAGGCTCGCTTCCAGCCCGCACATTTGGCAACACCGTCCACACTCTGCTCCAGTGGCTCACAGAGCAATCTGCCGCGGGCAGTTCCCCAGCCGATCTCCTCGCTCGACTTCCCACCCTGCGAAAGCGGACGATCGCCCTCCTGCGATCCGGCGGCATTGCTCCCAGCGAACTTGAACGCCTTAACCGAGACGTTCAGACCTCGCTCACGCGCACACTGACGAACCCGATCGGCCTTTGGCTCGTCCAACCACGCCCGAACGCCGCGAGCGAACTCTCTCTCTCCTCCTGGCGACAGCAGGAAGGGCTCACCATCCGCGTTGATCGAATTTTCACCGCAGGCAACCACCCGCTCACCGAAGCCGGCGAAACCCTCTGGCTGATCGACTATAAGACCGCTACGCATGGACGAGTCAATCTCCAGCAGTTTCTGCTCGATCAGCGCGCTCGCTACGCCGACCAGCTCGAACGTTATGCCCAGCTGCTGCGAGGCTATGCCGGTACGGTCAGAACACGGGTGGCTCTCTACTTCCCCATGCTCGCTGAACTCGTCTGGTGGGATCCCGATCAGCCCTGAGCGCTCGAGCTGTAGTGGCGAACATCCGCCCCGCGCACCCAAAAGATCACGTCCTCGGCAATGTTGGTCGCATGATCTCCCACCCGCTCCAGGTTGCGTGAAATGATGAGCGCATTCAAGGACTGCGGCGTCAGATCCGGCTTTTCTTTAATCAAGGAACTCAGCGCGTGAAAGGCGGCGTCGTTCATCTCATCCACCTGGTCGTCCAGCTTCAGCACCGTCTCGGCCATCTCCGCGTCCGCCTCAATAAATGCCTGCAACGCCCGCCGGATCATCGCCGACGAAAGCGACGCCAGCTTGGGAATGTCGACGGGCAGGTCGATATTTGCGAACGCCCCCATCTCGCGTACCCGCACCGCGATATTCACCCCCTGATCGCCGACCCGCTCGAGATCGGCGTTTATGCGAATGACTGAAAGGATAAATCGCAGGTCCACCGCCATCGGCTGCTCCATCGCCAGAAGATCGAGCGCCAGTTGATCAATCTCGCGCTCCAGCCGATTGATCGCCGGCTCGGATCGGAAGACCAGCTCGCAGAGGTTCATGTCGCGCGTGTTGTAGGCTTCAATCGACCGTTGGATGGCCTGCTCCGCCATGCCCGCCATGACCAGCAGACGCTCTTTCAATTCGTCCAGGTTCTGCTGAAATTTGATCCGCGTCGCCATCAGCCGAACCTCCCCGTAATGTAGTCTTCCGTCCGCTTATCACTTGGGTTGGTGAAGATCTTGTGCGTCGAATCGAACTCCACCATCTTGCCATTGAGGAAGAAGCCTGTATTTTCTGCCACACGGGCTGCCTGCTGCATGTTGTGGGTCACGATCACGATGGTGTACTGGCTTTTGAGTTGAAAGATCAGATCCTCGATCTTCGACGTCGATACCGGATCGAGCGCGCTCGCGGGCTCGTCCATCAGCAGCACCTCAGGGTCCACTGCGATCGCGCGCGCGATGCACATGCGCTGCTGCTGGCCGCCCGAGAGCGACGCGCCGGACTTCTTCTTCAGATCGTCCTTGACCTCGTCCCATAGCGCCGCCGATTTGAGCGAGCGCTCCACGGTCTCGTCCAGCACGCGCCGGTTGCGAAATCCGTTCAGCTTCAACCCACTGATCACGTTGTCGTAGATCGACATGGTCGGGAACGGATTTGGCCGCTGAAACACCATTCCCACCCGCCGACGAATCTCGACCGGCGACGCATCTTTATAGATGTCCACATCGCCCATTTTCACCGTGCCTTCCGCGCGCGCGATCGGGTTGGTTTCGTGCATGCGATTGAGGCATCGCACAAAGGTCGACTTGCCGCAGCCGGAGGGCCCGATCAGCGCCGTCGCATGGTTCGCGGGAATATGCAGGTTGATGTCCTGCAGCGTGTGCGTCGTTCCGTACCACGCGTTCAGGTGCTCCACAAGAATGCCGACACCCACTAGCTTCTTCCTCCCCGAACGGTTCCCCGGCCAGCAAATATCCGCACCAACGTCACCGACGCCATGATCAATCCGATGAGGACCAGGGCGCCAGCCCATGCCAGCCGGTGCCATTCGTCGTACGGGCTGATCGCGTACACAAAGATCTGCAGCGGGAGAGCCGCGATCGGCTGGGTGAGCGCAAAGCTCCAGAACTGGTTGCCGAACGCGGTAAACAGCAGCGGAGCGGTTTCGCCCGCCACGCGCGCAAAGGCCAGCATGCATCCCGTGATGATGCCGGGCGAGGCCGTTCGCAGCGACACAGAAAGTGCCGTCCGCCACTTCGACACACCGAGCCCGAGCGCCGCCTCGCGCACCGACATGGGCACCTGCAGCAGCATCTCCTCGGTTGTCCGCGTGATCGTCGGCACCATCATGATCGCCAAAGCAACGCCCCCCGCAAATGCTGAAAAATGCCTTTCCCGCATCACGATCAGCGAGTACACCGAAATGCCCATCACAATCGATGGAACACCGTTCAGCACGTCCGCCGTAAACCGTACCGCGTCGCCCAGCAGCTTGCCGCGCCCGAACTCCGCCAGGTACAAACCGGCGCAGATCCCGACGGGCACGCCCATGAAACTCGCCAGAGCCAAGATGATTCCGGAGCCCACAATGGAGTTCGCCATCCCGCCGCCCGGTTCCCCGACCGGGGCCGGATTATGCGTAAAGAACGCCAGGTTGAGGGAGCTCGCGCCCTTGTAAATGAGGTAAAGCAGAATGGCGAATAGGGGGGCCAGGACTAACAGCGTTGCCAGAACCGCCAGTCCGGTGACAAAACGATTGATCCCCGTGCGCAGCATCCGGTTCGTCGCGGAAACCCGCAGCGGCCGCCGTGTGATGGATGCCTGGATCGGCTGCGTACTCATCAGATCGACCTCGCCGGGGCACCGCGGGTCACGGCCCAGACCATCAGGCGAGCCACCGCGTTTACCACAATTGTTACGAGAAACAGCGCCAGCCCAATCTCGATCAGCGCCGACAGGTACGTGTCATCGGTCGCCTCCGAGAACTCACCCGCGATAACGCTTGCCAGCGTGTTTGCCGGCGCAAACAGGGATCGACTTATGCTTGGATGGTTGCCAATCACCATCGTCACCGCCATGGTTTCGCCCAGCGCGCGGCCCAGACCCAGCATGACGGCGCCCACGATGCCGATGCGCGAGTTGCGCAGCACCCCGGTCCGAATCATCTCCCAGCGCGTCGCCCCAAGCGCTAACACGGCCTCGCGCTGCGAGTCCGGCACCGCGCGCATGATGTCGCGCGTCAGCGAGGAGATGATTGGCAGAATCATGATAGCCAGAATCATGCTCGCCGTCAGCAGACCCATCCCGAAGTTCGCTCCCCCAAACAACTGTGTCCAGCCAAAATATCTGGCCAAGGCCGGTCCTAATTGATCGCGCATGATGGGCACGAGCACAAACACCGCCCACAGCCCGTAGACAACCGACGGGATGGCCGCAAGCAACTCCGTCAGGAACGAGATGGGCGCACGCAACTGGCGTGGACACAGCTCCGTTACAAAGACCGCGACGCCCAAGGCCAGCGGCACTGCCATGAGCAGGGCCAGCAGCGACGTCATAAGCGTGCCGTAGATGAACGGCAGCGCACCAAAGTTGCCGCTCACCGGATCCCATGCCGAGGTCGAGAAGAACGTCAGACCAAACTGCGCGAGCGTGAGCTTCGATCGCGCCACCAAAATAAACAAAATGAACAGCACGATCGCGAAGATGCTGCATGCGCACAGCAGCATGATCGCCGCAAAGCTTTTGTCTGCAACGTTGCCGCTGCCGCGTCCGCGCAGGAAGTCGCGGATGACAGACGGAGCACTCGACCGCTCGCTCGAGACCGGAGCAGTATCCATGCTCAGGGCCACGGCAGGAGCAGCCGCGGCGGACGAAGTACCGGATTTGGGGCTAGTGGGGGAGCCGCTCGGAGACTCGCCTGGGATGATCATACGGCTAGAGGACACGCTTCTTCCTATAAGGGTCGCTGAGAAGCTGAATCGGTGCACGATCTACGTTGACCTATGCGGTGTTGACGCTATGCGGTCTAGAGTACTTGATTCGCGAGATCGTCTGGCGAACCCGATCCGCACCGGCGCGATAGTAGGACATACCTTCTCGAAGCAGCTGCCGCCTCCTGGTCACGGGCAAGCATCCCCGCGAACCACCTCCGCATGGGCCTTTGCCGGAGCGGCAGCGTGCACCGGAATGAGCCGTTGGTCGAAGCTGGAAATGGGGCAAAGCGGAGCGAAGACGCTGTTCTCGCGTACAGCCCAGGCAGACCTGCCGGAATCGCCGTCAGTTTTGCATCCCCTTTCTGTCAACTTCCGATACGTGTACCAGTCTCGCCCGCTGCTGTTACGGGAAGGTTACATTGCCAGCGACTCCTCGGAATCCGCCGCGTTCTCAGGGCGGGGCACCGCTGGGAGCGTAAACAGGAACGTGCTTCCCGCGTTCAGCTCGCTTTCGGCTCGGATCTCACCGCCGAATCGCTGCACCAGATGCCGCGCGATGGCCAGTCCCAGACCCGTGCCGCCCGACTCCCGCGATCGCGCCTTGTCGACGCGGTAGAAACGCTCAAAGATCCGCTGAAGATGTTCCGACGCGATCCCCGGACCGCGATCCGCAACCCGAAACTCCACCATTGCCGCGGGCTCGGTCAGCTCACGCGCCTCCACCGTCACATGCGCGCCCTCGCCCGAGCGCCCGCGCCCATACTTGATCCCGTTTTCGATCAGATTGCTCAGCACCTGCAGCACCGCATCCGGGTCCGACATCACCGCACTGTCCGTGACCGCGCCCACCCTCAGCGTAGCGTGCTCCTCTTCGAGCATCCCACTCACTGCCTGCACGGCGTCCTGCACCAGCTGGCTCGCCGGCACGGCACGCTCCCGTGATTCCTGCCCTGCCGACTCCACCCGGGCCATCAGCAACAGATCCTCGGTCAGCCTCGTCATGCGGCTCGCGTTCTTCAGGATGGTTTCGAGAAACGCCCGTGCCTGCGGGGTGAGCCCGGCCTCATGGTCCAGCAGCGTTTCGACATAGCCGCTGATGGATGTAAGCGGGGTCCGCAGCTCGTGCGAGACATTGGCGACAAAGTCCCGCTGCGTCCGCTCCACCTGTTCTATGCGCGTGATGTCGTGCAGCACCGCGACCGCGCCGCCGGCCGGCATCGGCGACGCGTTCACCTCGAAGATCCGTCCAGGCACGAGCGACGTCGACCGCCTCTGGCAGAGCGTCCGCTCGACCACCGCGTGCCGCACGCACGCCAGGACCTCCGGGTCGCGGATCGTCTGCACGAGCGCGTGCCCGACCCGCACCGAGCCGCTCTCGGCCGAGCCCGTCATCAGATGCTGCATCCGCTGATTCGTCCACAGGATCCGACCCGCGGGATCCACGGCCAGCACCGGATCCTGCATGCTGTCCACCATGGCTTCGAGCGCGCGCCGGTTGTCCGCGGCAGCCGCCAGTGCGCGAGCCACCTCACCCGAGGCATGCGAGATCGCGGCTGCCAATCCGTCAAAGTCGCTGAACTGCTGCTCCAGCACGCAGCTCGGAGCTTCCGCCATCTTCGCCGCGGTCTGTTGAAGCGGAAGCACGCTCCGACGCACCGAGCGCGACAACAGAAGAGCGCTCACCGACGCCCAACCGAAGACAAGGCCGGTCGCCAGCACCCATCCATGCGGCACCAGAGTCGCTCGCAGCACGATGAAAAACGCCATCAGGACCACGAGCTGCAGCAGAAACGCCAGAAACAGACTGCGTCGCATCAGACCCTCGAACCTATGCCGAAGATACCTTGGGGATCTCAAACCGGTACCCGGCCCCACGCATCGTCCTAAGATAGCGCGGCGACTCCGGATCCGCTTCGATCTTTTCGCGAATCCGGCGCACGTAGACATCCACACTCCGCGGGGTCACAAATCGCGCATCGCCCCAAACCGCGTCCAGCAGATGATCGCGGCTGAAGACCCGGCCCGGATGCCGAGCGAGGTAGTCGAGCAGCCGGAACTCGGTCGCTGTGGTCGTCACCAGTTCGCCCGCCACGCGCAGCTGCATCGCATTCGCGTCGATCTCGATCTCGTCGAACTTCACCACCGAGGGTGTCGACGGCCGCTCAAACCGCCGCAAGACGGCCTTGACCCGCGCCACCAGCTCGCGCGTGGCAAAGGGCTTGGTGATGTAATCATCGGCTCCCAGCTCGAGTCCATGAACCCGGTCGTTTTCCCCTGCCCGCGCCGTCAAGAGGATGATCGGCACGACGCTCAAGGTCGGATTCAGCCGCAGACGACGACACAGGTCCAGACCATCCCCTCCTGGAACCATGATGTCCAGCAGAAAAAGGGCGGGTGGTTGCCGCTCGGCATCCGTCACGATCGTTCCGATCGAGTGATACAGGCGCACGGTAAACCCTGCGCCCTCGAGGTGGTACTGCACCAGCCGCGCTATATCGACCTCATCCTCGAGCACAAAGATCGTCTGACTCAAACCGTCTCCTGTCCGCAACCATCACGGGCTCACCCCGGCCAGACTAGCGCAGCGGCGTGGTCTCGATTGCGAATGCACGATGAATCCTGTCCGGATCTACGCCGCGGCTACGGAAGCGGCCAGCGTCTGCCGAAGCACCGCGGCCGCGCGCTCGCAGTCCGTGCGCGTCACATCGAAGTGCGTCACCAGCCTCACCGCGTGCGGCCCCACCGCGCTTGCTAAGACTCCGTGGCGCTTCAGCTCCGCACAAAACGCCGGCGCATCTCCGCCCTCCTTGAGCCGGAAGATCACGATATTGGTTTGCACGCCGTCTGGGTCGATCTCCGCCCCACCTTCGTCGGCCACCGCCTTCGCCAACAGCTGCGCGTGCGCGTGATCCTCCCAAAGCCGACCCGGCCCCTGCTCCAGCGCCAGCAGCCCTGCAGCGGCCAGCACGCCAGCCTGCCGCATCCCGCCACCCAGCGCTTTACGAAACACGCGCGCCCGCCGAATGTGCTCGGCCGACCCTGCCAGCATCGACCCCACCGGGGCACCAAGCCCCTTGGACAGACAGAACATAACGGTATCGAAGCCCTGCGTCAGCTCCGACACAGAGATCCCAAGCGCGACCGCCGCGTTGAACACCCGTGCGCCATCCAGATGCACCGGCAAGCCCGCTTGCCCGGCACCCGTCCAGATCTCCTCGAGCACATCGAGAGGCGTCACCGTCCCACCCGCCATGTTGTGCGAATTTTCAAGCGAGATCAGCCCTGTCGCTGCCCGGTAATACATCTTCGGCGCAATGGCGGCCTTGATCCCGTCCCACCGCAGCACCCCACGATCCCCCGCCACTGCCCGCGCCTGGCATCCCGCAAATGCGGACATCATCGCCATCTCCCAATCGAGCACATGCGACCGTGCCTCGCAGATGACTTCCTGCCCGTGATCGGTGTGTAGACGAATCGCAATCTGGTTCCCCATCGTCCCGGTGGGCACAAAGATCGCTGCTTCTTTGCCGAAGACCTCCGCCGCGCGCGCTTCGAGCCGATTGACCGTCGGGTCTTCGCCATACACATCGTCCCCGACCTCCGCCGCCGCCATCGCGGCCCGCATGGCCGCAGTCGGCCGCGTCACTGTGTCACTCCGTAGATCGATGCAATCCATCTGTCTCATTCCTCCTCACGCGTCCGCCTCAGGCCGCCACCGGTGTAGCAACCAACAAGCGGCTAAACACCTCGTTTGAAATAGCCCGTCCCGCCGGAGTCAGCCGCAGCCGATCTCCCTCCAACTCGATCAACCCTGCATCCACCAACTCCCGCGCTACCACCATTGTTGCCTCCACTCGCTCGCCCCCAAACTCACGCCGAACCCCCTCCAGCCAGACCCCCTCGTTCAACCGCAGTCCCAGAAAC
>CALMVL010000321.1 GCA_937873265.1 uncultured Granulicella sp.
ACATAACGCTGGCTGCCGACTAAGCCACCTCACAACCCCGCCGCTCAAACGCATACGCAATAGTAAGAAGAACCCGCTGAAAACTCGGCCGCCCATGTCGGTCGTCCGGAGGAAAGTATGTCCCTCCGAAAAATGGCCGGCCATCCGGCGTCAAAAACGCCGTAAGCGGCCACCCTCCCTGCCCGCTGATCGCCGCCACCGCCGACTGGTACCGCGAATCCACATCCGGCCGTTCATCCCGGTCTACCTTGATCGCGACAAACCGCTCGTTGATGATTCGCGCCGTTCCCGCGTCCTCATACGACTCGCGATCCATCACGTGGCACCAGTGACACCAAACCGCGCCGATATCCAGCAGCACCGGCTTATCCTCGGTCTGCGCCAAACGAAACGCCGCCTCGCTCCACTCCCGCCAAAGAACAGGTTGGTGTCTCGCCGATCTCAGATACGCCGAAGCCGCACGGGAAAGCTCATTCTCAGAAGCACTCATCGACTCCAAGTCTATCGCCCAACTCCTGCCGCTCCCGCATCTGGCGCGCGGCTCCCGTAGTGGCTCGCAGCGCCGCAGCAGGCGCGCTGCGCGAAAACGCTAACTCGTGGCGCGATCTTTCACACGGCTCGCTACAATGGATCTAAGGGTGGAAAGGAAAAACCGTCCCTGCATGCGCAGATCGTTCGCCACAACACCTATCTTCACTGTTTACAAGTATTTACGCGTAAGCCTTTTCGATGCAACGCTTTACCGTCGGTCTGTTTTGTCAACTTGAACAAACCATGGCACTTAGCATGGGGGTATGGGGGGGGGTGCCCCCGTCCCTTCGTGTCGCATCTGCCTGCTCCGGACCCTCCATACCAGGGTCCGCGAATGACCTCGAAGCTTCACTCGTCTCTTCGTCACGCAACCGTCACTTAGGCAAAGCGGCGGCGGAAAGCTCCGACCATTCCGAGTGCGCCCGTGCTCAGAAGGGCCAGGGTGGACGGTTCTGGCGTAGCCGCGGAAGGCACAATCTCGTAGTTGGTCCACGCAATGGTCCCATACGTGGAAACATCGAGTGCCGCGCTTTCGAAGTCGAAGTTGTCCCCGTTGATGTAGAACCCCTTCACCACGGAGCCGTAGGGAAAGGAGGGGTTCTGAAAGGTAATCGCGTTGTAATACAGGTCGCCCGGCGGCGTCGGTCCTACGAACCTCGCATAGCTCCCCTGCGCCGAGGGATCGTTGAGATCGAAGGTATACCCGTCGATGTGGAAGGTCACAGCCTCAAGAACATACTGGGTGGCGCCATCTGCCGCCTGGTAGTACGTGGTGAACTGGGGATACATGGGATTGTCGTTGATCAACGTTGGCGGAAGCACGTTCAGCAACACGCTTCCATCTCCAGTGGGAACGGCAGGGTCATCCGTGTTAAGGAGGAAGTTGTAAAGCACGTCGGCCTGGGCAACAGGCGCGAGAACGAGCACAAAGGCTGCGGCGAGAAGGGAAACGAGACGATGCATGTGGCCACTTTCAGGCAAACGAGCGGAAGCTGTTGCGGCTGCCGGCGGACGATCGATGGGGTTCGTCGCCCCAGCTGGTCCGGTCCGTACCGTCACCGTCTCAGGCTTGGGGTCTCAGGCCGCCAAAGGCGAACAGGGCAAAGGACGCCACAACAGAGGTGAGGGTCAGAACCAACGTAGACGGCTCCGGTACGGGAGACGGGCCAACCGTGGTCGTCAGCATCTCTCCCGCTGTGACGTCGTTCGCAGCGTAATCCAGGGTCACCGTGTCGCCGGCAATCGAAAAGTCTGTCGGGACCAGGTTCCCGCCCGTAACCGTGAACGGAAGCCCGGCGAAGGCCGCATCCGTAAACACGATCTGGAACGGGTTGTTGGATCCCGACTGTTCGATCTGCTCGCTGATGGCGATCTGGTCGGCGGCCAGATCGGCGGAGACGAGGGTTGTGCCGTCGTCGTACCCGAACTCGACCGCGCTCCCGGAAACCGTCACCGTCGTGCCGCTCGCGTTCAGGTAACCCGAGGCAGGCACAAACCCGTAACCCGGGTCGAAGTAGTTGGACGGATCCCCCGCAAAGGTGAGCGATCCGGTGACAGACGAGCCGATCAGCGAGGCGCATGCCGGCAGCGAGCCAAGTGACGAAAGCAGCAACGCAGGGAGAACGAACGAGAAACCCTTTTTCATGTCAAGCCTCCAAAGGCAATCCAGTTGCGAAGTTTCGTGAGACCACTTACTGCGCCACGAACACGGCCGTCGTCAGGCCGCTCACGGTCAAGGTTCCTGTCGTCTTGTTTGCGGACGAGAGCTTCGTCTCCGCGTCCGTGGAGAGCGTCTCGAGTGGATGAAGCGAAAGGTCGAGACTCTTGAGTTGGTCATCCTGGAAGTTGATCGTGTTCAGCGTACTGTTGAAGACGACAACGATGTGGTTGTACGGTCCGTAGTCGCCGCCATTCGCATCCAGTTGCATCACGATCACACCCGGTATCTGCTTCGATCCCGTGTTGAGGAAATGCAGGTTCCTTTGCACCTCGGCCAGCGAGGTCATGTGGAACAGTTGAGAGCTGCTCCGGATGCGAAGAAACATCTGAAATGCCGCAGCAGAGCTCGACAGGTTCTCCGGTGTCGGCTTCAGGGCCGCGTCGGCGAGCAACGGTTGCATAAACGTCCATTGGCTGCCGTTGACATTCTGCAGCGGCAGGCCCGTGCCCCAGTTATCTGACTCAAGCGAGAACAGGTTTTGGCTGGGCCGATCGCCCTGGTAAATCCAGTTGATCTTGCTGAACCAGTCACCGGAGTTGTAGCTGTTGTAATCCATGTCCTTCGATCCAAGCAGGTCGTCGCTTCCATAGAAGAACGGAACTCCCTGGCCGAGCGCGATCAGGCTCATGGAAAGAACCTGGCGTCGCGTTCGCATTGCGATCGAGTCACCACCCGTTGCGGTGGTGCCGGGCATCGGCGCTTTGATCTGAATGGCATCGAAGAGCGTCTGGTTGTCGTGAACCGAGCAATAGTTCACGGCTTCGAGCGGCGTCGCGGCATACCCCGCGGGTTGTCCGTAATACTGCAGCTGACTCCCGGTCACGGTCGTTCCAGAGCTGTCCACAAAGCTGAAGTCGCGAAGGTTCCCGGCAAGGCCCAGGCGAATCCAATCGGCTTCGGTGGTCAGCGTGTTCTTCTGATCGGACAGGGACTGACCAAGGGTGCTCGTGGTGTAGGCGCTCGGATCCGTAAACAGCCCGGTGGCGAACCCCTGGACCTGCTCGGTTGTGATGTCGAACGAGCTTCCTCCGCGGATCCCGTCGCGAATGCGATCGTTGAAGGTTCCAATGCCATACCCGTACAGGTTCTTCTGCGTGGCATTCACGCCGAGCGCAGCTGTCTCGGTGTTAAGAAAACCTTCCCCGTAGATGTAGATCTTGGAGCCGTCAACGCCGTCCTCCGCGAGCGTCAGGCTTCGCAGTGCCTGCTGAATGTGCTGCATGTTGTAGGCAAAGTGCAGACTCATGTCATCGAAGCGGAAGCCGTCGATCTTGTACTGAACGGCATTCTGCACGACGTTATCGATCATGAGTTTCTCCATCATGCGATGTTCGCTTGCGGTATCCGAGCAGCAGCTGGCCGTGTCGATCGCTCCCTCGGCGTTGAGCCGGTAATAGTAGCCCGGAACGATCTCATCCAACACGGAATCAGGATTCTCGCCGCTCGCATAGGTGTGGTTGAAGACCACGTCCTGAACCACCCGCAGACCGGCGTTATGGAGACCCAGAACCATCTGCCTGTACTCCGACACGCGGTTATCCGGGTTGAAGGCGTACCCGCCGTTCGGAGCAAAGTAGAGGTACGGATCGTAGCCGAAGTTGTAGCCGTCGGTCGCCTGCACAGCCGTCACAGCTGCCTGTTGCTGCGTACCATCCGGCGGATACGCAGACAGATTGCCGGGCGACTGCCAGGTGGACTTGTCCTCGTTCACACTGCCGGTCACCATGCTCGGCATCAGGTGGACAGCTTTGAGGCCCGCGAGCGCCAAACGGTGCAGGTGAGTCATACCGTAGGTCGTCGGATTGGTGAACGCCAAGTAGGTCCCCTGATACGCGGCGGGAACACTGCTGTCAGCCACGCTGAACTCGCGAATATGCAACTCGTAGACAGAGAACTCGTTTTGTGAGGCAAGAACTGGCGATTGACTCGCATCCCAGCCCGCCGGTTTGGTCGTCTCGTCCGCCAGGTCGGTGATGCGGGTCTTGGCTCCGTTCAGGGCAATGTCGACCGAGTACGGATCCGGCACGACGTTCTCGATGATCTGCTCCTGGCTCGGAACATACACAGAGATGTCATAGAGGTAGTACTGACCCTTCCACGAGGGCTCGCCTGCCACGGTCCAGACGCCGTTCACCTTCGTCATGGGAAGCGTCTGCGCTGGAGTGGTGTCGTTCTCGTTTGTGTAGAGCAGCAACTTCACCGACTGCGCCGTTGGGGCCCACAGATTGATGCTCAGCTCGCCATTCGCAAACACAGCGCCAAGTTTTCCGGGGTAGTAAAAGAGATCATCGAGAACACCCGCATCCTGGATGCCGCTGATGTAGGTCAAGTTTCCGCTGGCGTTCGTCGCACTCACAACGATCTGGCCGGTAAGTGCCTGCGCCAGGGTTGTGACCGGCGCACTCTCCGGAAGATGAAAGACGGCGTAGCCCGTCAGTTGCGGGAACCGCGCGGCTTCCGCGGAGCTAAATCCGCCCGCGTTGTAGGTGAGTGGAATGGCCGTGCCGCCGGCAAGGGCTCCGGCATTGTTGACGTTCAGGCCTGCGCTCAGGGAGTAAACCAGGGAGTAGTTGGATCCGGCCGTGTATCCGCTCGCGGGAATGGCGAGCGTCGATCGATCGATCCAGAACGCCTGATGCTGGTACAGGCCGGCACCGGCAATCTGACCCGCACTCGGAACACTGGTGAACACGTTCGCGTTGCCGGAGATGACCCACGCCGCGCTGTACTGCGTCACCTGCAGATACTGATTGGGACCTGGATCTTTCGTTCCACCGGTCTGACAATTGTTGATGATGAAGCCAAGCTGGCCGGGCGGCGTGCCCTGCGTCGGATCGACGGTCACATCAAAGTAAATGCCGAAGCTGTCGGTCCCCGAAACCGAGACCTCGCTGGTGCACCAGGAGTTGTTTTCCGTCGAGGCGTTCCAGGTATACAGCCCCCATCCGGAGTAGTTGCCGTCGGGGCGGTAGTAATGGATGCGGACGGTCGAGGTAACCGGCGCGGTGGTGGCTGGCTGCGTGGTGTAAACGGTCGCGTTGCCCGAGATAACCCAGCCCTGGTTGGATTGGGTGATCTGAAGCGCCTGATTGACGCCTGGATCCTTTGTGCCGCCAGCGGCGCAGTTGTTGATGATGAAGTTGAGAGCGCCGGCGGGCGATCCCTGGGTGGGGTTGACGGCCACGTCGAAGTACACGCCGAAGCTGTCGACGCCGGTGAGGGCCACCTCGTTGGTGCACCAGACGTTGTTTTCCGTGGACGCATTCCAGGTGTAAAGAGCCCATCCGGAGTAGTTGCCGTCAGGGCGGTAGTAGTGGATGCGAGCGTGGCCGGAGGGGACGGGGCCGTCTCCGATCAGCGGCTGCGTGGTGAGCACGTCGGAATCGCCGGACAGCACCCACGCCTCGCTATGCTGCGTAATCTGCAGCGCCTGGTTAGGGCCGGGGTCTTTGGTGCCGCCGGCCGCGCAGTTATTGATGATGAAATCGAGTTCGCCCGCAGGCGTTCCCTGGGTCGGGTTCACGGACACATCGAAGTAAATCCCAAAGCTATCCGTGCCGGTGGCGGCCACCTCGCTGGTGCACCAGGCGTTGTTTTCAGTCGACGCGTTCCAGGTATACAGGCCCCAACCGGCGTACTTCCCATCGTTGCGGTGGTAGTGGACGCGCGCGTAGCCGGCCGGCACCTGGGCGAGGGCAGAAGCTCCCGCGCCAACCAACAGCAGAAGCAGGCATAGGCCCAGACGAAACGTGGACGAAGCTCGGTTGATCATTCCATCTCCTGATATACAGTCAGCGGTCGGCGGCAGGCCGCAATTCATTCTGCGAGGCGTACCAGCTCCCGCATCCGCGCAAATTCCGAGGAGCGACTGCTCCCAAAAATCGATTCGCGGCATTCTAGCGCAACGCGGAAGCACTTGGCGACCTACGTGAGAAAGGCGGCGATCAGCGAAGTTCCACCCCCCCTCCGGCCTGGGCAGCCGTCTGTGGCAATCACGGAGCGCTCGATGCACCTCACCGAGTGACTCGCGGACCTGTGAACGACGGGAAGAACCAGGGCTTCTCAGCCTGCCCGCAATCTCCGTACACTCGGTGCATCCCTTTCTGCGCCGCGGAGTCCACATTGGCAATGTCTGAAGCGATAACGTTACCGCGATTTACGATCGGCGTTGGCGACCGGTTTGCACACCAGGCCAAGGCACAACTGGCCGCCTGCATGGAAGCCGCGGCGCAAGGCGTCGAGGTCATCCCGGTTTGGAACAAGTCCAACCGCGAACACACCATCATTCACTCGGAGCCCAGCCAGACCCGTGCGGCGGCAGATGAGGCGGTCAAGGAACTCGGCTGGACACAGCCTTACTTCGTGGACGCCGACCACATCGGACTGAAGACGGTCGAGCGCTTCCTCGATCCCTGCAACTTCTTCACCCTCGATGTTGCAGAGAGCATCGGCAAAAGCGCGCCGGGTGCCGCGATCGAAGCCTTCGTCAACCGACATCCCGAACTGACGGGAACCGTCTCCATCCCCGGGATCGCCGAGCCGTTCCACATCGACCGGGCCTTTGTGACGAAGACCGCCGAGAAGTTTCTGGTCGCGGTGCAGGATGCCGCTGCGATCTACAGGTATCTCTTCGAGCGCAAGGGGGCGGGCAACTTCGTTTCAGAGATCTCGATGGATGAAACGGACTCGCCGCAGACGCCGGTGGAGTTGACGATCATCCTTGCCGCGATCGCAGACGAGAAGATTCCGATCCAGACAATCGCCCCGAAGTTTACCGGACGCTTCAACAAGGGTGTCGATTACGTTGGCGATATCGAGCAGTTCCGCAAGGAGTTCCATGACGATCTCGCGGCCATTGCCTTCGCGATCGAGACCTATGGCCTGCCGGCAAATCTGAAGCTCAGCGTGCATTCCGGCTCGGACAAGTTCTCACTGTACCCGTCGATCCACGAGGCGCTTGAGCGCACCGGTGCCGGCGTTCACGTGAAGACTGCGGGGACGACCTGGCTTGAAGAACTCATAGGACTCGCGGAATCGGGACCCGCCGGGCTCGCGCTCGCGAAGGACGTCTACACCGAGGCCTATGAGCACGCAGCAGATCTCTGCGCTCCCTACGCCGCGGTCATCGACATCGATCAGGCGCGGCTTCCCTCCCCCGGCGCTGTGCGCGCGTGGACGAGCGAGCAGTATGTCTCGGCGCTGCGCCATAACCAGAACCATCGGGGGTTCAATCCGAGCCTTCGCCAGCTCCTGCATGTCGGCTTCAAAGTTGCCGCAAAGATGGGCGATCGCTACCTTCAGGCGCTTAGGGAGAACGAAGTGGTCATCGCGAAGCACGTTACAGACAACCTCTTCGAGAGGCACATCCGCCCGATCTTTCTTGGGACGTAAACCACGGCCTCCATGCCGGTCGATGAGGTGGCCTATACTGGCCGGGTCGTTTTCTCGGGTTGAAAGCGGAGCCCAAAAGACAGACGCGCGCAGAAGAGACTAGACCTTTCTGGGGCTCGCGCAGCACGCCCCCGACAACAGTCATCCAGACCGTGCTCAGCCGAACGGTCAGTTGCGCGCGTGCGGAAAAGAGTTGCTATGTTTGTCCCAACCAGCGTTTCAGACGGCCCCCGATCGGTAACCGCAGAGTCGGCACGTGTCCTTCCCCGGGGCGTGTTGCCGTCGTTCGTTCTGGTTACCGGCCTCTTCTTTCTGTGGGGCGTTCCGAACAATCTGAACGACGTGCTTATCCGGCAGTTCATGAAGTCCTTCGCCATCAGCCGCTTTCAGGCTGGGCTGGTGCAGTCGGCGTTTTACATGGGCTACTTTCTGCTTGCGCTGCCGGCCGGCATCCTCATGAAGCGGGTCGGCTACAAAGCAGGCCTTCTCACCGGCCTGATCTTGTTCGCAAGCGGCTGCTTCCTGTTTCTTCCCGCGGCAAACTCCGGCCAGTACAGTTTTTTTCTGATCGCCCTGTTTGTGGTCGCGAGCGGCCTTGCCTTCCTTGAAACAGCGTCAAACCCGTTTATCGCGCAGCTTGGCCCGACCGCCACCTCGGAACAGCGGCTCAATCTCGCGCAGGCGTTCAACCCCGTCGGCGCCATCTGCGGCGTACTCGCGGGAACTGTGTTCATCTTCTCCGGCATCGAGCTCTCACGCACGCAGGTCGCCGCCATGCAGGCGGCCGGAACCTACCACGCGTACCTGCACAGCGAGGTGCTGCGTACGGTTATGCCCTATGTGGTGCTCGGGTGTTTGGCGCTGGTGTGGGCCGTCCTGATTGGGCTGACGCGCTTCCCTGCCTTTGTTCAAGCACGGGAACATGCTTCGGAGGTGAGCGGACGCTGGCAGGACCTGCTCGGCAAGCCGCATTTCCTCTTCGCCGTCTTGGCGGAGTTTATGTATGTCGGCTCACAGGTCGGCACATGGAGCTACTTCATCCAGTACGCGCAGGATTACGCGCACACGACCGAAAAGGTCGCGGGGTTTCTGCTGACAACAACCCTCGGCGCCTTCGGCATCGGACGCTTCGCCGGCGCGGCGCTGATGCGGCGATTCGCGCCCAGCCGGCTCATGACGACGTACGCCCTGATCAACGTCGCCCTGGTGCTGATCGGCATCCTCGACCCGGGACTGGTCGGCCTTGGCGCTATTCTGTTAACCAGCTTCTTCATGTCCGTCATGTTCCCGACCATCTTCGCCATGGGCCTCAAGGATCTGGGTCCGGACACCAACATCGCCGGTTCCTTTCTTGTTATGTCGATCGTAGGCGGGGCCGTGCTGACGCCGCTGATGGGTTTGCTGGCGGAGAAGTCTCACTCGACCGCAATCGCCTACCTTGTCCCGCTCACAGGTTTCCTTGCCATCGCGGCGTACGCGCGGTACATGACGGCCTACAGCAGAGATCGCCTCGTCGTCTCCGCCTTCGAGATCTAACCACGATGAGTCTTCTGTTTCAAGCGGGATCCGCCGAGGCCGAACTCGCACCGGACGAGATCAGACAAGGTCTGTTCGCGGCGCTCGCCCAGCTGGGTCCGCGCCGGCGTGTTCTCGCCGTGCCGCCGGACTTCACGCGTTTTCACTCCAGGGCCGGCGTCCTGACGGAGCTTGCGTGGGAGTTCTATCGCGAGCGGCTTACCGACGTTCTCCCGGCGCTCGGCACGCACACACCGATGACCGACGTGCAGATTGCCGCCATGTTCGGCAGCGTGCCAGCATCGCTCTTTCGCCGGCATGACTGGCGGCACGATATCGTGACCCTCGGCGAGGTCTCCTCCGATCTCATTCTGGAGGTGAGCGAAGGCAAGCTGGACTACCCCTGGCCGGCGCAGGTCAACCGGCTGCTCCGCGATGGCGGCCATGACCTCATCCTTTCCATCGGCCAGGTGGTGCCGCATGAGGTCGTGGGCATGGCCAACGGCGCAAAGAACATCTTCGTCGGCACGGGCGGCGTCGAAGGCATCGACCGATCGCACTTCCTCGGTGCTGTCTACGGCATGGAGCGGATGATGGGCCGCGCGGACACGCCGGTGCGCCGCGTTCTGAACGACGCCGCGGAACGCTTCGGCGCGCTCCTGCCGCAGATCGTTTACGTCCAGACGGTGATCGGCAAGAATGCTCATGGCGAGCTCGTGATGCGTGGTCTCTTCATCAGCGACGGCAACGAAGCCTTCGAGCAAGCGGCAAAGCTCAGCGTGGTGTGTAACGTTCAGCTGCTGGATCGCGAAATCCGCAAAGCCGTGGTCTCCCTCGACCCGCACGAGTTCCACTCAACCTGGCTCGGCAACAAGAGCATCTACCGGACGCGGATGGCGCTGGCGGACGACGCCGAACTGATCGTGCTGGCGCCGGGCGTTCGCGAATTTGGCGAGGACAGCCGCATCGACCAACTCATCCGGCGACACGGCTACTGCGGCACGCCGGCGACACTCGCGGCAGTGAAACGCGACGGTGAGCTCGCCGGCAACCTGAGCGCGGCGGCACACCTGATTCACGGCTCGAGCGAGGGCCGCTTCCGCATCCGCTACTGCCCGGGGCGCCTGACACGCGAGGAGATCGAACAGGTCGGCTACCAGTACGGCGACCTCCGCGACTACACCGCGCGCTACAACCCCGAAGAGCTCGTCGACGGCTGGAACCTGCATTGCGGCGAAGAGATCTTTTTCGTTTCCAACCCCGGACTCGGTCTGTGGGCCTCTCGCGGCCGGCTGCAAGCCACGGACACATAAGCAAACGAAACCAGGATCAACCTGACAGGAGTCAGACTCATGGGACACAAGCTGTTTGATCTGACAGGCCGGATCGCGGTCGTGGTTGGCGGAACCTCGGGAATCGGACTCGCCATCTCCCAGGGACTCGCCGAAGCCGGCGCGGACGTGGTCGCCACCGCGCGGCGGCAGGAGCAGGTCAACGAAGCCGCAGCCCTCATCGAACGAGCCGGACGCAGAACGCTGCGGCTTACGTCCGATGTCAGCGATCGTACGAGCCTGGAGAGCCTTCGCGACGCCGTCAGAAACGAGTTCGGAACAATCGACATCCTCGTCAACTGCGCCGGCAAGATCAAACGCGAGCCCACCCTCACCGTCGCCGAAGATACCTGGAACGACATCATGGACACCAACGTGACAGGCACGTTGCGCGCCTGCCAGATCTTCGGCGCCGCCATGCTCGAGCGCGGCAGCGGCAAAATCATCAACATCGCCTCGCTCAACACCTTCGTCAGTTTGAAGGAGGTCGCGGCCTATGCCGCCTCCAAAGCAGCCGTCGGCGCGCTCACCAAATCCCTCGCCGTTGAATGGAGTAGCCGCGGCGTCAACGTCAACGCCATCGCGCCGGGAGTCTTTCGCACAGCGCTCAACCAGCAGCTGCTGGACGAGAGCGAGCGCGGTCGCGAACTGCGCATGCGAACCCCCATGGCCCGCTTCGGACGGACCGAAGAGCTCGTCGGGACGGCCATTTTCCTGGCCAGCGACGCCGCCAGCTTCATCACGGGAGAGATCCTCGTCGTCGATGGCGGCTTTCTCGCAAGCGGCGTCAACCAATGACCTCCCGTTCGCCCGCGCTCAGCTCTTGATCGCATCCGGGAACGCTTGCTGTATAACTTAGCCGGTACAGAATGCTGCTTACGTCCGACGTGAAACGAGCGTATTCGGAGGCGAGGGGTACACCGGAGATGGGCACAGGAGCGCATCCCAGGTGAACGCCCGGCGATACATCCTTGCGCTCGATCAAGGCACGACCAGCTCCCGCGCCATGGTCATCGACCGGGCCGGCGCCGTCCAGTCGCTGGCGCAGCGCAGCTTTCCCCAGATCTATCCGCAGCCCGGCTGGGTCGAGCACGACCCGATGGATCTCTGGTCGACCCAGGCCGGATCCGCCGCCGAGGCGCTCGCCGGCGCCGGCATCGGCAGCTCCGAGATCGCCGCCATCGGCATCACCAACCAGCGCGAGACGACGCTCGTCTGGGATCGCAGGACAGGCGATCCGGTCTACAACGCGATCGTCTGGCAAGACCGCCGAACCTCCGAGTTTTGCGATCAGCTTCGCGCCGAAGGCCACGCCGACCTGATCCAGCAGAGGTCCGGGCTGCTGCCGGACGCCTACTTTTCCGGCAGCAAGATCCGCTGGATCCTTGACCGCGTTCCCGACGCGAAGCAGCGCGCGGAACGCGGCGAGCTTGCCTTCGGAACCGTCGATGCATGGCTCGTGTGGAAGCTGACCGACGGCGCACGCCATGTCTGCGACGTCACCAACGCCTCCCGCACCATGCTCTTCAACATTCACACCCAGCAATGGGACGAGGAGCTTCTGGCCATTCTGGGCGTTCCCCGGTCGATGCTGCCGGAGGTCGTTCCGTCAAGCGGCGTCTGCGCCACGGCGACCGGAGCGTTTGCGGGCGTTCCCATCGCTGGCATGGCGGGAGACCAGCAGGCCGCGCTCTTCGGCCAGATGTGCACCGCGCCCGGCATGGTCAAGTGCACCTTCGGCACCGGCAGCTTCATGCTGCTCAACACCGGCGCCACGCCCATGCCGTCGCGCAACCGGCTGCTCACCACGATCGCCTGGCGCATCGGCGACCAGACCACGTATGCGCTCGAAGGCAGCATGCTCATGGCCGGCGCGGTTGTGCAGTGGCTGCGCGACGAACTGCAGCTGATCCGCACCTCCGCCGAGGTGGAAAGCCTCGCCGCGTCCGTTCCCGATTCCGGCGGGGTCGTCCTGGTGCCCGCGTTCTCGGGCCTTGGCGCACCGCACTGGGACCAGTACGCTCGCGGCGCCCTCCTCGGCATGACGCGCGGAACCAACAAGGGCCATGTCGCGCGAGCCGCGCTGGAGGGCATCGCGCTGCAGGCCGTGGATGTCCTCGACGCCATGCACGCCGACTCCGGCCTCGCTCTGACGGAGCTGCGCGTCGACGGCGGAGCCGCGGCGAACAACCTGCTGATGCAGCTGCAGGCGGATCTCCTCGGCGTCCCCGTCGTCCGCCCGCAAAACTCCGAAGCCACCGTGCTGGGAGCCGCCTACCTCGCGGGCCTTGCCGTCGGCTTCTGGAGCTCCATCGAGGCCGTCTCGCAGCAGTGGCAAGCGGAACGCGTCTTCACGCCGGCGATGTCCGTCGACACCAGGGACCGCATGCGATCGCAGTGGCGAAGGGCGCTCGAGCGAGCCGCCGGATGGGAGCAGCCGTGATGCTCGACCGGGCTTCCATCCTCAGCGAAGTGGAACGCAATCAGGTCTGGGACGTCCTTGTGATCGGCGGTGGCGCCACCGGTCTGGGCACCGCGCTCGAGGCCGCCTCGCGCGGCTATCGCACCCTGCTGCTGGAGCGGGACGACTTCGCCAAAGGAACCTCCAGCCGCAGCACCAAGCTGGTCCACGGCGGCGTCCGCTACCTGGAGCAGTTCAACGTGCGCCTCGTCACCGACGCCCTCCGCGAGCGCGGCCACATGCTCCGCAACGCGCCGCACCTGGTTCACCGCCGAGCCTTTGTCATCCCCATCTACAACTATGTCGGCCTTCCCTACTACGGCGCGGGCCTGAAGGCGTACGAGCTGCTCTCCGGCCGTCTCTCCTTCGGCGCCTCCGAAGTGCTCTCCCGCCGCGCCACCACCGACCATCTTCCAACCGTCGCGCGCGACCGACTCAAGGGCGGCATCCTCTACCAGGACGGTCAGTTCGACGATGCGCGCTACGCCATCTCGCTCATGCGAACGATCTTCGACGTCGGCGGCATCGCGCTCAATCACGCCGACGTCACCCGTCTGCTGCTTTCCGACGGCCGATGTCGTGGAGCGCTCCTGCGCGACACCGAAACCGGTCAGCAGCTTGAAGTTCGCGCCAAGGTCGTGGTCAATGCCACCGGCGTCTTCGCGGAAGACATCCTCGCGATGCAGCGCGGAGCCTCCCCCGAAACCGGCCGGCTGCTCTCCGTCAGCCAGGGAACGCACGTCGTTCTCCCGCGCGACTTCCTGCCCAGTGACACTGCTCTGATGGTTCCCAAGACCAGCGACGGACGTGTGCTCTTCGCCATTCCCTGGCACCAGCACCTGGTAGTCGGCACGACCGACGTTCCCGTCCCCGGCAGTTCCAGCGAGCCGCGATCGACCGCGGGAGAACGGCAGTTTCTCGCCGAACACATCCGCAAGTATCTCGGGCGCACGCTGACCGGCGCCGACGTGCTCAGCACCTGGTCTGGCCTGCGCCCGCTCGTTGCCGCCGGCAGCGGTGGCAGCACGGCCAAGCTGGCACGCGATCACAAGGTCCTGGTCTCCGCGACCGGCCTCGTCACGGTCATCGGCGGCAAGTGGACCACCTATCGCCGCATGGGCCAGGATGCCGTCGACCGCGCTGCCGAGACCGCCGCTCTCCCTTCCGCGCCGTCGCGCACCCTCGACCTGCACCTCCACGGATGGTCTGCGAACGCACCCGAGCTCCAGGTCGCCGGCGCTCAGAAGGTCTACGGCTCCGACCTCCCAGCATTGCAGTCCCTCTGCGATCTCCATCCGGAGCTCCGCGACAGACTCCACCCCCGCCTTCCCTATCTCCGGGCAGAGGTCGTCTGGGCCGCGCAATGCGAAATGGCCCGATCCGTCGAAGACGTTCTGGCCCGCAGAACCCGAGCGCTCTTCCTCGACGCGCGCGCGGCGATCGAGGCCGCGCCGGCCGTCGCCGATCTGCTGGCCAATGAGTTCAAACGCAACGAAGCGGCGCGCGACGCCGACCTCCAGGCCTTCGAGTCAGTCGCCAAAGGATACCTCTATGAGGAGTAGCAGGCGCACACCACCATCAGCGTCGTACACGGAAGGGCTGCCATGATCGTCGTTTCGCCGGCAGTTGGAGAGTTCTTCGGAACCATGGTCGTGATCGTCCTCGGCAACGGCGTCGTCGCCGGAACGCTTCTGCGGCGCTCCAAGGCCTTCGGAGCGGGCTGGCTTGCGATCACCACCGGCTGGGGCCTCGCCGTCTTCTCGGGCGTCGCCGTCGCCTCCGCCATGGGCGACCTCGACGCGCATCTGAATCCCGCCGTAACGCTCGGCTCGGTTCTCATGACCGGCCACGCCGGCCGCCTGCTCACCTACATTCCCGCCCAGGTCCTCGGGGCCTTTCTCGGGGCGGTTCTGGTGTACCTGCAGTACCAGCCCCACTGGGCCGCGACCCCGGAGCCTGACACCAAGCTCGCCTGCTTCTGCACCTCGCCGGCCATCCGCCGTCTCGGCTGGAACTTTTTCAGCGAGGCCGCCGGAACCTTTATCCTCGTCCTCGTCGCCGCCGCGCTCTTCTCCCGCCGCGTCTCTCCGGGCGGCCTGGCGCCGGGTCTCGGCCCAGTGCTGCTCGGCGCTCTCGTCTGGGCCATCGGCCTCTCGCTCGGCGGAACCACCGGCTACGCCATCAACCCGGCCCGCGATCTCGGCCCACGTCTCGCGCACACGCTGCTCCCCATCGCCGGCAAGGGCGGCGCGGAGTGGGACTACGCCTGGGTGCCCATCCTCGGTCCGCTGGCCGGAGCCGCCGTGGCCGCCCTCTTTGTCCGCGTCTTCAACGTCGCCTGACCTAGCGCGACATCGATGGCGGAGCCGCATCCGGCGCACTCCCCCAGCTCTTGTTTGGCGCCGGTCCCATCGTCAGCACCAGCTTTCCCCCATCCGCAATATCGGCGTGGCTGAACCACGGCTTGTTCCAGGGCTTCCCATTCAGCTCCGCCGACTGGATGTAGAGGTTCGTTGCCGAGTTCCCCTTCGCCACCACCTCAAACGTCTTCCCATTGCCCATGTGCAGCGTCACCCGGCGAAATAACGGGCTTCCAAGGATGTAGTTCGGGCTCGACGGATCAACGGTATAGAACCCCATCGCGCTCAGCACGTACCACGACGACGTAGACCCCTGGTCATCCATCCCCGGAAAGGCCAGCCCGTACTGATCGCTGCCATACAACGTGCTCAGGATCCGTCGCGCCAGCTCCTGCGTCTTCCACGGCTGCCCCAACCAGTCGTAATAGTAAGCCGCCTGCTGATCCGGCTGATTGCCCTGCACATACTGACCGATCAGTCCCGTGCAGTCCCGGCAGATGCCCGTCGGCCGGTACGGCGTGCTGAAAAACGCATCGAGCTTCGCCTGTGCCTGCTCGCGGCCTCCGAGCAGATGCACCAGCCCTGCGACGTCATGCGGAACCAACCACAGCGTAGACCACCCGGACGCCTCCTTCATCATGAAGTTGTAGTACGGCTCCTGCGGATCAAAGACGCCCTTGTCCGGTCCGGCCGCCGGCGCAGCCCAGGCGCCGTCCGCCGTTCGCCCGCGCATGAATCCGACGGAACCGTCGAACACATTCCGGTAATTGCCCGCACGCTCAAGAAACATTTTCGCGTCGTCGTCCCTGCCCAGTTTCTTCGCATAAATCGACATCGCGTAGTCATCCCACGCGTACTCGAGCGTCGTCGCCGCGCCCGCTTTGCCGCCCGCGTACGGTGGGCTTGGATTTCCCGGCGGAATCACATCCGAAATCCAACCCTGCTTCAGGTACTCGGCCAGGTAATGACGTGGCCCAGCCGGGTCCATCGCGTTCTTTCGCAAATACTCGTAAACGCCCGCGCGATCAAACGACAGCCCCCGCTCCCAGTCGCCCAGGTACATGAACACAGCGTTGTCGCCATGAAACGATGTGCCCATGTACCCGCTCTCGCGCGCCATGTCGAGCTGCGACGCAAGGATGTCCTCCTTCACCTTCGGCTCAAGCAGCGTCAGCAGCACAATCTGGTTGCGTCCCGTATCCCAGAACGGCACTGGCCCATACCGGTCGTGCTCGGCGCGCCGCTCCTTCCCATCCAGCCCGACATACATCTCCCCCTTACGCGCAATCAGCCGCGGGCTCGTGAACGAATGCAGCAGGCACGAGTAAAACAGCATCGTTTCGTGCTCCGTTCCGCCCTCTACCTCGATGCGCCCAAGCATGTCCGCCCAGACCGCCCTGGCCCGATCGCGCACGCCCGCGAAGTCCCACCCCGGCTGCTCCTGCTTCAGCCGCGCGTCGGCCTGTTCGTAGCTGTCGCCGTGCGCGACCTTCACCAAAACCTGCTCTCCCGCGGCAGTCTCGAGATCGAGATACACCCCGATGTAGCGACCCGAAACCTGTCGCGCCCCCGGCGCCACATCACTGTCCCCCAAAATCGCCTCGCCACCCGTCTCCTGCGGAGGAACCCGCTTGAACGTCCCAAAGGTCTTCACGGGCCGGGAAAACTCCGCAACGAAATAGGCCGCCGCCAGACCGCCGTTCTGCTCGCGCCCGCCGCGATCGACCACCCCGCGCACCGTACGGTCGCCGACCATCTCCACCTGCCCACGCACCCGGTCCAGATCCAGCAGAACGTGGGCATCCTTTGAGGCCGGAAAGGTAAACCGAAACAGCTCGGTATTCAGCGTCGCGGTCAGCTCCGCGCGCGTGTGAAACGTGTCCAGATCGACCGAGTAATACCCCGGCGACGCACTCTCGGTGCTCTTGCTGTAGGTCGAAGCAGGCTGCGCCGGCGGCGGCGTCCAGTCCCCCACAACCGGAATCAGCAGGGGTCCCCCTGGTCCACCCGCCGAAAACCCAAACATCGTCGGATTGGTGTAGAAATACGGCCACGCGATGCCCGCCGGGTACTCCAGCGCCAGATCCGCATTCACCGGCGTCGCCTCAAACGGTCCATGCGGCAGCAACGGACCCGGCGGGGTAAATCCTGAGTAAAGCTGTTCTCCCGGGGGCGGCGCGTTCCCAATCAGATCTCGCCGGTCCAGCGGCGCCGTTCCTACCAACGGATTCGCATACTCGATCGGGCTCTTGCCCTGCGCAGGCGCAGCTGCGCTTTGACCAACCGCCGAAGCACACCCGAGCATCGCAGCCGCCATCCACCCCACCCAGATACCAGATCGACTCATCGGCTCCCCTCCATCCCGCATGCGCTCCACCATTACCATAGATCCCTACCGCCCCCGCAGGAGACGGCCGTATCAACGATCTCGCGCCTTCCACGCCGATGCCGGTGACAGCGCAGTCCGGTTGACAGACCAGACGCACAGCCCCCACTCTTAACTCCCGGACTCATCCACCCACCCGGAGTCGAGCCACCGCATGCCCTTGCTGCACGCTGATCGTCTCTTTCCCCCCGATCCCACCACTCGCGCCATCGCGCAGCGCCTCTACGCCTCCGTTCGCGATCTCCCCATCTTTAGCCCACACGGCCATACCCAGGCCGCCTGGTTCGCCCAAAATGACGCCTTTCCCGACCCCGCCACCCTCTTCATCCAGCCCGACCACTACGTCCACCGCATGCTTTACTCCCAGGGCATCTCCCTCGAAGATCTGGAGATCGGCAATCACCCCATCGCGAACCCCCGCGAGGTCTGGCGCATCTTCGCCCAGCACTATTTCCTCTTCCGCGGCACCCCCACCCGCCTCTGGCTCGACTTTGCCTTCGAAAACCTCTTCGGCCTCACCGACCGCCTCTCCGAACAAAACGCCGACCTCTACTTCGACATCATCTCCGCCGCCCTCCAAACCCCCGCCTAC
>CALMVL010000322.1 GCA_937873265.1 uncultured Granulicella sp.
TCCCGAGGCTCCGTCCATCCTTCCTGCAATCCCCGTCTAACCAGCATGGCTCAGACCGGCAACACCGAATCCAACGACACCAAAGACCCCACCACCCAGGCCCAGGTCCGCATCACGCTCACGCCCTACGCCAGCTCCCTCCCCCTTGCCTCGCTCGCCTTCGGCATCGGCAACGTCCTCTACTCCGCCTTTCTTTTCCATTGGATCCCCGCTGCCGAGTCCCTTCCGCTCGCCCTCATCCTCCTCGCCTTCGTCGCTCCGCTTGAGCTCGCTCCCTCCATCATGGCCTTCCTCTCGCGCGACACAGGCGGAGCGACCGCGTTCGCCATCTTCGGCGCGTCCTGGATCGTGCAGGGGCTTCAGCTCCTTCTGCTCGGCGGAGCCGCCCAGCCCAGCCACGCCGCCGCCTTCTTCCTCTGCTCACTCGCCCTCTGCCTCGTCATCCTCGCCGCCATCACCTTTCCAGGCAAACCGCTGCTCGGCGGTCTTCTCGTCGTCGCTGTCCTCCGCACCACCGGAGCCGCCCTGCTCCAGTTCGGCGTCGACGCGGGTCGCCCCCTGCTTCCCCACGCCACCGCGATCCTCGGCCTCCTTCTCGCCGCTCTCGCCTTCTACGCCGCCATCGCCTTCCTCGAAGAAGATGTCACCGGTCGCATATCGCCGCTCACCTTCCGCACCGGCCAGGCCAAGGCCGCGATGGAGGGCAAACTCGAAGACCAGCTCGAAGCCATCACCCGCGAAGCCGGTATCCGCAAACAGCTCTAGGCCGCGTGCCGGAACCCCACGCACTCAGCCGAGAACCCAGTCATCCGCGCACCGAAACTCGAGGCTCGTGTGAGGAACGTCCCTCTGAACCAACCAAGAGTCACGGTACCAGCCGTCACGGTACCGGCCTGCGCGGAACCAGCTTTCCCAGCATGGAACACCGCTTCCACCCCGCACGTTTTGATCCGCCCCAAATCGCCTCAAACCTGCCGGATTGCAGCCAAACGCCCGCCTCAGTCAGTTGGTCCCAAACTTGCTCTCATGAACGGTGCAATGCGACATCTACCCCTCACCCCCGATCACGAACTCCCCTGGCCCGCCGTCCTCATGGCCTTCATCCTCACCCTCACCGCCGTCGCCCACGCCCACCCGGAGCAGCTCCGTCCCTTTGTCACCCACCTGCACCACGCCGCGACCACCGCCTCCCTGCATCTTCGATAAACCTCGCCCGCAGGTGGCGTACATCCTCGTCCCGCTCGCTACAATGGAAGTAGGGCATCAGAAAGGCGGCACCGAACCACCGCCAATCTGCCGCCCCCACGGCCCGTAAGTCCTTTCCTGACAAGTTTTTGCGGGTTAACCTACGTAGATTGAGTGACTTACAATCGATACCCTCGGCTAAGTCGTTCATTGGACAGGGTTTAGAGGAGCCATACCCGGGGGGAGGGGTACCTACTGCTCTCCACTCGGAGCCGCGGTCGCCACACCGGTTGCGATCGGTCGTCCAAAGTCAGGCGTCCCATCCGGCTTCCACGTGAACCGCTGCGCCCGTGGGCTTCGCAAGTTGCCGCAACCCTGGTCCTTCTCCGCATTTGCGTGGTAGATAATCCAGTTCTCCTTGCCGTCCGGCGACACGAAGAACCCGTTGTGCCCCGTGCCGTACGCATGTGCCTCCGGATCCTGCCGAAACACCGGCTCGTCCGACTTTGTCCACGACCGCGCATCCAGGAGGTTTGCTCCGGCCTTCGCCGACAGCAGACCCAACTCGTAGTAGTTCGTCCAGCACCCGCTCGCCGAGTAGGTCAGAAAGATCCGCCCATTGTGCTCCAGCACCTCAGGCCCCTCGTTCACGTCCACATGCGGCATAGGAATGATCTCGTCCCGCGGGTCGAGATCTCCCACCTTCTCCCACGGATGGTCCGGCGTCGAAAGTCGCGTCCGGCCGCCGTCAACCGTCCACGGATTCTTCAACCGCGCAATATAGATCGACTGCACCCCGTTGGTGTCGCCCTCCCACCCCGACCAGATCAGGTACGTCTTCCCGCCGGTCGCCGCGCTCGGCTCCAGCACCGTCGCGTCGATCGCCCACTTGTCGGTGGCATCGCTCACCTTGCCCTTGAAGGTCCAAGTTCCCGATGTCGGGTCATCCGCCGGATTCTCGACCACATAGATCCGGTGGTCCTCATTCCGCCCCGCATCCGCCGCAAAGTAGATGTACCATTTCCCGTCAAGACGGTGCAGCTCCGGCGCCCACAGATCCTTCGAGTAGGGGCCCGTTGCCGGCGGTGTCCACACCACCACCTTCTGGGCGTTCGCCAGATCCTCGATCCGGCGAGTCTTCCAGATCGACAGGTTCGAGCCCGTCGAGTTCATGTAGTAGTACCACCCATCCCGCACCACCACCCACGGGTCCGGCCCCACATTCTTCAGCGGATTGGTCAGCGTTCCTGCAGTGTTCGTCGTCGCCGGCTGCTGCCCAAAGGCGCCAGCGCCCATCAGCGCCGCCGCCAAGATCCACCCTGTAACTGTTTTCATCCCACTCGCTCCTGGACGCCGCAACCATCCTAACCCGCCCGGCAGGGACAGGCGAAGCCGCTCCGAATGCCGTCGCCAACGGGCATCTCCAATGCGATCGTCATCGGTGACAATGGGACGACACAATGCCCATCTCCCTGCCCGCACCCTTTCGCGCCCTCATCTTCGACTGCGACGGAACGCTGGTCGACACCGCGCCCGCGCACTTCAACGCCATCCGCCTCGCGCTCGAGCAGCAGGGGCACACCATGGAAGAGACGTGGTACATGCAGCGAACCGGCCTCACGCCCGATGCGCTGCTGGACGCGCACGACGCCCGGCTCGCCGCCGAACCGCCCTCGACTGGCGCTTCCCTGGCCCCGCTCGATCGTGACCGAGTCTTCCGCACCTACACCGGCCACTTCCAGGCAAGTCTCCATCTCCTGCGCGAGATCGCGGCGGTCGCCGACCTCGCTCGCGCCTGGCACGGCAGGGTGCCCATGATCGTGGCCTCAAACGGCCGGCGCGCCAACGTCGAGGCGAGCCTGCGCTCGACCGGCCTGCTGCCGCTGTTTACGGACATCGTCTCCGCCGACGATGTCGCGCACGGCAAACCCGCCCCCGACGTCTTTCTCGAGTCCGCCCGGCGCATGCACGTCCCGCCCGCCGACTGCGTCGTCCTCGAGGACTCCGACGAGGGCCTGCGCGCCGCGGCCGCCGCGGGCATGCGCTCCGTGGATATCCGCACGGCCTAGCGTGTTACTGATTCTGCTTGGGCATCGTCACGGCGTCGCTCTGGGTGCTGTCGTCACGCAGACGTAGATAGAAGGACGGACCGGTCGGTTGTGGAATCTGCAGGGTATCGCCGACAAAGCCGTCGGGAACATCGGTGGGATTGGTGAAAGCCAGGTCGGGAGAGACGGATCGGATCAGGAAGAGCGATGCGCCGGTAAGGGTACACATCGGCGCGCCGGTCGAGGTCGAAGACGCAACGGATGACGCCGGACACTGGAGGCGGTTGAGGGTGGGAAGCCGGACGAGCGTGCCGAGCGGCAGCCAGTCGCCGGCTGTGCCGTCGTGGGTGACGAGGCGAAGGTGGAGGGGGCCGAAGGCGGAGCGGCCAAAGGTCTTCTCAGGGTCGAGTTCGGCCAGGACGGTATGGCTATCTTCAAGGACCAGGGAGCCGCTTTGGATGCTCAGTTTGGTCTCGAGCGAACCGTCTTCGCTGGCCAGTTCGACTGCGGCATCGCGCGGCATGGGCGGGTCGGACCGGAGGGAAAAGGTCAGGCGCGAAGAGAGAGGAAGGTCATCTTTGCTGGCGAGTTGAATGGGAGAGGGTTGGGACAGGGTATAGCTTTTGCTGAGCAGATGGAGGGCGGGGCGGCTGGCAAGCACGGTAAAGCCGGTAGACAGGGTGCGGCCGTCCTCAAGGGTGACTTTCCCTTCCAGGTGGTCGCCTGCGTGCAGAGCAGTGAGAGGCTCCTTCTCGGGCAAGGCAAGGATCAGCGCGCCTGACGGATCGGCAAGGGCGCCTGGCGTCGGATGAAGGACATGGGTTCCAAGGCGCAGCTCGCGCACCTCAACGAGGTTTGCTCCGGTCACCTTGGCGAAGCGATCTCCGGCGTGATACTCAATGGCGTTCAGTTCGGCAGGTGGGGAGAAGCTCTTGATCGCGACGTCGGCGGGGGCGGGATCGCCGAACTGGTGCAGCTGCAGGGTCAGCTCGCCGGGTTTGCCCGTGTAGGCCGGAAGAGCGACGACAACTTCGTTGGGGGTATCCGTTGGCTTCCAATCTGCTTTGATCTGCTTGTTTGCCGCGTCGGAGAAGGTGACCGTGTCGAGACACCCGGTTCCGGTCGAGGCGAGGCGCAGATCGGCCTTTTGGCCGGCGATGATGTCGGTCGTGTCGCCGGCGAGTCGCCAGTCGTGGCCGGGCTGCGCTTGAAGGCTCAGGGTTGGCCCGGTGAAGGCGTCGAAGCCCCAGAAGCCATGGATGGTGCCGGTGAGCGGCTGGTTTGGGGTGCGTGGCTTCGTTTCAGCGGGTACGGAAGGGGAGGAGGGTGCGGGAGAGAGTGGCTTGCGTGTGGTGTCCGGGGTAGCAGGCACCAGGCCGCCACGGTAGGCATCGGCGACGAGCGGCATGTCCGGCGGGGCGTCTGGTTCGTTCAGGTGCAAGGCAAGGTCGTGAGCAAGGGCGGTCGAAAAGACCAGAGGAGCGCCTTCGACGGCGAAGGTGAGCTCGGGCGCGACTAGGCACGTGACCCGTTTGGGGTCCGCGGGGCGGAGCGGCGGCGGCGTGGCAGCCTGAATGGAGGGAAGACCGATGACGATGACGGATTTGGGGTTGTGGAACGACGGGGGCGTGTTGAGACGGAGGTTGAGTTTCTGCTGGTCGGGAAAGGCGATGGCGGGAATGTATTGATACTGGGCGGTATGCAGGTTGCTGGTGATGCGCACCAGGTCGACGATGGCGCCGACGTAGGCGCTGTAGGCGCCGCCGCCGGCGAGCGAGGTGGCGGATGCGGCGTTGATGAAATCGGAGCCGGGTCCGTTCGTGAGCTGCGAGACGACGGTCTGGCCGTGGCCGTCGTCGAGCAGCAACTGGGTCCCGGTCTGGGTCAGGCAGTTGTACTGCTGGTCCACTGGCCGCTTGAAGCAATCGTCATTGGGCTTGAGGTTGAGGGTGCGGGCGAGAAGGTTGGAGTGGTCGAGAAGGGCTTTTGCGTCGGCCGGTGGAACCTGCTTCATCTCGGCAAGGTATTTTTCGATGCGGGCCTGCTCAAAACCGGCCTCGGCGAGGTCTTGGGAGGCGCGGACAAAGATGCCGGGCCTGCCCTGGACGGCGGACCGCAGGGTGCTGAAGTCGCCGCCGGTTTCGGGGGCGAGAAACATGATCGCCTCTTCGGCGCCGTCGGGAACGGTGAGGGTGATTCCCTCGGCGCTGGTACGTTTGTTCCAGGTTTCGAGCTTGGTGAACCACTTGTCGGGGGGAGGATTGGTGGTGCCGCGGAGAAAGGTGACGACCAGAAGCAGGTGGGCGGATTGCGTGGGCGGCAGATCCGGATGGATCCAGAGACGATCTCCGGGCTGGAGGTTGGGAACGGAGGCAATGGGGAGCGTGGTGGCGCCGCGAGTGACACGAACTTCGATGCGAGGCCCGGTGAGGTCGAAGCGGGCGTCGGCAGCGGCCAGCGAAGCGGGGCAGAGTACGGCAAGGCTGCCGGCGAGCAGCAGCCGACGGGGGGAGGTGACCATGCAGCAATTTTAGATGGCGGCGCAGATCGGGCCAATGCCACGTCGGCTGCAACACAGGCTAGGCGTGCGAGCGGAGGCGGCTGGAGATCTGGTCGCTGGCAATCACGCCGTCGCGAATGGTGACGACGCGATGGGCGTACTCCGCGATGTCGGGCTCGTGGGTGACGAGGACGATGGTGTTGCCCTTGGCATGAAGGTCGTCAAACAAAGCCATGATCTCGTCGCCGGTCTTGGAGTCGAGGTTGCCGGTGGGCTCGTCGGCAAGGATGATCGAAGGATTGTTGACCAGGGCGCGGGCGATGGCGACGCGTTGGCGCTGGCCGCCGGAGAGCTCGTTCGGCTTGTGCATCATGCGCGTGCCGAGATTGACAGATTCAAGTGCAGCCTTGGCGCGGTTGGCGCGCTCAGCGGCGGGGGTGCCGTTGTAGATGAGTGGAAGCTCGACATTGTGGAGCGAGGTAGCGCGGGCAAGAAGGTTGAAGGTCTGGAAGACGAAGCCGATTTCGCGGTTGCGGATGCGGGCAAGCTGGTCGTCGTTGAGCTCGGAGACATCGTGGCCGTTGAGCCAGTAGTGGCCCTGGGTGGGGGTGTCCAGGCAGCCGATCAGGTTCATCAGCGTGGATTTCCCCGAGCCGGACGGCCCCATGATGGCAACGTACTCATTGTGCCGGATGCGGAGATTGACCCCACGCAGGGCATGGACCTCCTGGTCGCCCATGAAGTAGGTCTTCCACAGATTTTCGGTGGCGATGACGTCGCCGGAGATCTTTCCCGTTTCGTCGCTACTTTTAGCGGATTCCTGCTGGACCTCGATCGCCATCGTGCGCCTTTGCTCCAGACTGACTCCGGGGCTGGTCTCCGGATGCTCTTTCGCGATTGTACGTCTTTGTTCTGACGGAAGTTCCCTGCGGATTCGCGGTTGCCCCCGCGAAGAGATCCCTGGGGCCCGAACCGTGTCTCAGCGGAACAGGAGCTGCCCCGAACGAACGGACCCGAAGATCAGGGGGACGACCTCCGCTCGAGTCCGCTAGGTATCGATATCAGCTGGACGCGTCTGTCGGCGCGGCGGCTTCGGCCGCAGTCTCGGGTTTGACGACTACGCCGCTCTTCAACGCGCGGAGTGTTTTGTATCGTCCGGTAACGATCTGCTCCCCTTGGGTGAGGCCACTGGTCACTTCGATCTCGGTCGCGCCGGTGATGCCGGTGGCCACGGGAACGAAGCTGGCGCGCATCTTTCCGTGCTCGTCCTGAATGAGAAAGACGCCCTGGGTGAGTTGGGCTTTCCCTGGTTTGTCGGTCGCGTCCGGGGAGCCGTGCGCCTGCGACTGCGTGGCGTAGAGTTTCTCCTGCGCCGGATCGCGTTCGACCAGGGCCTGGATGGGAATGGTCAGGATGTTGGCCTTGTGCGCGGTGGTGATCTTTGCCGTGGTGGAAAGACCAGGGCGAAGCTCGTCGGTGACCTGATCGAGGGTGACGACCACCTTGAAGTCCTTGGCCTCTTCGGTGCCGGTGGTGCTCTGGCTGGTGGCGACGCCGGTGGTTCGCAGCAGAGCCTGGTCGCCAACCTGGGTGACGTGGCCTTTGAAGATGCGACCGGGAAGAGCATCGACCGAAACGTCAGCCGGCTGACCCAGCCTCACGTTGACGATGTCCGTCTCGTCCACCTTGACCTCGGCGGTGATGACGGACATATCGGCGAGCGTCATGAGAGTGGATCCTTCGGCGTTCTGGATGCCGACCACCATGGTCTCGCCTTCGCGCACGGGAACGTTGGTGACGAGACCGTCGAAGGGGGCGCGGCTGATGGTCTTGTCGAGCGAGTCGAAGTTGGAGCGCTGGCTGGCGATCGCCTGAACCACCTTCGCGCGCTGCGACTCGGTTTGTGCGACGGCCTGCGCCTGCGCGGCCTGGCGCTGTTCAAGCGTGGCCGATGCCATGTCGTAGGCGGCTTGCTTGCTGTCGAAGTCCTGCTTGGCGATGAGTTTGTCGTTGAACAGGGCCTGCGCTCGCTGGTAGTCGAGGCGCTTCTGCTCGAGATCTGCCTTGGCCTGAGCAATGTTTGCAGATGCCGTCTTCTCGGCTGCGGTGAACGAGCTGACGTCGGTCTTGGAAGAGGCGATGGTGGCCTGCTGCGCCGCAACCGTGGCCGCGGGCTGCACACTTTCGATGGTGGCCAGAACCGCGCCGCGCTTCACGTGATCGCCCTCGCGCACATTCAGGTGCGTGATGCGGCCGAACGCGGTTGCGCCGATGTTGACGTAGGTCTTTGGCTTGATCTGGCCGGTCCCGCTGACAAGCGAGGTGAGATCCTGGCGGGCGACCTTCTGCAGATCGACTTTGGTGACGCTGGCCTGACTGTGCAGGATTGTCGCAACGGCAACTCCGGCAAGAACCAGAACGACCAAAATGACAAGAACGACCTTTTTCGTGCTCATCTCGCTCTCTTCTCCGACGCGACCCAGCGACTGGGGACGCGGCGTATGGGCAATCCGGGCAATTCGGTTCCCAGCGTAAGGTACGGTGCGTGACCGACACTCGTTCCGTAAACCCTCGCTGAGGAGATCATAGCAGCGGGGCTAGGCGGGAACGGGGACACGAGAGACCTTCGCGCAGCAAACCTCCGGGCGCCCGGTCTGACGACGAGATTCCGGCTGCTGCCGCCGTTCGGGCATGTTGCGCGCTGTGTCTCTCAGCTGTCGTCAGGATGGGCATCCCAACCCTGGGCGCTCGCGGAGCGTGCCGTAGAGCTAAAGCGCTACGCCAACCGACACCTTCCAGATGTCGTCGCAGTATTGGCGGATGGCGCGGTCCGACGAGAAAATACCGGATCGGGCGGTGTTGAGGATCGACATGCGGCTCCAGCGCTTGCGGTCCTGAAAGACGGTCCCGGCGTTGGACTGCGCCTGGATGTAGGCCTGAAAGTCGGCGAGCACCATGTAGGTGTCCTTGTTGAGCAGCTCATCGAGCAGCGGTCGGAAGAGCTCCCAGTCGCCGCGGGAAAAGCGGCCGCTGCCGAGTCCGTCGAGGACGTCGCGCAGAAGCGGATCGCGCTCGTAGAAGTCACGGGGACGGTAGCCGTTGGCCTTCATCTCGGCGATCTCGGGGGCGGTGAGGCCGAACAGGAAGAAGTTCTCCTGGCCGACGGCGTCGCGAATTTCGATGTTCGCGCCATCGAGCGTGCCGATGGCAACCGCGCCGTTCATCATGAATTTCATGCAGCCGGTGCCGGAGGCCTCCTTGCCGGCGGTCGAGATCTGCTCGGACAGGTCGGCGGCGGGGTAGATGCGCTGGCCCACGGAGACGGAGTAGTCGGGCACAAAGACGACGTGGAGCAGCTTGCGAACCTCGGGATCGGAGTTGACGAGGTCGGCCACGGTGCAGATCAGCTTGATGATGAGCTTCGCCATCTTGTAGCCGGGCGCAGCTTTGCCGCCGAAAAGGAAGGTGCGCGGTGTGACGTTTCGCACCGTGCCGCTCTTGATCTGGCAGTACAGCGCGAGGATGTGCAGCGCCATGAGGTGCTGGCGCTTGTACTCGTGGATGCGCTTCACCTGCGCGTCGAACATACTTTCGGGCTGGAGCTCGATCGCCATGGTGCGCCGGATGTAATCGCCGAGACGGCCCTTCGCCTGGACCTGACTCTTGCGCCACTGCTCCTGGAAGGAGGCGTCGTCGGCAAACCTCTCCAGCCCGCGCAGCTCGGTCAGGTCGGTGTGCCAGCCCTGACCGATGCTCTCGTCGAGCAGCGAGGCGAGCGGCGGATTCGATAGCAGGAGCCAGCGGCGCGGCGTGACGCCGTTGGTTTTGTTGCTGAAGCGCTCGGGCCAGAGCTCGTAAAAGTCGTGCAGCGTGTCCTGCTCGAGCAGCTTGGTATGGAGCTTGGCGACGCCGTTGACCGCCTTGGAGCCGACCACAGCGAGGTGCGCCATGCGGACGTTCTTTTCACCCTCTTCGCCGATGATGGACATGCGCGTGAGGCGGGCTTTGTCACCGGGAAATCGCTCGTTGACCTCTTTGAGAAACTGCGCGTTGATCTCGTAGATGATCTCCAGGTGCCTGGGCAGGAGCGCGCCGAAGATGTGCAGGGGCCAGCGCTCGAGCGCCTCGGGCAGCAGGGTGTGATTGGTGTAGCCGAACGTCCTGGACGTGATGCGCCAGGCCTCGGCCCACTCGAGTCCGTGAATATCGATCAGCAGCCGCATCAGTTCGGCGATGCCGATGGACGGATGGGTGTCGTTCAGTTGCACGGTCCACTTCTCGTCGAACTCGTTGATCGGTCGCTTCTGCAGCTTGTGCAGGCGGATCATGTCCTGAAGCGAGCAGGAGGTGAAGAAGAACTGCTGCATCAGACGCAGGCGCTTGCCGTCGTCGGTCTCGTCGTTCGGGTAGAGGACCTTGGAGATGGTCTCGGACTCCATCTTCGACCGGACGGCTCCGATGTAATCGCCCGTGTTGAAGGAGGCGAAGTCGAAGGAGTCGACCGCCTCTGCCTTCCACAGGCGCAGGCGGTTGACGACGCCGTTGCGGAACCCGGGGATCGGCGTGTCGTAAGGTACGCCCATGACCGTGTGATTGGGGATCCATCGCCACCGGAGCGTGCCGGTCTCATCCTGGAAGGTCTCGCTCCGTCCGCCAAACGGCACCTCGACGGAGGCGTCCGAGACGGGCATCTCCCAGGGATTGCCGAACTGGAGCCACTTGTCGGAGTGCTCGACCTGCCAGCCATCGCGCAGCTCCTGGCGAAAGATGCCAAATTCGTAACGCAGGCCGTAGCCGATGGCCGGCACGCCGAGCGTGGAGAGTGAGTCCATGTAGCAGGCCGCCAGCCGGCCAAGGCCTCCGTTGCCGAGACCAGGCTCCGGTTCCTGATCCGCCAGCGCGTCGAGGCTGAGGCTAAGCGAGTCGAGCGCCTCGCGGCACTCTTCGGTCAGCCCCAGGTTCAAAAGATCGTTCATCAGGTGCGGCCCCAAGAGGAACTCGGCCGAAAGGTAGCAGACGACCCGCACGTCGCGCTCACGGTAGGTCTGAATAGTGTGGATCCAGTCGTCCATCACCTCATCGCGAACGACATGCGCGAGAGCATGGTACTTCTCGGTGTCGGTGGAAACATCGAGCAGCCGGCCCACGGTGCGCGTAAGGTGACCGAGAAACGAAGCCCGGAGCGAGTCGGCCGTGGTTTCGGTGATCTCCCGGCTGGCGATTTCCTGTTGCGTAATGTTCACGAAGGTCCCCTGCGCTTTGACAAGTCTTCCTAGTTATACCAAGTTGGGGGTCGTTCGCAGTCAAAGGCAGGTGAAGGCGTCCCCAGCGGGCGCGGAGCCGCCGGTGATCCGGTCCATCGCTTTTCCAGGGACGGGGCTCTGCTCGGCTGCGACCCTCCATACGCCCGCGGCTTCCAGCCGCATCCGGCAGAATGAGGAGACATTTGGAGTCCCCCGCGTCGCCGAAGCGTCTTACTCGTATGCCTCAGCGTTCCCCCTCACGTCCGCGACGCGCCCTTTCTCCCGCGTGTTGCCTGTTTCTGCTCGGAGTTTCAGCCGTCCTGCACGGTCAACAGGCCGATGAATCGCGCGTCTCCTCCTCCGCCCGCCTGATCGCCGAGCTTCCCGACGAACCCTCGCCGTCCGCGGACGTTTCGGGGTCTCCGGTCCAGTCCACGACGCCGCAGCCGACAAACCCGCAGACCACGCCTGGCACAACCATCCAAACCACCGACCAGGATGCACTGAGCCCGAACGGGACGAAGCAGACCAAGCGCATTCTGGGTGTGATTCCCAACTTTCGCTCCGTTTCCGCGGACATCCAGCTTCCTCCACAGAGCGCGAAGGACAAATTCCTAGCCGCCGGACATGACAGCTTCGATTACGGGTCCTTCGTTCTCGCAGCCGTGCAGGCCGGATTCTCCCAGAACTCCGACGCCTATCCCGAGTTTCATCAGGGAGTCGTCGGCTACGGGCGCTACTACTGGCACACCCTGGCCGACACCGCGAGCGAAAACTTCATGGTCGGCGGGGTTGGGCCGGTAGCATTCCACCAGGACGCGCGCTTCTACACCCTCGGCCACGGTGGCTTCGTTCACCGGGCGGTCTATGCCGCGACACGCATCCTGATCACACGCACCGATGGCGGCGCCGAAACCTTCAACTTCTCCGAGATCGTCGGCTCCGGCGCTGCTTCCGGGATCTCGACGCTCTACTACCCGACAAAATATCGTACGTGGACCAAAGTCGGCCAGAAGTGGCTCACGAGCGACCTGATTGATGCCGCGAACTTCACGTTTAAGGAGTTCTGGCCGGACATCAACAAAAAGGCATTTCGGAACCGCGGATCGCTCGGCACGGACTAGAGACGACGGCAGGGTTGCGCCATCGATGGTGCGGCTTGCAGGCGTCGTTGAGCCAGGGACTGCACCTGCAAACGCGCACAAGGATCTGACCGGAGAAAGAGAAAGGGAGGAGAGCCGAAGCTCTCCTCCCTTTTCAGGTGTGGTCGTCAAGACCTAGAACGCCAGGTGAGCGGTGAATTGCAGCTGACGCGGGTTGGTCGTGCCGCCGATACCTTGGGGGTAAGGGCCGCTGGTGATCTGACCGGCATTGGTACTGTCGATCGTCCCGTTCGGCGTACCGAGGTTGATGTGGTTGAAGGCATTGAAGGCGTCGAAGCGGAACTGCGCCGTAAACCGCTCTCGGAACGGAATGTTTTTCAATAGCGAGATATCGCTGTTGAAGAGGTTCGGTCCGAAATCGCTGTTGCGACGAACGTTCCCGATCGTGTCCAGCCCCGGGCAGGTAAAGCCGCCCGAAACGGAAACGGCGTTGCACAGGTTGTTGCCAGCGGTGAGATCGGCCGCACTGATCACCGGACCAAACAGCGTCGGGGTGATGTAGCCCGGGATGCCCTGCTGATTGCCTTTGATGGCGCTGGCGCTCCCATTCGGCTGGCACGGTGCGGCGGAGGAAATGGTCGCACCGCAATCGGAGTAGCTGAGCGAGTACGGCAGTCCGCTCTGCCACTGGACGACGGGGCTGATCTCCCACCCTCCGATGATGCCGTTGACATAACCATTGACGTTGCGAGCAAACGCCTGGCCATTGCCGAAGGGTAGACGCCAGAGACCATAGGCGGTGAACGCATTTCGGCGGATCGCGGAGTCGTTGCCGATGATGGCCTGCTTATCCCAGGTGGCGAAACCGCTTGCGTTGTCCCGTCCACGCTGGTAGGCGTAGTTCAGGTTGATGTTGAAGCCCTGCGAGAGAGCCTTGGTTACCTTGGCCTGAAGGGCGTTGTAGTGGGTGTCCTGGTCATCCCCGTAGTAGCTGATGCCTTGGGTCCAGTTGCAGGGGCCGGAACCGCATGCCGGCAGGTTTCCGTTGGTGAACCGCTGCAGAAGCGTGTTGTTGTTGGTAGCGCCTGCATAGGGACCGGTCTTCGGAACCCCGTTCGTGCAAGTTGCCGCGGTGCAGGCTGAATATGCTGCGATCGCACCGGGAGTGTTGTCGTAGTGCAGGGCCTGCCCGTTCTGGGTGTAGCTGGCGGGCAGAACGATCGCCGGCTCGTTGGGGTTGGTGTTGTTGCCGTCGCCGTCGCTCAGGGTATGAGTTCCCTTGTTGCCGACGTAAGAGACCTCGACGGAGAGCGTCGGGTTAATCGAACGTTGCAGCGCGACGTTCCAGGCATCCAGGGTCGGCAGGCGCTCCGTGAACGGACGAGCCTTCACGTTAACACCCTGACCAATGGTCGTTCCCGCTCCCGGAATCGTTGCGGTAATTGGAATCTGTCCGTTCGCGTTTAGCGCCGGCGAGGCGAAGGTGTAGAGGGCGTTGGTTGCCTGACTGAGGGTCGACGTCGTGTTCAGCGGATTTCCCGCAGTCGCAACAAAAGCAGTCGAGGGATCAGACAGGTTGAATGCATAACTGGTTGGGCCGCCAATGTTGCTCAGGGACTGGTTGGCAAGCACAGGGATGTTCTGGGTGACCACGTGGCCAAAGGTGGAGCCGAAGACGCCGAGGTCGAAGCTTCGACCGTAGCCTCCCCGGATGACCGTCTTGTCGTTTGCCTGGTACGCCAGACCGACACGCGGATTCAGCGGGAATGCCGGGGCGCCAACCCCCATGTTCAATGGCTGCTTGCCCTCGCCGGCGACGCTGATGTAGCCGGTCGCCAGGTTCAGGAGAGCCCCGTTGCCCACACCGTTGACCCGTTCCGGAGCGTAGTACTCATACCGCAGGCCAAGATTTGCCGTCAACTTGGGTGTCACGCGCCATGTGTCCTGCGCGTAGAAGAAGTCGCGTGGCTGGAACTCCTTCGCATTGGTCTCATTCGGATCCGCTGTTGTGTAGCGATTGAAGGAGGTGACGTCGCCCAGGATAAAGGTGGCAAAACCGAGGCCTGACGTCCCGGTGCCGGCCGAGGTCGGTCCGTTGCCGAAGTTGTTGACGCCGGTTCGGTCATTGTCCGACGGAACCCGCAGATTACGCGCATACCGCAGATCGACGCCGAACTTGACCTCGTGATTGCCGATGGTCTTGGTCCAGTTGTTAACAATCTGAAACTGGTCTTCCTTCTCGATCAGAGGGCAGTTGCAGTGATTGATATTCAGACCGCTGCCGAACTGAGCACCGGTGTTCTGACCATTGTTAGGACCGCCGGTCGCGTTCGTGACGTTGATGTCGGCGATGTTGATATCCGGTGTCCCGTAGTCGGTCAACACGGGTAACGTCGCGGTGCTTGTGTTCTCGCCGAGAAACGGCAGGTTCGCGTTGGTCGGGTCGTTCTTGTGGGTAAGGATGTTGTACCGGAAGTAGCCGAGCCGAACGTCGGTGACCAGCTTGGAATTGATCGCGATATCCACGCCGGCAGCGGCGCTGTCGTTGGCTCCCTGCGAGACGCCGCCGTACCCGGCGATGCCCAGACCGGGACCACCTGCGGTACCGAAGAGGCTGGATCCACTCAGTGTGTCCTTGAAGCGGCTAAACCGGCCGAAGACGTGGATTCTTTGGCTGAGGGTTGCGTCGCCGCGCACATCCCACTGATCGCTGTTGAGGGCGCCGGTGCCGCTGCCCTGATAGTTGCTGGTCAAACCGTTCTGGGTGGAGAAGTTATTCGGCGTCTTGCCATTCGCCAGGAGCAGTTTGAACAGCTGCACCGCCTGAGGAGAGAGCTGACTCAACGGAATAATGTTGTTCGCGTACGGCACTGGCGTGCCGGTGCTGTTGTTGTAGATCTGGTGGCCGGACGTGATGTACTGGCTGAAATCGCAGCCCGCCTGCCCGTTGGAGGCGAGAGCCGCACCCGTGCAGCTCTGGAGAGCCAGCAGAGTCGGAACCGTGCCGATACCGGATTCGCCAACCTTCTGACGAACGCCCTGGTAGTCGCTGAAGAAGAAGATCTTGTCGCGCAGGATCGGACCGCCGATCGATGCCCCGAACTGATTCTTCAAACCGCCCCCATATCCCTGGGCCTTCGAGACGGTGAACGGATCACGCGCGAGATTGGCGTTGCTTTCGCGGTTGTCAAAGGCCGTGCCATGAAAGGCGTTCGTGCCTGATTTGGTCTGAACCGTCTGCACGGAGGCGACGGCCTTGCCGAACTCCGCGTCGAAGTTCTGCGTCGCAATCTTGGCTTCGGACATCGACTCGTAATTCGGATTGATCACGATAATGCCCAAGATGGCGTCCTGGTTGTCGGTGCCGTCGAGCGTATAGTTCACGCCGCCAAAGGCCTGACCGTCAATCTGGATCTGCTTGGAACCCTGCGGATTCTCCGACGCCGCGTGCGCCCAGCCAAGCTGCACCGCACCGGGCAGCAGCAGTTGCAGATTTGCAAAGTTGTGGTCCGGAATCGGCAGCTCCCCGATCTCCTGCGAGGTGAAGGTTGTCGAGACATCGGCGCGATCCGTCTTGAGTTGCGGCACCTGATCTGCGCTGACCTCGACCGTCTGGTCCGATCCACCGATCTGCATGGCCGCTGTGACCTTTGCCGAGGAATCGGCGAAGATACGCACGTCGTTCTGCTCAAATGTTTTGAAGCCCGCTGCCGTGACCTTGACGTCGTACACGTCCGGAATCAAATGCTCGGCGCTGAATTCGCCCGATCCGTTGCTCTGCACAGTCACCGCGGTGCCCTTGGCCACGTCCGTGATGACAACCGTTGCGTTCGGAATGGCTGCCCCCGTTGAGTCCGTGACGGTTCCCAGGATGTTTCCATAAACCGCCTGGGCTCGCGCCACCGCACCCGACATCATTCCGAGGGACAACGCCGCTAACGCGACCACTGTTCTGAATTTGCTTATCTGCTGCCTCATGCACACTCCTCCAAAGTTCCGTTCCGCCGTGGTGTTCCGCGTTGCGCGTGTGACTCGTGGAACGGTCTTGCTCCCCTCGGCTCGTTTCCTGTCTCAAGCCGTCCCTGTTGAGGGATCCGGGGTACTCCCAAAGGTGGACTTACCAGTTCGCCGCATCCTAGTCATCCCTGAAGAGCGTTGTCAACGCAATTCCGCGAGAAAGGAAGTCGAAGAAGCATCTTCAGGAGATATGGGCTAACTGACGCAGCAGGCGTAATTGCGCGCCGGGGGAGACGCACTGTGCGTGATACCGTTTACATCCCTGCTCCGCGCAGGAAGTTGCCGATCTCGATTCAGTCTAGATCGCGCAGCACCCGGTCAATCTGCCCCAGTCCCCAGTCCAGGTCGGCCCTGCTGATTGTCAGCGGCGGCGCAATGCGGATGACCGTGTCGTGCGTCTCTTTGCACAGCACGCCCCGATCGCGCAGAGCCTCGCAGAAGCGGCGCGCCGGTGTGTTCAGCTCGATTGCCAGCCAGAGACCCCGGCCACGCACCTCGACGATGCGGTCGCTCCGGATCTGCCGCAGCCGCGCAAGTGCGTGGGCGCCCAGATCGGCCGAGCGCTCCGGCAGATGCTCGTCCACCACAACCCGCAGCGCCGCGCGCGCGATCGCGCAGGCCAGCGGATTGCCGCCAAAGGTGCTGCCGTGATCGCCCGGCCGGAAGACGCCCAGCACCTCACGCGACGCAAGCACGGCCGAGACCGGGTAGAAGCCGCCGGAGAGAGCCTTGCCCACCGTCACGACATCGGGCCGGATACCCTCGTGCTCATACGCGAACAGCTTGCCCGTCCGTCCCAGGCCGGATTGGATCTCGTCGCATACCAGCAGAACGTTGTGCTCGCGGCAGATCGCGGCAGCCTGCCGCAGGTATCCCGCAGGCGGTAGAACGATGCCCGCCTCGCCCTGGATCGGCTCAACCAGGAACGCGCACGTGTTCTCCGACATCGCCCGCCGAAGCGCGTCCGCATCCCCAAACGGAACGCACTGGAAGCCTGCTGGGAACGGGCCGAAGCCGTGGCGGTACTGCGGATCGCTTGAAAACCCCACGATGGAGATGGTGCGGCCGTGAAAGTTGTTGGCGCAGACGAGGATCTCGGCCGCCCCCGGCGCGATTCCCTTCACCGTTTCGCCCCATTTCCGCGCGGCCTTCAGCGCCGTCTCGACCGCCTCCGCGCCCGAGTTCATCGGCAGCGCCATCTCGAAGCCGGTGAGTGCATGGAGGTCGCGCAACAGCAGCGGCAGCTGGTCGTTGCGAAACGCGCGCGAAGTGAGCGTCACCTTCTGCGCCTGCTCGCACATCGCCCGCAGGATCGCCGGATGGCAGTGCCCCTGGTTCACCGCGGAGTACGCGGCAAGCATGTCAAGGTAGCGCTTGCCGCCCACGTCGTAGACCCAGGCGCCCTCCGCGCGCTCGATCACCACATCGAGCGGATGGTAGTTGTGCGCGCCAAACTGGTCCTCCATCTGCATGGAATCAGCGGCGGTCATGCGCGGCTCTCCCTTGCCGTACCTTCGCCGAAGCTACCGGTGAGCCGGCCGACGTGTGTTTCGGGCGAGAGCTTCATGACCAGGCACTTCGCCGCGCCGCCGGCCTTGAGGAACTCGTCGAGCGGCAGCTGCGTGACGCGGAATCCGCGGCCTCGCAGGTTGTCTTCGAGCTCGCGGCTGATGTGGTTCAGAACGAGCTCCTCGCCAAGAGTGACAACGTTGCAGGCGAAACAGACTGCGTCGGCCTCGGCGACGGCGATGCGCTGCTCGGGAGGGTAGAACGCCTCAATCGCTCGCCGGGACTCGGGGCTGAACGCCGGCGGATACCAGAGGATCGACCCATCCGCGAGCGGGGCGAAGCAGGTGTCGAGGTGGTAAAAGCGCCGGTCGATCAAATGAAGCCCGACCACCTCGATGTCCCACAGCCGGCGAAGCGTGGCGTGGCTCGCGGCCGAGGTGCGGGTGCCGTACCCCACCCACAGGCGCGCGCCGTCGGCGGAAAAGAGCGCATCGCCCTCGCCCTCGAAGGGTGTCTGGCGCGGCAGCTCGACGACTTGGTATCCGGCGTCCTGGAACCAGCGGCGGAAGTGCGGCTCTTCGCCCTGACGCTCCGGGCAGAGAAAGCTGCTGAGGGCGACGACCCCATTGCGCGCCAGCCCTGCATTCGCGGTGAAGACCATATCCGGCGACCCCGTCACCGGATCGACCAGGTGCACCGTCGTCAGCGCGCGCAGCCTGTCGTAAAGCCTCTGCCACTGCCCGAGCGCGCGCGCCTGCGACGACGCGCCGACGTTGCCGGCCATCCACGGGTTGATGACATAGCTGACCGAGTAGAGCGTGGGAGCGCACATCAGCAGGGGACATCGCGCACTCGCTGCGGGCATAAGATCAAGCGGCGCGATCCCCGGCGCGGGAGCAGGATTGAGCGACGCGGGCGCGCTCATACGGACACCTCCATCTACGAGGCGGAGCATGACAGGCGCGCAAACGGGCGTCAACAGGAATGATTATGCGGCCGCCATGCATACATATCCGCCACGCATACATATCCGCCATGCACACATATCAGGAGAGAATCGTCGCCGCGGGCAATCGATTCCTGGAGCTTTTCCAGGCGGCCGGCCTACCTCAGAGGTCGCACCCAGGACTTGTCGCACGCAGGGGACTTATAGTGGAGCGAACGAGAGGTGCCCGATGAAGCGCAGAACTTTTCTCGGCATAGCGTCTGCGGCTGCGGTGTCCCATGTCCTGTCACCGGGCCCTGCCCACGCCGCGGCGCAGGCGCGAACACCCAGGCCGATGGAGTTGGGGCTCCTGATCGTCCCGTTCGGCGCGCCCGAGGAACACTTCCGACGGGTGCAGGAGCTTGGCTTTCGCAACTGCTTCCTTTCGCTCGACGGCTACATCGACGGCTTCACGCCGGAGCTGGCGCGCCAGTTTCGCGACCTCCTGCAGACGTACTCCCTGACCGCGACGACGGTGGAGGTGGTGGGACCGGGCACGCGCGAGTGGAACTTCACACGCGGCCCCGCGACGATCGGTCTGGTGCCGCCGGCCACTCGAAAGGCGCGTGCCGATGCGCTCTATCAGGCGTCCGACTTCGCCAAACAGATTGGGACGTCGCAGGTACAGACGCACTGCGGCTTCATTCCGGAAGATCCGGCGGACCCACTGTACGCAGGGTCGGTCGAAGCCATTCGCGATGTGGCGCGGCATTGCCAGGCAAACGGCCAGGAGTTTCTGATGGAGACCGGGCAGGAAACGCCGACGACCATGGCCCGCGCGATCCGCGATGTCGCGATGCCCAACGTCGGCGTGGGCCTCGATACAGCCAACCTGATCCTCTACGGCAAGGCAAATCCCGTCGACGCGATCGACATTCTGGGGCCGCACATCCGCAGCGTCCATGCCAAGGACGGACGCTGGCCGACCAATCCGAATGAGCTGGGGCAGGAGGTGTTGATCGGACAGGGCCTGGTCGACTTTCGCGCCGTCCTGACCAAGCTCCAGCACCTCCACTACCCGGGCGTGATTACGATTGAACGGGAAACCAACGGTCCGCAGCAAATCGCCGATGTGCGCGAGGAGAAGGCGTACCTCGAACGCATCCTCGCGAACCTGCCGGGCTGAAGGGGCGCTCACAAAGACATCTGCGGCAGGGAATGAGGCTCGATGCAACGTCGTGAATTTCTCAAAGTTGGCGCTCGGACCGCATCCGGGCTGCTTCTGCTCAAACCAAGCACGGCCTTCGGGTACGCCGCCAACTCCGCCGTGCGCATCGGTCTGCTCGGCTGCGGAAACCGCGGAACAGCCGTCGCGACGTCGTTCAGCCGAAGCACGTCGGCGCAGGTGGTCGCGCTGGCAGACCTCTTCCCGGATCAGCTGGCCGCCGGCCAGAAACACTTCAACGAACTGAACGCCGGTCTGGGTCGTGCGCCCGTGGACGCCGCGCGGATGTTTCGCGGGCCGCACGCGTTTGAGCAGATCACCGCCTCGCCGGATGTGGATCTGATCCAGATCTCCACGCCGCCGTTCTTTCATGTGCAGCACCTGGCGGCAGCGGTGGATGCGGGCAAACATGTCTACTGCGAAAAGCCCGTAGGGGTGGATGTGGCGCAGGCCCGGCAGGCGCTCGCGATCGCCAGGCGCGTGCGTCCGACGCAGAGTGTGGACGTGGGCTTCCAGTGCCGAAGCGCGCCGCCGATCGCCGCCGCCGCGACCCGGGTGCAGTCGGGTGCTCTGGGAAAGATCGTGTCCGTTGCGGCGAACTACAACGCTCCGGCGTCGCTCGAGAAGGTGCGCCCCGGAGAGAGCGCGGACGAGTACCGGCTGCGCAACTGGCTGTGGGACCGGGCGCTCTCGGGCGACATCCTGGTGGAGCAGAACATCCACATCATCGACCTCGCCAACTGGATGCTCGGCGCGCATCCAGTGAAGGCGGAAACGACCGGCGGCCGCAGTGTGCTCACCCACGCCGGAAATTGCTGGGATAACTACGAGGTCGACTTCACCTATCCCGATCCGAGCGGCGGAAACGGAGCGCACCTTTTGTTCTCCTCCACGCAGTTCGGCGCGTGGGGCGGCTTCGACGCCGGTCTGCGGCTCTACGGCAGTTCGGGACAAGCCACGATCGGCTACTCGGGGCCGGTGCAGATTCTGGGAACCCAGCCATGGACGTGGCAGGATCCGGACGAAGCGGCGGCAACGGCGAAGCCGATCTCCGGTCTGGGAAAGTTCGCGGCGAACGGCAGCTTTTCCGACAATCTGGCGTTTGCGGACCGCGACAAGGAGCGCGGCTTCCTCGACAGCATCACGTCGGGCAAGCCGCATAACCAGATTGCCGCCGGCGTCGAAACGGCGCTCAGCTGCATGCTCGGGCGCATGGCGGGTTATGAGAAGCGGCCCGTGACCTGGGACGAACTGCTGGCGCATGGCGAAACATACACGCTCGGCATGAGTCTCGAGCAGTTCGCCTAAGCGGTGTCGAGTCGGGCTCTTGTCGGCAGCAGCGACAATCGCGGAAAAGCACCCGCGTGTGTCGGCTACCGAACTCGTCGAGTACTCACGTTTATGACAGTGATTTCGAACCGTTTCGGCTAACCGTATTTGCAGTGCCAGCGAATACAGAGCAGAATGATTGCGACAGCAAACGTCGGCTCCTGGACACGTGTCGGTCTCGCGGATCTCCGCTGATCTGCCCTCCGCTCTGCAGCATGGTCATCGAGGTGGCCTCCTTCATGCAACGCCGCGACCTCATCCGGCTCTCCCCGCTCGCGCTCGCCTCCGCTGTTGGTCACGTGGCTCTTGCCCAAACCTCGACGCCCGGTGCTGGTTCCGACATCACCGGCCTCTTCAACGTTCGCAGCTACGGCGCTTTGGGCGACGGCAAGACTGTCGACACGCCGGCGATCAACAGGGCTGTTGCAGCCGTCGCCGCCGCCGGTGGTGGAACGCTGTTCTTTCCTGCCGGAACGTATCTCTGCTTCACCATTCACCTTCGGAGCCACGTTGATCTTTACCTCGCGCATGGCTGCACCATCTTGGCGGCTGACTCGCCCAAGCCTGGCGAGGCCACCGGCTACAACGGTGGCGTCTACGATCCAGCCGGACCTCCGCAAGCGTGGGAACAGTACCAGGACTACGGGCATAACCACTGGGCGAACTCGCTGTTTTACGGTGAAAACATCTCTGACTTTTCCGTGATTGGGCCGGGCCTGATCCACGGCAAGGGACTCTCCCACGGTGCCGGTGGAACGCGCGGCGTGTACGCATCGTTTGTCGCCGAGCAGCCCGGGGTCGGGAACAAGGCGGTCGCGCTCAAGAACTGCCGCAATGTGCTGCTGCGGGATTTCTCGGTTCTCAAGGGCGGTCACTTCGCTCTGCTGGCCACGGGCGTCGATAACCTCACGCTGGACAACCTGCTCGTCGACACGGACCGAGACGGCTTCGACATCGATTGCTGCCGAAACGTACGCGTTTCTAACTGCACGGTCAACTCGCCGTGGGACGACGCGATCTGTCCAAAGTCGAGCTACGCCCTTGGGTATGCGCGTTCGACAGACAACCTAACCATCACCAATTGCTATGTGACCGGTACCTATGAGCTTGGTAGCGTCATTGACGGCACCTGGAAGAAGTTCCCTGAAACCGAGCGGGTTCCGCATAACGGCCGCATTAAGTGCGGCACGGAGTCGAATGGCGGATTTCGGAATATCGCTATTTCGAACTGCGTGTGCGAGGGCTCGAAAGGGATCGCGCTTGAGACCGCGGATGGTGCGCTCGTGGAAGATATCGCTATCTCGAATATCACCCTGCGCGACACGTTCGACGCGCCGCTGTTTCTGCGGCTGAACCGCCGTAACCGCGGACCGAAGGAGACGATGCGGCCCGGAACGCTACGTCGTGTGCTGATCTCGAACATCGCAAGCTATAACTCGGCTGCCTCGACGTCGTCGATTTTTTCCGGGATACCGTCAAACCTTATCCAGGATGTGAAGCTGAACAACTGCTTCTTCGGACATCGAGGTTTGCCAACGCAAGCTGTCTCGGAGTATCAGTCCAAGCCTATGCCCGACTGGCGAACCATCGAAGTGCCGGAACTGGAAGACGGATATCCGGAGTTACAGCGTTTTGGACCGACGCCCACCGGCGGCTTCTTCCTTCGACACCTCAAGCATCTAGAGATGGCGCACGTCGAGATCGCGGCCGCCAACGCTGATCCGCGTCCGGCCTTCTGGCTGGATGATGTGCATCGCGCTGACTTCTTTGCGATCTCCGTGCAGCGGCCAAACGACGTGACGGAGCCCAACTTCGCCCTGCGAAACGTAACCGATCTGCGCATTTTCTGGTCGCGCGCGGCGAAGGACACGACGCTGGCGACCGCAGGCGCACAGACGATCTAAGAAGGAGTGTCTGGTGCGCCGGTTGACGACACGAACTGTATGGGACATTCGGAGACGGACATCCCGGACCTATACTGGTGCGGCGTTCCCCATCGGTTCCCGTCTGGCCAACGGCAGGACGATCCTCTGCTCCCGCGCAGAAGGAACAAGGCACCGCAGCCGGTGGAGATTGCTCGAGACAAAGAAAGTCGTCTGGGTACTTCAGAACTGGCAGGACCTCAGCCCCGCGACAGCGGTTCCAGGGTGCTCGATGAACCGGCCGTCCTGCTCACCGGGGCGACTCCCTGCACCAGCAATTCGTTCAACGAAGTCGAGCTTCCGCACGGAAGGAGCAGCATGACGGATCTGCCGGACCACTCCATCGAGCTACGTTCGTTCCGCCGCATCATGATTGGGGTTGCGCTGGTCTGCGTGGGACTGCTGGCTCCAGCAGTCGGACAGAAGCAGTTCCAGACCCTGCTCGTGGGGGTCGACCGCCGATCCGTTACCAGTCTCGACGGCGACTGGCATTACCTGGTGGATCAGGCTCCAGCCCGGGATCTCTACACCAGCACCGGCGCCATCAACGACCGCGGCTACGCCATGAATACGCACCCGAACATCGTGAGCGGACCCCATAACGAGGAGTATGACTTTGCGACCGCTCCCACCCTGAAGGTGCCGGGCGACTGGAACACCCAGGTTCCGCAACTCTTCAACTACGAGGGCGTGCTCTGGTACCAGCGAGATTTCGCTGCCCAGCCAAGGCCAGGCACGCGCACCTTCCTCCACATCGGTGCGGCGAACTACCGCTCGCACATCTGGGTCAACCAGAAGCGCGTCTGTGATCACGAAGGCGGATTTACGCCGTTCGATTGCGAGGTGACCGCGGTTCTTCATCCCGGCTCCAATTTCGTTGTCATTGCCGTTGATGCGACTCGTCTCGTGGACGGTATCCCTTCGGTCGGGTACGACTGGTTCAACTACGGCGGCCTTACGCGCGATGTTTCTCTCGTCACCGTGCCCGAAAAGTTTATCGATGACTATGACGTGCACTTGGCCCATGGCTCCGCCTGGCAAGCCGGCAACACAGATCTGACCGGATATATCCATGTGCTGGATGCCCCGGCAGGAACGCCCGTGACGCTCGACATTCCGGAAGCCGGCGTTCATGCCAGTCTGAAAACCGAAGCCGATGGGCGAGCTCCCTTCAACGTAAAGGCTGGCAGTCTGACCCTGTGGTCTCCAGAGACTCCCAAGCTCTACAACGTCACCCTCGCGACCGGCTCGGGCGACCAGATGGACAAGATCACGGAAGAGATCGGCTTCCGCGACATCCGCGTCGACGGCACCCGCATCCTGCTCAATGGGAAGGCCGTGTTCCTGAACGGCATCAACGTCCACGCGGAGGCTCCCCTTCGCGGCGGCCGGGCCAACAACGACCAGGACGTCGCCACGATCTTCAGCTATCTCAAAGATCTTCACGCCAACTTCGTTCGCCTCTGCCACTATCCGCACGACGAACGCATGACCCGCGCCGCCGACCGAAATGGCATCATGGTCTGGTCGGAAATTCCCAACTGGCAACGCATCTCGTTCGACAAACCCGAGGTCTACGCGAAGGAGATCGTGGTGTTGAATGAGATGATCCGCCGCGACCGCAACAAGGCCTCCGTCATCCTTTGGTCCATCTCGAACGAGACCGAAAATACTCCAACACGCACCACGTTCCTGACGAACCTAGCCAATGAAGCCCGACGGCTCGACTCCACCCGTCCCATCACCTCCGCTCTCAACTCAGAGCACATCGCCGGCGGCACCGCTACCCTGGACGATCCCTTGACCAACGCGCTCGATGTTGTCGGGGTGAATGAATACCTCGGCTGGTACGGCGGTGTTCCCGAAGACGCCGACACGATGCGGTGGGTCCTCCCTAACAAACCGATTATCGTGAGTGAATTCGGTGCAGAGGCCAAGTTCGGCAATCATGGGCCGGACAGCCAGCGCTGGACCGAGGAGCAGCAGGCCAATCTCTACAAGCATCAGCTGATCATGTTCAGCAAAATTCCCCAGCTTCGCGGCATCACTCCCTGGATCCTCATGGACTTCCGCTCAACTACCCGAAACATCCCCAAGCTCCAGGACGGCTATAACCGTAAAGGCCTGATCTCTGAAGATGGACAGAAGAAGCAAGCATTTTTGATCCTGCAAGAAGCGTACAAAAACAACACGGTGGGTAAGCCAGAATAGGCAGAACGAGATGTTCCGCAACGATAAGCTGCCGCGGCCTCCAACGATCACAAAGAAGCCAGGCAGGCGCTTTCGCCGGAACCTGCACGGGTGCTCGTTGCCAACCTACATCGGTTGCCGGAGGCTTTGAACAAAGTATGATCCTGTCTTCTCGTCGCTCCTGGTTCTTGATTCCGTTCCTTGCATCCGCACTGCGTGTGAGCGCGATCGCGGCAGGGCAGGTGGATGTCCCGACGCAGCACAACGATAAGGAGCGGACCGGCGCAAACCTCCACGAAACGGTGCTGAAACCGTCCAACGTCGACCCCGGTCATTTCGGCATGCTGTTCAAGCATGTCGTCGACGATCAGCTGTACACGCAGCCGTTGGTACTGACCAACGTGCTCGTTGGCGGTGGCTACCACGACGTCGTCTTCGCCACCACGGTCAACAACAGCGTCTATGCCTTCGACGCCAACGACGCGACCGCCACCGAACCGCTGTGGCACGTCAACTTCGGGGTTCCCGCTAATCTGCACGACTACGACTTCGGCTGCCTGGACATCAACGGCAACATGGGCATTATCGGTACGCCGGTCGTCGATCCCGCGACCCGGGTCTTGTATGTCGTCGCGCTCACCAAGGCCGGCGGACACTTTGAGCAGCGCCTGCACAAACTGGATGTGGGGACAGGTTCGGATATGCCGGGAAGCCCTGTAACCATATCAGCACCCGACTTCGACCCGTTGCTCCAGAACCAGCGACCCGCGCTGGCCCTGGACCACGGGAAGGTGTACGTGGGATATGCGTCGCACTGCGATAAAGAGCCGTACCACGGGTTTCTGCTCAGCTACGACGCCTCCACTCTCCAGCAACAGGCCGTGCTGAATACGTCTCCCGCAGGCGGCGGCGCGAGCATCTGGCAAAGCGGCCAGGCGCCCTCGATCGACGCGGACGGGATCATCTATCTGGATACGGGCAACGGCAGCTGGAACGGCACAACCCAGTTCAGCGAGAGCTTCCTCAAGCTTTCGCCTTCGCTGCGGATCCTGGACTGGTTCACACCCACCAATCATGTCCAGCTCGACAAGGACGACAACGATCTTGACTCCTCCGGCGCCACCCTCATTCCAAAGACGAACGTGGTGCTGGGTGGTGGGAAAGAGGGCGTGCTCTACCTGCTCAACAGGCAACACCTCGGCCACCTCGGCGATGGGAATGCGGTGCAGCACTTCGCTGCAACCAGCTCACATCTGCACAGCGTTGTGTATTGGCGGAGCGCTCGGAACGGCGGCCTCCTCTACATGTGGGGGCAGCGGGACAAGGAGCGCGTGTACAGATTCCGGCCGGACAATACGCTCGAAGAGACACCGTTCCAAATGCTGCCGACGGCGAACCACGGCCATCCTGGCGCCATGCTGTCCATTTCGGCCAACGGCGACAGGGATGGGATCCTCTGGGCTGCCATTCATCACGTGGGAGACTCCTGGCACACCTCCCAGCCCGGCATTTTGTACGCGTACGACGCGGACGACATCCACAACGAGCTATGGAACTCGCTCGACTACCCATCGCGTGACGACTGTGGCGAGTACTCCAAGATGGCGCCGCCGACCATAGCCAATGGCAAAGTTTACCTTTCGAGCTTTGGCACGAAAAATACAGGGACCGGTCAACTCTGCGTATATGGATTGTTACCGAACGGCGTCGTCCCGGACGCTCCCACGCACGTCCGAGCGAACATCCATGCGAAAAATGTCACCATCGAATGGGATCCTGTGGCCGGAGCGGTGACCTACACGCTTGAAAGTACACAGGGAGGCGGTCCCCATATCATTGGCTCCGGCCTGACCAGGCCGACCTTCACCGAACCAGCTGCCGAAAAGGGCGTCACGCAGTATCGCGTGACCGCCGTCAATGGCAACGGGCATGGCGTCCCATCGGCTGCCGCCGAGGTCAGCATCCAGGACGTTCCACAGATGCGGATGATGCACTAAGGCTTAATCCAAACGGGATCGCAGTGTTCTTCGATCGGAGCGAAACGGTTCGATCGTTTTCAGGTAGGCAGCCTCTATGTCTGACAAACCGCGACTGGGACCCTAAGGTTTCTCTCCGTTGGCCGCAATTTCCGACTTAGCTGTGACTGCGGAAAGCCTGACCAACACGACGCCATGCGGCGCCACAAGCGCGTGGATCTCGCCATCGCTGCCTCCGAGGTCTTTCTGCCTCCATAGGTCGCGAGTTAGATATCTTCCGGATATACCTAACTTCGCCCATGTTGCCCCGACCTCGTGTTCGCTGTCACCGAAATTGAATAGGCCCACCGCTTTGGATCCGTCCTCCAGGTCTTTGACCCAGACGGATAATTTGTCCTGCCGAACTACCTCCGTGGCCTGCCGTCCCAGCGGGTCCTGATCGATCGCGATCACTTCGTCATTGGTCAACATACTGAGCGAGAAGTCGTCCAGGCTGGTCAGGTCGCCGCCGATGATGAGTGGCGCCGAGAGCAGGCTCCATAGGCTGATTTGTGCGTACTGCTCGTCAGGAGTGAGCGGCGGTGGCATAATCCGGTCAATCTTCACGTTTGGCGGTTTCTCATTAAAGGGAATGTACGCAATATGACCGACGAGCAAGTCGTCGAGATCATCCCATCCACCCGGGCCAACCCACTTGGCGTGATCCGTCTGCTTGAAATCCGCGGCAATGTTATCCCACGACGAGTAAAGACCCTTAGGTCCCCAGGCTAGATCGCCGGTCGTCCTCCAGAGCTGCCCACCAACCTGGCGGCCCCAGGCCGAAACGTCCCCTTTCCCGTACTGACACAGACTGAATAGAATGTCACGATCTTCTCCTGCCAGAATGGAGCCCATCAAGCGGTATGGTTTTTGTAACTCTGGCAGCGAATCATCCTTCGCCTGGTAGGAACACCAATCGTACTTCAGCAGATCGAAGCCCCAGTTTGCGAACTGCCTGGCATCCTGCTGTTCGTGTTGGTAACTCCCCGCGAACTTTCCGCAGGTAAGTGGCCCGGGAGAACTGTAGATTCCAGCTTTCATCCCTTTGCTGTGCACATAGGCGGTAAGAGCCTTCATGTCTGGGAAGCGCTCGTTGGGTCTGATATTGTCCTGAGCGTCGCGCGGTTGAGCGCTTCCGGGAGATCCGACCAGCTTTATGGCCCAGCCGTCATCGAGATTCAGATAGGAATAGCCGTGGTTAATGAGGCCCGAGGAGACCATGGCGTCCGCTTGCGCCCGAATGTCTCGGTCGCTGGCCTCCGACTGCAGGAAATCCCAGGAACTCCAACCCATGGGCGGAGTCAGAGCAAGCTGGTCCCCGATCACAATGCGGAATTTACGTGTCGAACTTCCGGACGCGTTGCTTGCCTGAAGAACGACGGTGCTCGTCCCCGGAGACGTGACCGTTCCCGTGATGATTCCTGTCGTGCTGTCAAGCGTGAGTCCTGAAGGCAGTCCAGACGCAGAAAAGTGAATCGGCCTCTGTCCCGTCGCGGGAATGCGATAGAGAAACGGATGATTCGGACGTGCGCCATAGATGGACGCTCCGTTGATGCGGAGGCGCTCTGATGGTTTATCCGCAACTTGTCCCCTCGCGGGACGGGATGGCAAACAGAACATCACAAGGGCGATCCATACCGTGCTTGCCGCAGTGCTCACGACGATCTTCATGCAGGAGGCTCACCTCACCAGGATCAACGTTCCCGGTTCAAACTCAAGCATATCGTGCAAGACCCGACATCAAGGAATACACTCTCCAGTGGATCGACAAGCTAGTCAGCGAAAACGATGTCACCTTTCTCAAGTGGGATGAGAGCCGCAGCTGGCGTAAGCCCGGCTGGAACACCGGCCCGGGCAGCAGCCCCGAACACCCCCGCCCCGATGCCGAAAAGCGTCCGCGCGCGGGTGAGTGCGGCATCCCTTGCAAGGGATCGACGACGAAGACTCGGAACTTTCGGGTAGGGCATGAAGACAAGAAAAGCACGAGCCCTGTGTCAAGGCGTTTCCCAGGTCCTTCTGCTTCTCGGCGGCTGGACCGCCGGCCCGCAGTCGCGCATCGTTGCCCAAACGCCAGAGCAGCATCCAGCAACTGCCTACACGACACTTACCGGCACTGTCGCGGATCGAGCAGGCAAGCCGATCGGCAACGCGACCGTCGCTCTCCACGAGCAGGACGGCAAAGACCTCCGCACCACCACAGATGACCTTGGCCGCTTCACCTTTGGCCATCTCCCTCCCGGCGCCGACACGGTCAGCGCCCAAGCTCCCGGGCTGCGGAGCGCTCCCGTTTCCGTCGTGCTCGGGGCCGAGGCATCGCCACGGTTACAAATTGTCCTTCAGCCGGCCACTCCCCCCGCCACGCCCATGGAGTTTTCCGACCAACCCAGCTTCAGCGTCGCAGGCGTCACCGACTGGACCGCTGTCGGTGGCCACGGCTCGGATGCTACCCTGCGCACCAGCGAAGATCTTGCCCGCGAAACGATGTCCCTGGACGCGCAGAACGATCGGGCCAAGGCAACTTCTGCGCAGGATCGTGATCGCGAACGCATGGAAGAAACACAGCTCCAGGCCGCAGCCGCCGCCAACCCACAGAATGGCGCGGCTCAACGCAACCTTGGTGAGTTCTACCTACGCACCGGACGTTATCGACAGGCCATCGTCCCGCTCCAGGCTGCGTCCAATCTCGATCAGGCAAAGGCCCCGGATGAGTTCAGCCTGGCCCTCGCGTGCCGGGGCTTGGGCGATCTGCCGCAGGCTCGGCAGCACATCTCTCGCGCGCTTGCCCAACAGGGCAACGACGCAGACTTCCACCGCGTTGCCGGCGAACTGGACGAAGCTCTCGGAGATTCGCTGAGCGCCGTGCAGCACGAGGAGCGCGCCGTACAACTCGCCCCGACCGAAGAAAACTACTTCGTCTGGGGGTCGGAGTTGCTCCTGCACCGGGCCATCTGGCAGGCGGCGCAAGTCTTCGCAAACGGCGCACAAGCCCATCCAAGCTCCGCGCGCATGGAGACCGGCTGGGGCGCCGCGCTCTTCGCCGGCGCACACTACGACGAAGCGGCCCAGCGTCTCTGCCGAGCCTCCGACCTCGATCCCACACAGAGCGAGCCGTACCTGCTGATCGGCAAAGTGCTGCTTGCCTCGCCGGCCCCGCTCACCTGCGTCCAGGCAAAGCTGGCTCGCTTCGCCGCCACGCAGCCCAACCGCGCCGACGCCATCTATCTTTACGCCATGTCTCTGCTCAAAAACGGGGGCACTCCCAACCTGCAGAATGCCGCGTCCCTGCTTAGGAAAGCAGTCGCAATCAACCCGAACGACGCCGATGCCTACCTTCAGCTGGGCATCCTCGCCTTCACCGAGCGCCGATACACCGAGGCAATCGAGCTCTACACCAAAGCTCTACGGGCCGACCCGCAGGAGGCCGAAGCACACTACAGATTAGGCGTCGCGTACGACCGCATCGGCAACACAACCGAAGCTCGGCAGCAGTTTCAAATGCACGATCAACTTGTCGCAGAACAGGCCGACAAAGTGGAAGGGGAGCGGCGTCAACTCAAGCAGTTCGTGGTACTCGAAGCAAAGCCGCCCAACCCCTAAGCACGGACGCGACCAGCTAGACTAAACAGCTTTCTTCGCGACCGGCGTGAGGATCCCCTCGCCCTCGCGAACCGTGAGGATCTGGTTTGCCTTCACGTTGGCAAACCGTTCCACCTTTCGCGTCGTCGGCCACACAACCTCGATCAGGTCCACCCTCTCCGCTCTGCCCAGGCCAAAGTGCAGCCGCAGGTCGCTTTGCGACATCACGCTGGTTCCGCTGTGTACCTCGTCCATCTGCGTGTGCTTGCCCACCGTCACGCGCACACGCGCTCCAATCGCGGTCCGATTGCACTTTGTGCCCAGCAATTTCAGTTTGATCCAGTTCTGCTTATTGCCGCCAATGTTATGCAGCAGCGACGGCGCGTCGTTCATGTTCAGAATCAGCACATCCATGCCGCCGTCATTGTCATAATCCCCAAACGCCGCGCCCCGGCTGGAGAACTGCTCGCTGATACCAGGACCCATCGAAGCCGAAACATCCTGAAACCGCCCATGCCCCAGATTTCGATACACCAGCCTCGGATTCCGAAAGGTCTGTCCGAAGTGGTACGCATCGATCTCGGGGTAGACATGGCCGTTCACCTGCACGATATCCTTCCAGCCATCGTTGTCGTAATCGACAAAGCCGCAACCCCATCCGACGTACTGATTGTTGGCTCCCGTGCCCGCCGGAAATGTGACATCCGTAAAGGTGCCGTCGCCGTTACTGTGGTACAGGTTTGAGGTGTCGTCGGCGAAGTTCGTTTTGAAAATATCAAACCAGCCATCGCAGTCGTAGTCGGCCACCGCCAATCCCATCCCCGCCTGCTCGTGGCCAGCATCGCTATACGCGCAGCCAGCACCCACAGCCACATCGGTAAACGTTCCATCATGGTTGTTCTGGAAAAGCAGGCTCGGCTGCGAATCCACTGCGACATAAATGTCAGGCCAACCGTCATTGTCGAAATCGTAGGAGACAGCACTGATCGAGTAGCGCGGACCGGGCTTCAGGATTCCCGCCTTCTCGGAAACGTCGGTAAAGGTTCCATCGCCGTTGTTGTGAAACAGCAGGTTCGTATCGCCAGGCAGGCCGCGCGGACCACACAGGATCGGCACCCCCTTCCACTGGCAGAAATGGGTGTCGTCGGCTGCGGGGATCTGTTCCGGGCTCAGTTCGAGGTAGTTACACACAAACAGATCCAGGTGGCCATCGCGGTCGTAATCCAAAAAGGTGCACCCTGCTCCCCATCGGGTCCGCTGCTGGTGCAGCCCCGCCTCGCGCGTCACGTTGGTAAAGGTGCCATTCCCATTGTTGTGAAACAGAATGTTCTGTCCCCAGAAGCAGCAAAATAGGTCATCCCATCCGTCGTTGTCGTAGTCGCCCACGCATACGCCCGTCTGCCACCCGGTCACGCCCACACCCGCGCGCTCCGTTACATCCGTAAATGTTCCGTCGCGATTATTTTTGTACAGGTGGGACGTAGGCGCCTTGCCCGCCGGCCAGTGCGCGCCCAGTCGGTTCCCATTCGTCAGGTAAATGTCCAGCCAACCATCGTGATCGTAATCAAAAAAGGCAAGACCACTGCCCTTCGCTTCCAGGATCGACCGTTTGTGGTCCACCCCGCCCCACACATTCGGAGCCGTCAGTCCACTCTGCCGCGCCACATCGACAAACTGGACCGGCAGCGCGCCTGAGATCGGTGTCGTCACACTCTCCGAAAGGGACCGATCTCTCCATTTCCACAGCGGTGACGCCAGAGCTTCCGTCAATGTGCTGCTGAGTACCAGCAAGGAGGAGCCAAGAAATCGTCGCCGCGGCAGAAGCATACCCCGCGATTATAGGTCGCGCCGGCGCTGCCTCGCGGTGACCTTAGGGAGCCGCGTCCAGCGTCTCCATCCCACGCCTCGCGGCCGCACTTTCCGGGTGCTGCCGTAGCAGTTCCTCGAGCGCGCTCCTCGCCTTCTCCTTCTCGTGCAGCACCAGGTACAGGCTGGCCAGGTTCAGGTAGGACTGGTCGAACCCAGGCACCAGGCGAATGCACGTCTGGAACTGCTCCTCTGCCCGCGCGTACTCCTGCTCCCGCACCAGCAGCACGCCGAGGTTGTTCAACGCCTCCGGATAATCCGGCCGCAACGCGATCGCCTGGCGAAGGTAGTCAGCCGCCTGCTGCATCTCATTTTGTTGCGCATACAGCATGCCCAAACTGTAGTTTGCCTCGGGGTCGTCCGGCTGCAGATTCAACGCGCTCGTAAGTGACTCCCGGGCCGCCACGAACGACCTCTGGTGTCGGTACACGTTGCCGAGGTTCAGCAGAGCGGTGGCGTACGTGGGCCGCAGTGCAAGCGATTTCTGAAAATCAGCGATGGCCTCGTCAGGTCGCCCATCCTGTGCCGCCATCATGCCCAGATTATTCCAAGCCTCGGGGTAATCCGGCTTCAACGTCAGGGTCTGCTGGAGATAGCGCCGCGCTTCGGCGAAGTTGTTGCGGCGCAGGTTCAGCGTTCCCAGGTTGTAGTGCGCCTCAGGATCATTGGGCCGCGCCGCCACGACCTGTTCAAACGACACCGCCGCCTGCTCGTAGTAGCCATGTTGAAACATGGCCACGCCCAGGGTAAAGTCGTTGCGCGCAAACTCTCCTCGATGCAGCGTGCCAGCGAACGGCAGGCCCTTGTGCACCCGTTCCGCCGCAGTCGTGGGCATGGATCGAGCATCGGCCAGCAGCGTTTCCACAGCGAAGGCGCCCTGGTACACCTTCACGATCATGCCGTCGCGATCAATCAAGAAGGCAGAAGGTATCGCGAGATTGGCGCGTCGATCAAACAGATAGCGGTACAGGATGTTGTACAGACCGGCCACCTCGTCCGTCGCAAACAGCACCGGATACGAGACCCGCTCCATCTCGGCCGCGGCCCTCGCTGCGCTCGCAGCATCGGGCTGATCGACGTTGATGGCCAACACGCTGATGGAAGTGTCCGCCAGCGCCTTGCGATGGCGCTCAAGCACCCGCAACTGCTCGCGCGACGTCGGCGCAGTTGTCGCCCAGAAGTGCAGCAGAACCAGGCCCCCTTGCAGGCCCGCAAGCGCGTGCATCGTTCCGGCAAGATCCGGCAGCGTCAACGGCGGCGCCGGCAGACGGTCCAGCAGCCAGGTCTCGACTGCGGTGGGCAGCGGCCGCGTCACCGGTGGCGTCTTCCCCTCCGCTTTGCGATAAGCGGCGCTTTCCGCCGTAAACGCCTTCACCGCAAACGTCGCCTCACCCTCCACAAGCTCTACGCGGCAGTTGCGCGGCAACTCCCGAAACGTCTGGGTCAAACCGCTCGGCCAGCGAACCCTGACCTCGATCGATCCCGGTCCCTTGCCAATGCCGAACAGCAGCTCCTTCGAGTGCTGCGCTAAAAAGCCAGAGCCGGCCTGCACATACCTGGTCTGTCGAAGCTCCCCGACCGTCAACGTCACCGCTGCCCCGATCGCATCGCGATTGCTCTTCGTTCCCCGCAAGCGAAACGCGATCGAGTCGCCCAGGTCCGGCAGGGCATTCCGCATCACCCGCAGCTGCGGCGCATTGCGGTTCTTCACCACCACCTCGATCCGCCCATCGCCATCCAGATCCGCCAGTGCAAACGATCGCCCGTCCTCCAGCAGGTCCAACCCAACCGCGCCGGACACCTCGGTGAACGTCCCGTCGCGGTTATTCGCCAGCATCACATTCCGCTCAGAGCCGCTCCACGAGTTGTCCGATCGGATCAGCTCGTTCAGAGCGTTCCAGCCCCGCTCATACGTCAGCGAAGGCGTCGCATCTTCGGGGGATCTGCCCACCACCTGCCGCCAGAAAAAACTCGACAGATCGGCCGTCGCTCCCGCGGCAGCTCCAGGCAGAGCCGCCGTGGTCGAGAGCCGGTCCGGCGCAAGCGCCGTAATGTACCCGTTCGTGATGTACAGGTCCAGGTAGCCGTCCTGATCGAAGTCCCAGAAATCCGAGCACCACGCCCACCGTCCCATGTCGACCCCCGCGGCCTCGCTCACGTTCGTGAAGCGTCCATTTCCCTCATTGCGGTAGAGAGCATTGCCGCGCGCGTGCCGCCGGTACAGCTCGCGCACGCCTTCCGAAGCCTTCGGGTGAAACTCCCGCACCTGCGAAACCCGCTGCCCCGCAGCCGACCACATGTTCGCCACGTACAGATCCGACCGCCCTCGGTTGCCCGTGTCGCCCCAGCTCGCGCTCATGCCGGCGCCCACATCCTCCACGTGGGATTCCTGCGCAGCAGACCGAAAGGTCCCATCTCCATTGCTGCGGTACAGGTTGTTGCGACCGAAGTCGTTCACCACGGAAAGGTCCGGCGACTCGCTCTCGCCGGCATGGCCCCACGCGCAGGCAAAGCTGTACCGGTCGTTGTCCGCGTTCAGCCCCGCAGCCTCCGTGCGGTCGGCAAACCTCCCGTCTCCCTCGTTATGCAGCAGAAAGTTCGGCGGCCCATTCCGCGCGTCGAAGTAAGGCGCCGGATAGTGATACTGATCGAGTCCGAGATAGTAGCTGTAAAGGCAGAAGTACACATCGAGTCGACCGTCGCCGTCATAGTCGGCCAGCGCCGCATGCGTAAACGTCCCCTGCGGCGGACGCGCAAACTGAAACGCGTCGTGCTTCAGCGCAAACGTGCCGTCATTCCCGTTCAGAAAAAGCAGCGGCCCATTTCCGCACACCACCAGCAGATCCTGCCGCCCGATGTTGCGAAAGTCCGCAAACAGGGCGCACGCCGTATTGTCGAGTACCCCCACCCCGGCCCGCTCCGTCACGTCCTCAAAGGTTCCGTCCCCGCGATTGCGATACAGCCGATTCGGCAGCCCCGCCGGCTGGCACACATACAGGTCGTCCCAACCGTCACCGTCGAAGTCTCCCGCCGCGACGCCGTTGTTGCCATACACATCGATGCCGCACGCCCCGTCCAGCCGCGTACGCCACTCATCCACGCCGGGCAGCATCTGCGCCCGGTAGGACTCCGTCGCACCGAACGCCGCCTCCGTCACATCGATGAACCCGCCGCGCACCACAGCGCGTGCCTCTGTCTCCGGAACAAACTCGCTCACGCGCCACAGGCCGGACGCGTCCTCCCCAGAGCCGCGCACCCAATCCATGCGCCACGTCCCCACCCTCTGTTCGCGCCGTTCATCTCCTCGACGCGCAACCATGCTGTACCGAACCGTCGATCGCGCCATCAGCGGTGCCTTCGAGGTCTCGTCTAAGGCAGTCAGCTCAAACTCGACCCGCTCGATCGCGACACCCTTGCCGACCCAGTCCGCAAGTTCGCCAAGCAGGCCGCCTTGCCCCGCGGCTACACCCGGCGAAAACTCTCGCCGAACAGTCTCGATCCCACTGTCACTCCGCAGCCGCATCTCCCGCACCGCGACCAGCGAACTCGCCCGCAGGGAAACATCCAGACTAGGCCGCAGCCCTGACAGATCGCCACTCCGCAAGCCTTCGCTCCATCGCTCAAGCACCAGCGCGATCTCAGCCGCGTACTTCTCCGTCGCATACTCATCGGACCCCGGCGCAACCAGCCGAAGGACATCGTCCAGTGGCGATCGCACGGGGTAATGCGGCGCATACCGCACGTCGGCAAACGAGAACGGAGGAGAAGACCGGAAGCCGGAGCCCGCATTCAGAAAAGCGCCCGGCGAAAAGCCGGACGACCGGAACAGCAGGGGCGCGACGCTCAGATTTTTCAGGAGGTCCCGCCGGCTCAGGCCTCGTTTGTGCGGTTGTAGGTGTGCCATGCCCAGACGGTTTCTGCCTGATCCCACTATAAGCCTGGCCCTGTCTCGCCATCTCGCCACTTTGAGGGGGTAGAACGACTTCCAACTTTCGATTGACAGATCTGCATTGCGCTCCTACTCTTCTCGCGGTCAAGTGCACAGAAAATCCCGGTAGTGAGAGTTGCGAAAAAAGACGGCCGGCATCACTGGGTCGCGCAGAGCAAGTTCAGGGGGACGTTTCGATGATTTTCGAGAACACCATAGCAGTGGCATTTCGGCGCTTCGTTTTCACCTGTCTTGCGGTGGCGGCGTGTCTGGTTCTGGGCGCCTCCTTGCCCGCTGTTGGCCAGGTCGATCAGGGAGCCATCACCGGAACCGTCCAGGATTCCACTGGCGCCTTCGTCCCCGATGCTCGAGTCACCCTGCTCAACACCGACCAGGGCATCAGCCTCCAAACCCAGGCGTCTTCGAGCGGCAGCTACACCTTTTCTCCGGTGCGGGTCGGACACTATCAGATTTCTGCTTCCGCGAACGGCTTTTCCACCACCACCCAGCAGAACCTCAGCGTCGCCGTCGGACAGGAGCTTCAGGTCAACCTCACCCTCCAGACCGGCGCAGTCACAGAGACCGTCACCGTCTCCACCGAGCCACCACAGTTGCAGACCGAAGAGTCCTCCGTCGGCCAGGTCGTCGATGAGCGCACCGTCAACAATCTGCCGCTGAACGGCCGCAATTTCACCTTTCTCGCCCAGATCTCCGCCGGCGTCAACATCTCCCAGGCCGACACCCGCGGCAACGCCGCCTCCGGCGCCTTCACCGCCAACGGCCTTCAATCCGCCCAGAATAACTACCTCCTCGACGGCATCGACAACAACTCCAACGCCGCCGACTTCCTGAACGGAACCAACTTCGTCATCCTCCCGCCCGTCGACGCCATCCAGGAGTTTCGCGTCCAGACCGCCGACTTCTCGGCCGAACTCGGCCGCTCCGCCGGAGCCGTCCTGAATGCCACCATCAAATCCGGCACCAACTCCATCCACGGCACCGTCTGGGAGTTCTTCCGCAACGACAAGCTCGACGCCGCCGACTGGTTCGAAAACAACGCCGGAATCAAGAAGGGCGAACTCCGCCAGAATCAGTTCGGCGCGTCGATCGGTGGTCCCATCCTCAAGGACAAGCTCTTCTACTTCGGAGACTACGAAGGCTTGCGCCGCGTCCAGGGCACCGTCCTCAGCGGCAGCGTCCCCACCCTCACTGAAAAGAACAGCGGCTTCACCAACCTTTCCGATCTGATCACCGGGCAATCCGGTCCCGTTCGCACCGACGCGCTCGGACGTCAGATCCCCTTCGGAACTGTCCTCGATCCTGCCACAACACGCGTCGTCACCGCCGGCGTCGTCGACCCTGCTTCCGGGCTGGTCGCCGCCCAGACCGGCTATGCTCGCGATCCATTCGGCACCTGCGGCCCCGGCACCGCCGTCTTCACCCTCGCCGCCTGCAATCTCAACCAGATTCCCGCCGGTCGCCTCGACCCAAACGCCGTCAAGCTCCTCGACCTCTATCCCAACCCCACCACCGGGACCTTTACCTCCAACTTCACCAACAGCCCCAGCCTGTATGAGCACCGCAACTCCTTCGATACCCGCATCGACTACAACATCTCGCAGAAGGACCAGATCTTCGGCCGCTTCTCCTACGTCGACGATCCGAACTTCATCCCCGGCATCTTTGGCGGCATCGCCGACGGCGGCGGCTTCCAGAACGGCATCCAGACCGCCAAGTCCGATCAGGCAGTGCTCGCCTACACCCACGTCTTCAATCCCTCCGTCGTCAACGTCGCTCGCGTTGGCTTCAATCACCTCCACACCACGCGCGCGGGTCCGGCAAGCACCATCAGCGGCATCCCGGCTCAGTTCGGGATCCAGGCCGTTCCGCAGGGCGGTCTCAACGGCGGCCTCCCCAACATCAACATCTCCGGTCTCAACGCACTCGGCAGCAACGATTACCTGCCATCGGACGAGGTCAGCCAGACGCTTCAGGTCGTCGATGACTTCACCAAGATCTACGGAAAAAACAGTTTCAAAATGGGATTCGAGTACCAGGACGTCCACTTCAACACGCTGCAGCCGCCATTTTCACGAGGTGAGTTCGACTTCACCGGCAACTTCGCCGGTGTCCCAGGGCAGGGTGGCGATCAGACCGCTCGCGCGGCCTTCCTGCTCACCCCGACGCCCACAACGGTTCCCAACGGCGTCAGCTACGTCGGCGGAGCCAACCAGGTGCAGGCGTCCAACATCGCCAAAACGTACGACAAGCGAAGCTACTGGTCCGGCTACTTCCAGGACGACGTCAAGGTCACCCCCAAGCTGACCCTCAACCTCGGCCTTCGCTACGACTTCTTCAGTCCGATCGCGGAGACCAATGGCGCACAGGCCAACTTCGTTCAGGGTGGCCCTCCGAACGGTGTGCCCACCTACATCATCCCTGCTTCCGGCAAAGCCGACAGAAGCCTCTCCTCCACCGCAAACAATCCCTCCCTCGACGGGAACGGTTTCGTGGATCTCTTGGCAAAGGACGGCATCCGGCTCGAATTGACCAATCAGTACGGCAAAAGCGTGGGAGAGACCCAGAAGAACAACGTCGCCCCCCGGTTCGGTCTCGCCTTTGCCGCCACGTCCAAACTAGCTCTCCGGGGCGGAGTCGGACTCTTCTTCAACGCCTTCGAGAACGCCGGCTACGGGCCGAACATCGGCAGAAACTATCCGTTCGCCTACGCCTTCAACTTCGAGGGCAATGGCTCAGACTCGGCGCCCTTCAGCGCCGGTCCTAACCCGTACGGTACCTGCCCCACCGCGGGTCCGGGTGGTAGCGCCACCATCGACTCCGGCCTTTCCTGCGCTGCATTCACGCCGCTCGCGGTCAACGCTTCCGGTCTGGGACTGTCAGGTCTCCAGTTCAACTTCCAGACACCCAACACCCTTAGCTCAAACCTCAGCGCCCAGTACGCCATCACCGGGAACATGTCCGCCACCGTGGCTTACGTCTACACGCACGCAAGCCATCTCCAGGTCGGCGTTGGCAACAACGAGGTGTCGCAGATCCTGCCGGCGAACATCAGCACCACGCCCTACGTTCCCTTCCCCGACTTTGCTCAGGGTGGAAACTACCAGCAGACCCTCGGCGCCAGCGTCTACAACGGCCTGCAAACCAAGCTGGAACAGCGGTTCGCCCACGGTCTGAGCTATCTCCTGACGTACACCTACTCCAAGACTCTTACGGACGCTCCCGACCTGCTCAACGGAGGCAGCACGAGCGGCTACCGCGCACCCTATGTCCCGGGGCTCGGCACCCGCATCGACTGGGGCCTGGCAGCCTTTGATATCCGCAATGTCTTCCACCTCAGCGGCGGTTACGATCTTCCCGTCGGCAAGGGGAGAGCCTACCTCAGCAACTCCGGCAAGCTCACCGAAGCCTTCCTCGGTGGCTGGAGCACCAACTACCTCGTCACCCTCCAGGGTGGACAGCCCATCACCCTCGGCTGCCCCACCGCCACCACCTCGGGTACCGGCTGCTTCGACTTCCAGGTTCCGGGTCAGAACCAGGACCTCGGCGTCCGTAAAGTCCTGGTCGGAGGCAAGATAACCCCCTTCTGGTTCGGAAACCCGGCCGCCTTCCAGCAGCCCTGCCCACTCGGAGCGTCACCAACCCCAGGCTGCTTCCCGGTCTCCGGCGCCCTCCTCCTCGGTGGCGGCCAGGGAACAACCTTCGGTCCCGGCTTCCACCGCTTCGATTTCTCCCTGTTCAAGAACTACAAATTCACCGAGCGATACTCCCTGCAGTTCCGCTCCGAGTTCTTCAACATCCTCAATCACCCCAACTTCAACGCGCCCGGCTTCGGTGGCAACGGTGTCACCGCTGTCGGCAACTCGCTCAACTTCAACAGCGCCACCTTCGGCCAGATCGGCTCCACCCGGGACGCCCCCTACGACCCGCGACAGATCCAGTTCGCCCTGAAGCTGTACTACTAGCCGAACCTCCGCTCCGGTGCCGATCGTCCCATCGGTTGGCGCCTGAGCGGAGCGCAGGACCCCGCATTTCACTTCTGCGCGCCACCGAGTCAAACTGGAGCCGCCCAAGCACGTCCATCGATTATGTCTGGTCATCTGTCCCGCAAAGCGCTTACCCTGTGGGTGCCGTCAAGAAGCCAGGGCGGCGCCCGGCGGCCTCAGACCACCAGGTCTGGCGCGCGAGCGCCCGCCTAACGGGAGACAAGCGTGTCGTTGCTGTTCCGCAAACCGCTCATGGTAGCTCTCCTGCTTACTGCCCCTGGTCTGCGCGCGCAGCAATCCATCGCCTCCTCAACTGATCAAGCCTTCCAAACCGCCGTCGCGGCGTACCAGGCAGGTCACCTCAACGAAGCCGCTGCCCAGCTCGAAGCTCTCGCCCGGCAAGCCCCGGATGTCGCCTCCGTCCACGAACTCCTCGGCCTCGTCTATGGCGCGCAATCCCGCGACAAGCAGGCTGTCGATCAACTCGAAACGGCAGTCCGCCTGAACCCGCGATCCGCCTCCGCCCACACCAATCTCGGCATCGGCCTCATCCGTGCCGGCCACGTCGTCCAAGCCCAAGCCGAATGGCAGAAGGCCCTGGTGATTGAGCCCGCGAACTACGGCGCCAACCACAGCCTCGCCGAGCTCTACCTCCGCCAGAACAACGTCGCCGAAGCCCAACCCTACCTCGAAGCCGCTCAGCACGCCCGGCCCACCGCCGCCGACAACGGCTACGATCTTGCCCTCGCCGACCTCCTCCTCGGGCGCTATGTCGAGTGCCGCCAGCTCATCGCCTCCCTCCTCCAGCAGCACGACTCGGGCGAGTTCCACAGCCTCCTCGGCCGGCTCGACGAGAAGGAAAGCAGGTTCGTCGACGCTGGCAACGAATTCGCCACCGCCGCCCACATGGACCCCACCGAGGACAACCTCTTCGTCTGGGCCAGCGAGCTCCTCCTCCATCGCGCCTACGACTCCGCCATCCAGGTCTTCGAAACCGCCACCGGGCGCTTCCCCACCTCACCCCGCCTCTGGATCGGCCTCGGCATGGCCCGCTACTCCCACGGAGAGTTCGACAGCTCCATCCGCGCCCTGCTCACCGCCGCTGACCTCGACCCCACCGACCCCCGCTGCTACCTGTTCCTGTCCAAGGCCTACCTCAGCGCCCCCAGTCAGACCGAAGACATCATCGGTCGCTTCCAAAAATACGCGACACTCCAGCCCACAAACGCCCTCGCGCAGTATTACTACGCCGTCAGCCTCTGGAAAGGCCGCCGCGCCGCGAACCCCGACGTCGACTACCCCGCGGTCGAAGCTCTCCTCAAAAAATCCATCGCCCTCAACGGCAACCTTCCCGAAGCCCACCTCCAGCTCGGCATCCTGTACAACGACCAGCACGCCTACGAGAAATCCCTCCCGGAGTACCAGCGCGCTCTCCAACTCGACCCCAACCTTGCCGCTGCCCACTTCCGCCTTGGCCGCTACTACCTCCATGCCGGCGACAAGGAAAAAGGCCTGGCCGAGCTCGAAATCTTCAAGCGACTTCAGGCCCAGCATCAGGCCGCCCTCGACACCGAGCAAGCCGAGGTCCAGCAGTTCGTCGTCTCCACCCGCCCCGCGTCCTCCACCCAGCCCTGACC
>CALMVL010000323.1:0-12514 GCA_937873265.1 uncultured Granulicella sp.
TCCCAAACCCCCAAGCCCGCGTCCCGTTCTGCCGAACCCAAATGACATCGCACAGACTGACACCGCGCAGAATGCTGGGTCGGCGAAGTCCTTCCGGCTGACACCGGAGCGCATCTCGGCGGCGGTTCCAACGCAGACGGTGGCACTGGGCCAGCCGACAAAGATCCCCATCACATTCGCGCCGGGGAAGATCCTCGGCATGTCGGTTGAGCAGCGGGATCCCACCTCTCACCAGGAGTTCCGCAACGAGACGGTAAAGCCGAATGCGCTGCCTCCGGACAAGCGTGTTCTGACGGGAACCGTAACCGATGACGGCACAAGCGAGCTGCTCACGTCAGCCAGCGGGTCGACCACGCTCGAGATCGTTCCGCAGCAGGTCGGGCCCCTGGACCTGACCGTAACCGCTCGGTACGCCGACGGCGGCTACGCCGTGCAGACCTACCACGTCGACGTGACGGCATCGGCGAAATCCGTCGGCCGATTCCTCCTGAACGGCGCGCCTCGAGTCGCTCTGGTGCTGGACGGAGCCCCGCAGGATAGCACCTTCTTCCTGAAGCCCCGCGTAGACTACAAAACGCTCCGGTTCCCCATCTACCTCAGCAACTCCAAACAGATCTCCTTCCAGGTGCAGCAGTCGGCCAGCTCTCCTGCTGTGAAGGTTGACCCGGATGGCATGATCCACGCACTCAACCCCGGAACGGCCACCGTTACCGGAAGCTTCGACGGCGTCCAGGACAAGGTGATCGTCACCGTGTATCCGCGAGACCGTCCACCGGCGGGCTTCGCCGTCCACGCCAAACCCTGAGTCTCTCGCAGCCATGCGAGCTGGGGTCGGAAGCAACTCCGTACCTCAGCTCCATGGCTCGCCAGAGCAACATCTGGACCCTGCAGGAGAAGTGGTTGACACCACGGTGCTGTATCGTCGTTCTCTTCCTGCTGCTTCAGACAGCACCACCGGCCGGGACGCAAGCTCTCCCGCAAAGCGCATCCGGCATGCCGCCACCGGCCGATCCGGCGGCGCCTACCGCCGCCGAGGTCGAGCGAGGGATCGTCCTTGCGACCGCCTACATCGTGAGCTCCTGCTTGCCGGACGGCCGCTTTGTGTACCGGGTCGATCCCCTCTCCGGCCAGGGGAGCGAGCGCTACAACATCGTTCGCCACGCAGGCGCCATGTACGCTCTCGGCATGGCGTACAGAGCGCATCCAAGCCCGCAGGTTGCCCAGGCGCTGGCCCGTTCCGCAACCTACCTTCGTGAACAGTACGTCGCTCCCGTGCCGGGAACAGACAAGCTGGCCGTTTGGAGCCAGCCGAAGCCCCGCGGCGAAATCGCCCAGCTCGGAGCCGGCGGCTTGGGCCTGGTCGCGCTCATCGCCGCTCGCGAAGCGGGCACGGCGTCCGTCACCGTGCCCGAACTCCAAGCCATGGGCCGCTTTGTGCTCTCGCTCCAGCAGCCCGATGGACGCTTCGTGCACCGCTACAGCCGAAGCGCTGGTCCGTTGGGGCCATGGGAGAGTCTCTATTACCCCGGCGAGGCGGCGCTCGGTCTCATCCGGCTGTCTCAGATCGACGGCTCCCGCCAATGGCTACTCGCCGCGGTCAACGCCCTTTCCTACCTCGCTGCGTCCCGCGCCGCCAGTGATCGCGTTCCGCCCGACCACTGGTCTCTCATCGCCACCGCCGAGCTTCTTCCGCTGTGCGCGCAGGATCACCTCCCCGTTCCCCGCGAGCAGCTGCTGCACCACGCCGTCCAGATCGCCGACGAACTTCTCGCCGAGCAACGTCCGCAGCTCGGCAATCCGCAGATCGACGGTTCCTTCGACCCCCGCGGCCGAACAGCCTCCACAGCAACGTCGGTCGAGGGCCTGCTCGCCGCGCTCACTTTTCTGCCACCGAGCGAGGCGTCGCTCCGGACCCGCGTTGCCTCCGCCGCGGCCCACGGAATCGCGTTCCTCCTGCGATCGCAGGTCAGCTCCGGCACCTATGCCGGGGCTGTCCCGGAGGCCTGGGGAAACTCGCCGACCGAACGATCCCTGCGTATCGACTTCGTGCAGCACACCCTGTCTGCCTACCTGCGGTACTCGGCATCTATCCCCAAGACGCAGACGCCCTGAAAACATCTGCGTCAGAAACGCACCCGGACCGCGCTCCTCTACACCCGCAACGGACTGTGCGTCATCCGCAGAAAGGCAACTGAAGCGAGACCGCTCTGCGCGAAAAGAAGGCAAGGACGCCGTCGTCCCTTAGCAGCGTGTCAGGCGTTCAGTCCGCTCCGGCGTGGACAGGGGCCTCTTCCTGCTCATGGAGGTGTTCATACAGTTCGCGGTCGGCGTCGTCCGTGTGGAGGTACCTGCGCCCAATGCGGTCGAAGAACAGGTACACCACCGGGGTCGTAAACAGCGTGAGGATCTGCGAAACGATCAGTCCGCCGACAATCGTGATGCCCAACGGTCGGCGCAGTTCGCTTCCCGTACCCGTCCCGAGCGCCAGCGGCACACCGCCCAGCAGAGCCGCCATCGTGGTCATCATGATGGGCCGAAAGCGCAGCAGGCAGGCCTGGTAGATCGCCTCTTCAGGCCCCATGCCCTGTTCACGCTCCGCTTCGAGCGCAAAATCGATCATCATGATGGCGTTCTTCTTCACAATGCCGATCAGCAGGATGATCCCGATCAGCGCAATCACCGAAAGGTCGACGTGAAAAAGAATCAGAGCCAGAATCGCGCCCACTCCCGCGGACGGCAGCGTGGAAAGAATGGTGATTGGATGGATGTAACTCTCGTACAGAACGCCGAGAACGATGTACACCACAATCAGGGCCGCCAGGATCAGCAGGGGTTCGTTCGAAAGCGAGGCCTCAAACGCGGCGGCGGAACCCTGGAACTGAGCGTTCACGCTGGCGGGAATCTGGAGTTCGGCTTTCGCTCGATTGACGGCAGTCACGGCATCGCCGATCGATTTACCCCGGGCAAGATTGAACGACAGCGTCACGACCGGGAACTGGCCCTGGTGATTGATGGCGAGCGGCGTGTTGCGCGGGACGAAATGCGTAAAGGTCGAGAGCGGAACCTGCGTGCCGTTCGAGCTCTTCACGTAGATATTGTCGAGCGAGGAAGGATTGCGCTGAAACTTGGAGGCGACCTCGAGAACCACATGGTACTGGTTCTGCTGCGTGAAGATCGTCGACACCTGCCGCTGGCCGAAGGCATCGTCCAGGGTATCGTCGATGTTCTGCGGCGTAATCCCCAGGCGGGAGGCAGTGTCGCGATCAATGATTAGCTGCGCTTCGAGACCCGAGAGCTGCTGGTCGGAGGCCACGTCCGTCAGAACGGGACTCTGCCGAAGCTTCTCGATCAGGCGTCCGGACCACACGGTCAGCTCGTCGGCGTTGGCATCCTCAAGCGAGTATTGGTACTGGGTGCGCGAGACGCGGTCTTCGACAGTGAGGTCCTGCAGCGGCTGAAGAAAGCACTGGATCCCATCCACCTGGGCGACCTTCGGCTGCAGTCGGCGGATCACGTCGGACGCCGACGTGGAGCGGGTCTCGCGGTCATGAAGGTTGATCTGGATGCGCCCGCTGTTCAGCGTCATGTTGGTGCCGTCCACGCCGATAAACGACGAAACGCTCTGGACATCCGGATCCTGCAGAATGATGCGGGCGAGCTCCTGCTGACGCGAAGCCATCGCATCGAAAGAGATGGTCTGGGGCGCTTCCGTAATCCCGAGCAGCACGCCGGTATCCTGCACGGGAAAAAAGCCCTTGGGCACAATCACGTACAGGTAAACCGTCAAAATAAACGTCGCAAGCGTGACCAGCAGCGTCACCACCTGGTGGCGGAGCACGAAGCGAACGCCGGCCGCGTAACGCGCAATCACATACTCGAAAAACTCCTCGGACTTCCGGTACAGCGTGCCGCGCTGCGACTCGGGCGTATGTTTCAGCAGCTTGGCCGACATCATCGGTGTGAGCGTAAGCGAGACAACGGCCGACACAAGAATCGTCACGGCAAGCGTCACGGCAAACTCCCGAAAGAGCCGGCCGACGATGTCGCCCATAAACAGCAGCGGAATCAGCACCGCGATCAGCGAGACCGTAAGCGACAGAATGGTAAAGCCAATCTGCTCGGAGCCCTTCAGCGCGGCGTCCAGAGGGGAGTCGCCCATCTCCAGGTAGCGATCGATATTCTCGATCATCACGATCGCGTCATCCACGACAAAGCCGGTCGAGATGGTCAGGGCCATCAGGCTCAGGTTGTTCAACGAGTAGCCCAGCAGGTACATCACGCCGAAGGTGCCGACAATCGAGAGCGGGACGGCCACCGCGGGGATCACCGTGGCGGCAAGCGATCGCAGAAACAGGAAGATCACCATCACCACCAGCGCAATGGTCAGAACCAGCTCGAACTCGACGTCTTTGACCGAGGCGCGAATGGTGTTGGTGCGGTCGGTAAGAATCTGGAGATCGACGTCCGCGGGCAGCGTGGTGCGCAGCTGCGGCAGAAGCTTCGACACCTCGTCGACCACGCCGATAATGTTCGCGCCGGGCTGCCGCTGGATGTTGACGATCACGGCAGGCTTCAGGATCGCGCTCCGGGCGGGGCTGGTCTGGTTGCCGGAGCGGGTGGCGGGCTGGGCGGCGGTTCCCATCCACGCGGCCTGGTACAGGTTCTCGGCGGAGTCCACCGCCGTGGCCACGTCCGACAGGCGCACCGGCGAGCCGTTCCGGTACGCCACAATCACCTGGTTGTAGTCGCTCGAGGTCAGCAGCTGGTCGTTGGCGCCGATCGTGTACGCCTGGCGGGTGCCGTTCAGCGATCCCTTGGCCTGGTCGACGTTCGCGGTGCCGATCGCCGAGCGGAGGTCCTCAAGCGACAGCCCGTAGTTGGCCATGGCGGTGGGGTTCGCCTGCACGCGAACCGCCGGCTTCTGGCCGCCGTTGATGGATACCAGACCCACGCCGGAAAGCTGCGAGATCTTCTGCGCCAGCAGGGTATCGGCGAGATCTTCCACCTTCGAAAGCTCAAGCGTGTCGCTCGAGATCGCCAGCGTCATGATGGGCGCGTCGGCCGGATTTACCTTGCTGTAAATGGGCGGATTCGGAAGGTCGCTCGGCAGGTAGCTCGTCGCGGCGTTGATCGCGGCCTGAACGTCCTGCTGGGCAACATCGATGGACTCGCTAAGCGAAAACTGCAGCGTAATCACCGAGCCGCCGCCGGAGGAGGTCGAGGTCATCTGCGAAAGCCCCGGAATCTGCCCGAACTGACGCTCAAGCGGAGCCGTCACCGACGACGCCATCACCTCGGGGCTCGCGCCGGGGTAGAACGTCTGCACCTGGATCGTGGGGTAATCGACCTGCGGCAGCGCGGAAACCGGCAGCTGGCGGTACGCGACGAAGCCGGCAAGCAAAATGGCCACCATCAGGAGCGAGGTGGCCACCGGCCGGAGGATGAATGGCCGCGACGGGCTCATGGCTGGTTCCTGCCCGAGTTAGCGGGAGCGGTGCTCTGGGATGATCTGCGTTGGCGGACTCCGGCGCTGACAGCGGCCGGTCCGGAGGCCGTTCCAGGAACGGAGGCCGAGCCGTTGCCGGACGATCCGGAAACGTTCGATCTCGAGGCGTGCGGCAGCACGCGGGAGCCGGCGCGGAGCTTCTCCTGCCCGTCGACGACCACTTGGTCGCCGGCTTGGACGCCGCTGTCGAGAATCACCTGCGAGCCTTCCGTGACGGCGATCTTCACCGGCTGTGCTTCCACAAAGAAATGAGCCTGGTTGGCGGCAGAGCCCTCGTCCGGCGTCGCCCCTCCGCCGGCGGGTGCGGACGCCGTCCCTCCGGGGTTGGCGTTCGCCGCCGCGGCGGCGCGGTTCGCCGTCTGCTGGTCGGCCGGCGGATCGCCCGGTTTCACGACATACACAAAATTTCCCTGGGATCCGGTCTGGATCGCCGCGGCGGGAACAACCAGCGAATTCGGACGCTCCTGCAGGATCAGCCGGACATTCACGAACTGATTGGGAAACAGCGCCCCGTCGGTGTTCGGGAAGACCGCCTTGACCTTGTCGGTCCCGGTCGTCGTGTCAATCTGGTTGTCAAGGGTCAGCAGCGATCCGGACGCGAGATGGGTCGTCTCCGATCGGTCGAAGGCTTCGACAGGCAGGCGTTGGCCCGCGCGAATGCGCCTGAGAACATCCGGCAGCTGGTCCTCGGGCAAAGTAAAGATCACCGAGATCGGCTGCATCTGGGTGATGACGATCAGGCCGGTCGTGTCCGCGGCGTGGACGATGTTGCCCGGATCCACCTGGCGAAGGCCGACGACGCCATTGATCGGCGAGGTGATCCGGGTGTAGTTCAGATTCACCCGGGCGGCTTCGATGGCCGCCTGATCGGCCTGGATCGAGCCGACCGCCTGGCCGGCAGTGGAGACCTGCGACTGCTGACTCTCTTTCGACACCACGCCGGCCTGAAACAGGGCGGTGTAGCGCTGCGCCTCGGCGTCCGCGTTCTTTGCATTCGCCTGGTCCTTCGTCAGCTGGCCTTCGGCCTGGGCAAGCGCCGCCTGGTACGGGTGCGGATCAATCTCCATCAGCAGCTGGCCCTGTTTCACCGTCTGCCCCTCCCGGACGGGCACGCTGACCAACTGGCCGTCCACGCGGGATTTGATGGTAACCGTGTAGTAGGCGGTAACCGTCCCGAGCGCCGTGAGGTAAATCGGCATCGAGCGCTGCGCGACCGCCGTGGTGAGCACCGGGATGGGCCGGTCCGCCGCGGCCGCCGTCTGCTGGCTTTCCACCGCGGCATCCCGATTGTTGCCCCGGATGCGCCAGACCGCGAGCCCCACCGCGCCAAGCACAACCAGCAGCACAACCCACTTGCGGAGGCCGCCGCCGGACGCAGGCCGGCCTGCTCCGGTGGCTTGGGGAGCCGTTGTGGCCGGTGCGGGAAGAGCCCTGTGTGGCTCCGGAGGCGTCGTCTCGGATGGGGAGAGCTCGGGCTCGCTAATCGATTCTGGCGCCATCTATACGGTCAACCTCATTCTCTCAGCACACGTTCCCTCTGCATTTGCCTAACGCTGAGTGCCCCAGATCAATAATAATGATGACGGCGAACCTGTGCGAGTTTACCCCCCGGGCAAACAAACGGGGGATGGCTTTGCCCCTCGGTTCGACCTAAGCTTGCCCCAGGAGGATTCTTTGGCTGCGCCGGTTGCCCCTGTCATCGCAAGCGTCGGCGTTCCGTTGTGCGTGGATCTGGACGGAACCCTGGTCAAATCCGACACGCTGGTGGACTCCGCGCTGGTGCTGGCCCGGCAGCGCCCGGCCGCCCTGCTGAAGCTGCCAGGCTGGCTGATGGAGGGTAAGGCGGCGCTCAAGCGGCACATCACCTCCGAGGTCGAGCTCGATGTCGCGCACCTGCCCTACAACCGCGAGCTGCTGCAATACCTCGAGCAGCAGCACGCCGACGGCCGGCGCATCTACCTGGCGACCGCCGCGGACCGCGCTCTGGCCGACCGGATCGCCGCCCATCTGGGAATCTTTTCGGGGGTGCTGGCGTCCGACGGAACCACCAACCTGGCCGGCGGCAATAAGCTGGCGGCGTTTCGGCAGCAGTTCGGCGAGCGCTTCTGCTACATCGGCAACGCCTCGCCGGATGTGGAACTGCTGCAGGCCTGCCACGCCAGCGGCACCGGGCCGATGGTGGCCAACCCCACGCGTGGTCTCCGGTCGGGTCTGCGACGCGTCGGCGTTACGCCCGAGCGCACCTTCCATGAGGCGAGCTCGACCCTGCGGGCATGGCTCAAAGCAATCCGGCTGCACCAGTGGTCGAAGAACGTTCTCATCTTTCTCCCGCTGCTGCTGGCGCACTCCTTCACTCCCGGCCGGATCGCCGGTGCGGTGGTCGCTTTCCTGAGCTTCGGTCTGTGCGCCTCTGCCACCTACATCATCAACGACCTGCTCGATATCGAGGCAGACCGGCAGCATCCGCGCAAGCGCCGCCGCCCGTTCGCCTCGGGGGATCTGTCGGCGATCTCGGGCGTCGCCGTGGTGGGGCTCTTCTTTGTTCTCGCCGCGCTTCTGGCCCTTCTGGTGCCGCGGGTCGTGTCCGCGTTTCCGCCCCACGTCGCCCTCGTGCGGCCCCTGCACTTCGCCGGTTGGCTGGGCATCTACACGCTCACGACGCTCGCATACTCCTTGCGGCTCAAGCGGGCAACGCTGGTCGATGTCATCGTTCTCTCGGGCCTTTACACCATCCGGATTCTCGCGGGCTCGGCCGCCACCGGCGTCTCCATCTCAACCTGGCTGGCCGGCTTTTCCATCTTCTTCTTCCTTTCGCTGGCGTTTGTGAAGCGCTTCGCCGAGCTCGACGGCCTCCGGCAGCGCGGCGGCGTCAAGCCGAGTGGGCGCGGCTATCAGGTCTCCGACGTGGAGCAGCTGCGCAGCTTCGGATCGGCGTCCGGGTATGCCTCGGTGGTCGTGCTGACGCTCTATATCTCGACCCTCGAGGCCCAGCACCTCTACCGGCACACAACGCGCCTCTGGCTGCTCACGCCGGTGCTTCTGCTGTGGATCAGCCGGCTCTGGCTGCTCGCCTCCCGCGGTCAGCTCGATGAAGATCCGGTGGTCTATGCCATCACCGACAAGCGCTCTCTGCTGCTCGGAGCGATCGTCGTCCTGATCGTGCTTTCAGCGCTCTAGCGCGATGTGCCCGGAACGGATCGCGGCGAGGACACGTCTCCCACGCGGGCGGCAGACGGCGTCGGCAGTGCGGCAGGCGGCCGCCTCGTCAGGCCGGAACAAGGTCCGCAATCCATCAAGTACCCTTGTCCTACGAGGCATCGCGTGATTCCACCCTTGGACAGTTTCGATGAGAGCTCGCTCGATCGGGCGTTCGCGGCTCTGCGCGACGAGGTTCAGAGCGACGGCCGGAGGCTGAACACGGCCGAGGCCCAGGAAGCGTTTCGGCTGCACTGGCTCGGTCGCAAAGGCGGACGTCTGAAGGCCGTAAGCGACGCCTGGTTGAAACACGCTCCGGCGGAGGCTCGGCGACCCCTGGGCATTCGCTTCAACCAGCTGAAGCTGGACATCGAAGCGACCCTGGCGGGCGCGACTTCGGCTCCGGCACAGGCCGGGGCTGCCGCCGTGCGCGGGATCGACCTGACGCTGCCGGGAACAGGCCACCGGCCAGGGGTGCCGCATCCGCTGCTGGAAACCATGCATGCGGTGGTCGGGGTCTTTGAGCACCTCGGCTACTCGGTCAACGTCGGTCCGCAGGTGGAGACCGACTTTTACAACTTCGAAGCGCTCAACTTCCCCCCGAACCACCCGGCGCGCGACACCCAGGACACCCTGCTCGTGGCCCATCAGGCAGCAAAGCCGGGACGCGACCGCCTGCTGATGCGCACCCACACCTCGCCGGTCCAGATCCGCGCCATGGTCGCCCAGCAGCCGCCCCTGCGGATCGTCATCCCGGGCAAGGTGCACCGCAACGACGCGGCCGACGCCACGCACTCCCCCATCTTTCACCAGGTCGAGGGCCTCTGCGTCGACACAAACATCACCTTCTCTGACCTCAAGGGCACGCTCGACCACGCAATGAAGGCCCTCTTTGGCCACAGCGTCACGACGCGGTTCTTTCCCAGCTTCTTTCCATTCACCGAGCCATCGGCGGACGTGCAGATCTCGTGCATCTTCTGTGGCGGATCGGGCTGCCGCAAGTGCAAATATTCGGGGTGGATCGAGCTTCTGGGCTGCGGCATGGTCGATCCCGCAGTGTTCCTCGCGGTAAGCGAGGAGCGGCGGCGCGTGGGGCTCGATCCAGCGATCTACGATCCGGCAAAGATCAGCGGCTTCGCCTTCGGCATGGGCGTAGAGCGGATCGCGATGATTCTGCACGGCGTCGCGGACATCGGCCTCTTTTACTCGGGCGACCTGCGATTTCTGGAGCAGTTCGCGTGAAGCGGGCGCTGACCTGCTTGCGCCCCGTCGGGCAAAATCCATACCATCGCACGTTGAGGCCATCCATGAAGGCAGCGCAGCATGCACGTCGGTGCAGTCGGTGGAGTCTTCTCGGCGCGCTTGCACTTTTTCTGCCCGGCTGCGGCTTGAGTGCGGTGTCGGCGCGGACCGGCACGCACCTCGACAACAGCACGCTGTACCCGCGGCTCATCCGGCTGCATCATGCGCCCGCCCCCCTTGCCAACACCATCCTCGCAAAAACCGGCAACCGTCTCTTTCGATCCCTCGACGAGGGCCGGAGCTTCACCTACCTGGGCGCCGTCCCCACCGTCGGCGGCAGCGAGGAGCGCTGCTGCTCGACGGTGTACGAGCTGCCCCACGCAGTCGGCGCCCTCCCGGCGGGAACGCTGCTCTACGCCGGGTCGTTCTTTTCAGGCGGCATCCCTGCCATCGAAATCTCCGCGAGCTCGGACGAGGGCCTCACCTGGCAGTACCTGGCAACCCCCATCCGCGCCGGAGATGACAGCCACGGCCTGTGGGAGCCGGAGTTCACGGTCGCGCGCGACGGATCGCTCGTCATGTTCGTCTCGGACGAGACCGACGCATGCTGCTCGCAAAAGCTCGTCGCGTTGCGGTCGCGCGATGGCGTCGCCTGGAGCGCCAAAGCGGATGTGGTCGCCAGCAATCTGGCGACGGAGCGGCCCGGCATGGCCATCGTGTCGGTGCTTGGCGACGGCAGCTACTTCCTCAGCTACGAGGTGTGCGGGCCGGTGCGCCACTGCCAGGTCTACAGCCGCACGTCCAAAGATGGGTGGACCTTCGGCGCGGCAGGCGACCTTGGAACCAGGGCGGAAACCGCAGCCGGGCAGTACTTCGAGCATGCGCCGGCCAACATCGACGCGAGCGGGGCCGGCGAGCTGGTGCTGGTCGGGCAGGTGCTCTACGAGAAGGACGGCACCGTCTCGGCGAGCAACGGCCGGGTGCTGTTTCTGCGGCAGAACACGAGCGCCTCCACCGGGACGTGGAAAACGATCCCGGCGCCCGTCCAGGTTCCGGGTGCGTACGACAACTACTGCCCGAACTACTCGTCGGCGCTGATGCCGGTGACCGGCGGGCTGCTGGAGCTTGCATCGGACTACGACGCAGACCACGAGTGCACCAGCTACTTCGCCATCGCGCCCATGTAAGGGCAGCGGGCGCGGGGTTGGTAGACTGAGGCCTGCGCTCCCATGAAGATTCTCACCTCCTGGCTTCGGACCTACCTGCCCTCCCTCCCTGCCAATGACCGCCAACTGGCCGAAGCGCTGACGCTCCGCGGCATCGCGGTGGAAGGCGTTCACGCGCTCGGCGAGGGCCGCGGGCACCTGTTCGAAATGGACATCACCACCAACCGCGTGGACGCGATGAACCACCACGGCGTGGCTCGCGAGGCCGCGGCCATCTGGAATCTGCAACTGGGGGAGCTCGACCGTTCGCTGCCGGCCCCGAGCGCGGTGGAACGACCCTTCCCGGTGCGCATCGAGCCCGGGGCCGACGCGCTCTGCGGACGCTTTACCGCGCGTGTCCTGCGCGGCGTCCGTATCGCGCCCAGCTCTGGCAGGGTGGCGGAATGGTTCGGCCAGCTGGGCCAGAAGCTGATCTCAAACGCCGTCGACGCCTCCAACTTCACGCTGCTCGGCATGGGGCATCCCACCCACGCCTTTGACCTGGACACGATCGAAGGCGGCATCGTGGTCCGGTTGGCGCGCGCCGGCGAGCGCCTCAAACTGCTGGACGGCACGGAGCGGGTCCTCGCGGCGGACGATCTGGTCATCGCGGATGAGCGAAAGCCTCTGTCGCTGGCCGGGGTCATGGGCGGGTGGAGCTCCATGATCACGCCCGAAACCCGCAACATCCTCATCGAATCGGCCTGGTTCGATCCCGCCGCCATCCGCCGGTCCTCGCGGCGCCACGGCCTGCACACCGATGCGAGTCACCGGTTCGAGCGCGGTGCGGACTTCGCGGCGGCTCCGGTGGCCAATGACCTGGTCGCCCAGCTCATCCTCCGCGACGGCGGCGTCATCGAGGGCGATCTGGTCGACGTGGTCGTGCCCGCCGCAGAAGCGGCAACGGTCGGACGCCCCACGGTCGAGCTCTCGGTCGGCGAGGTGCGGCGTCATCTGGGGACCACCCTCGAGGACCACGCCGGCGAGTCGGCCCTCACGGCGCAGCTGATCGAGCAGTACCTGGGCGCCCTCGGCTGCGAGATCACGCCGGCTCTCGATCTCCCGGCACGGCGGGCGGCGATGCATGCTCACGCCGGATCCGTGCCCGAGGCCACCTTTGAGGTCGCCCTGCCGAGCTGGCGCCTGGATCTGGAGCGGCCCATCGACCTCATCGAGGAGGTCGCGCGCGTCTTCGGCTACAACCGCTTCGCCAACACGCTGCCCGCGCCTCGTCCCGTCACGCGGCACGCGACCGCCGCACCGGAGCGTGCCGTGCGCTCCCGCCTGCTCGCGATGGGGTACACCGAAGCAGTGTCGTCCACCTTCTGCTCGGAGGCGGAATCGGCGATCTACGCGCCGGCAACCC
>CALMVL010000323.1:12614-30001 GCA_937873265.1 uncultured Granulicella sp.
TCGCCGCTCTTCTCCGCGGCGGAAGCCCCGGTCTTCGATCTGAAGGGCGCCGTGGAGGCCCTCGTCGCGATCTTCGCGCCGGCCGGCGGCGCGCATGCCCTGGCGTTCACCACGGAGGGCGTCCCGGCGTGGTTGGAGCCCGGCCGGTCCGGGGTCGCGCTCCTGCACAACCAACCGCTCGCCTGCTTCGGCGAGCTGGCGGCCGGCGAGCGCGAACGGCGAAAGCTGCGCCAACCCGTCTACCTCGCAACCATGGACCTCGAGCTGCTGTATGCCGAGGGGCTGCGGCGCGTCACCGCTCGGGACATCTCGCGGTTTCAGGCCGTCGTGCGCGACTTCTCCTTCCTCTTTCCCGACACGGCGGTATGGCAGGCGATTGCCGACGCAATCCACGCGCTCAGCTTGCCGGACCTGCGGGGGATATCGCCGGTCGAAATCTTTCGCGACCCAAAGGGCGAAGCCGTCCCCGCTGGGCGCCACTCCCTTCTGCTGCGGACGGTGTTTCAGGCCGACGACCGAACCCTCCGTGACGAGGAGCTGGCAGCCGCCTCCGGACGGATCGTCGAGGCGCTCACCGCGCTCGGCGGCGTGCAGCGCGCCTGATCGCAGGCAAAAATTGCGCCGCAACGCCCGCCACCTCCAACATGTTGCAACGAAGCTGCCGACCTGCCGCTTTTTCCCCAAGGCAACGCAGCCCCGAAGCTTCGACCCCTAGTCGAAGCCCGATATCTTGGCCATCTGCCGGAACGCCAACCCAGGCGCAACCCGGCTCAGGATCCCCAGCACCCGGCTCAAACCCGGCCGGATCTCCGTCTTTCCCGCCTCAATCCCCGCAATCGCCTTCCGCGCGAGCACCCGGACGTCCATTGCCTTCTGCCCCTTCATCTCCTCGGCGAACTCCGTCCGGAACAGCGGCGTCTCCACCCCCGGCGGAGCTAGCTCGACCACGCGCACCGCCGAGCCCTTCATCTGCGCCCGCAGCGATCGCGTGTAGGCATGCATCGCCGCCTTGGTCGCGGAGTAGACCGGCGACGCCGGAAACGGCACAAATGCCAGCCCGGAGGTCACATTGGCAATCATCCCGCCCTCCGGACGGCTCATCAGTTGCGGCAGAAACTGCTGCACCATCCGCACCGGCCCGCTTAGATTCGTCTCAATCTCCCGCGCCACATCCTCCAGCCCCCGCCCTTCCCGCAGCTTCAGGTTGCGCATAATCCCCGCATTGTTGATCAGCACGCTCATCTCAGGAAACCGCCCCGCGACTTCCGCGCTCAGCGCTCGGATCGCCGCCGGATCGCTCACGTCGCTTTCGATCGCATGCACCCCCGGCAGTTCCCGCCGCACCGCCTCCAGCCGCGCCGCATCCCGCCCCGTCACGATCACCGTATTGCCGCGATCAAGCATCTGTCGCGCCAGTTCCATCCCAATGCCGCTCGTGCCGCCCGTAATCAAAATCGTCCTCCCCGTCAGCTTCATGTTTGGTCTCCCTGCGCTGACTATAGGAGCTACACTCTCCTGAGAGAAGAAGGCACCGCAAAGTGCCGTACTTTCCCGAAAGAGAGTGAGCCCCCATGCGCACAGCTCCCGTCTTCGCCCGGGCAGCCTCCGCGGCCACCATGCCAGCCGAAGCCTGCGAACCGCCCGAAACCATCGATCCGCGCGTCGAAGCGCTCGTCCACGACCTCATCGGTCGAGTCGCCGATAAGTGGACCATGCTGGTTCTGGAGATCCTCGCCGAGCACGGCAAACTCCGCTTCACCCGTCTCAGCGGCCTCATCCCTGGCATCAGCCAAAAGATGCTCACCCAGACCGTCCGCCACATGGAGCGCGACGGTCTGCTCACCCGTACCGTCCACCCCGTCGTCCCGCCCCGGGTCGACTACAACCTCACACCGCTCGGTTTTTCCCTGGGCGCCGCCTTCTGCGGTGTCTGGATCTGGGCCGAACAAAACCTGACCGCCATCGAACAGGCCCGGGAAACCTTCGACCACAAATCTCAGCAGCCGGCCACTGAGAGCCGTGTGTAACAACATCCACCGTCCCGCAATCCTCTGTCTCTGCGGGACGCTGGCCCGCGTCCGACAACCCGCCGAAGCCACACGTCCCGATACACGTGCAAGGTGAGCCTCCAAACCCTACCCCGCGATACGCCGCACCCCCACCAGCCCCACCCCGGCTCCACTCAGCACCAGCAGCATCGTCCCCGGCTCCGGCGTCGGCGTCGTATCGTAGCCCTGCCAGATCTCGTCCGATCCGGTGTCCTCAAACACCACGTCCCCCGTGCCGTTCAAAAACAGCGCCGCAATGTTCTGGTACGGATCGCTGTAGACCAGCGTCGGATCGTCCAGCGCACCCGCATACACCCCCGGCGTCATAAACTTCGCCAGCGGGTCGGACCCGCTGATCGAGAACGCCTCATAGTTCCCGTTGCACCGCCCAGATTCCTCTATCCCGGCAACGGAGAAACTACAGGCCGACCCGTTGTCCGTGGCCAGCGTCGGTTGCACCGACGAAACCGATGTTTGCTCTCCATGGTCATAGGTCCGGTAGCACGGTCCGCCGCCGGTCACCAAGCACGTACTTCCGTACACCATCACCGATCCGTCCGCATACACCGCTCGATCGATGTTGCTGTTGCTGGTCGAGACATAATCCAGTTGATAGGTATCCGCAGCCGCAGGCCGGGCAATCACGGGAACTGCCGCCAAAGCCGCAACGGAAAGAGAAGCAACGCGTTTCCGTAAAGAAGACATCAAGTACCTCCGAGCCGCCATCCTACGGAACCGCGGACGATTACCCAAGATATCAATGGTCACACATCGGTAACCAGCTGTCCGGCAGCATAGAACCGCGATACCGACCGAAGTCCAAAATCGGCGGAACCTCGCCTTCGGCTATCTCGTACCATCCAGCACATCATCGACGGACGCCACAGGACCTCAACGTGATCAAACTCCTCCTCTTCTGCCTCCTTCTGCTCACCTCCTGGCCGCTCGCCCTCGCCGTGCTCGTCCTCTACCCGCTCATCTGGCTCGTGCTTCTTCCTTTCCGCATCGTCGGCATCGCCGTCGGCGGCGTCTTCGCTCTCATCCACGCTCTCCTGTTCTTGCCCGCCCGCGTTATCCGAGCGATCTAGTCAGAGAAACAGCGCCTACGACCGGAGCGCTTCGCTCCCCGTGGAACTTAGCCCTCCGGCACGTCCTCCAGCTCTTCGATCGCTGTCTCGTCCAAATCCACGCTCCAGCCGCGGAGCACCTTCCAGATTGCCGCCGATCCAAACCCCGCCCGCATCAGCCGCCCGGTAACGCGGGCCACCTCCTTGTCGTTGGTCGGCGCTTGCATGCGCTTGCGCTCGCAGAACTGGCGCGCCAGCTCCGCCTCATCCACCGCGTCATACGCCTGCGCCACGGCCGAGGCGACCAGCTCCTTCGCCACGCCCCTCGCCGCAAGATCCTGCTGCACGCGCCGCCGCCCGAACTTCTCTCCCTCCTTGCGCAGCCGCGTGTAGTCCGCCGCGAACTGCTCGTCGCTCAGGTACCGCAGCTGCTTCAGCCGCTCCACCACGCGGTCCATCGCGCGCTCGCCGGCCTCCCCCTCTTCGGCGCGCATCCGCATCAGCCGCCGAAGATCGCGCTCGGTACGCATCCGCCGCGCCAGCGACGCCACGGCATACGCAAACAGACCCTCTTCCCCCACCGGCTCACGCCGCTTCGGCCGCGCAAACGCCATCCTCGCTCCCTTCGCCCTGGCGCCACAATGGTGCTACACGCCGCTGCCCGTACGGTATGCCTCTTCCGGCGTTTCGCACAGCCCAGCTGTCCCGGTGCGTCAAGTTACGTCCATCTGCTCCGTCGTGGAAACAAGCAGACCGCGCATGCGCGGCAAAGTCTTACACTGGGGAAAGGCTCGCAGACCGAAATCGAACGGAGCCAGGAGGTCCTCGATCACATGCTTCCGCATCGGCTGACGCTCGCCCTTTGCGCCACGCTGTCACTCCCACTCTGGGCGCAGACGGCGACCACCTCGCTGCGCGGCGTGGTCGAAGACAGCTCCGGCGCGGTCATTCCGTCGGCGCACGTGACGCTCGACGACCCGCAGCGCGGCGCCCATGTCGAACGCACCGCGGGGCCGACCGGCGAGTTCACCTTCCCGCAGCTTGCGCCGGGAACCTACACGCTCACGGTCGAGGCAGTCGGCTTCGTCGCGCAGCATGTCGAAAAACAGCTTCTGGTCGCACAGCCGGCAACGCAGAACATCACCCTGAACCCTGCCGGAACCTCGACCGAAGTCACCGTCGAAGCGACCTCGCCCGCGCTCAATACGACCGACGCCACCCTCGGCGACGCGCTCAGCAGCACAGCGGTGCAGCAGCTGCCCAGCGAGGGACGCAACGTGCCCGATCTGCTCAGCCTCCAGCCGGGCGTGCTCTACCTCGGCCACAACATCAACGAAAACCTCGACAGCCGCTCAGGCGCGGTCGCCGGAGCACGCTCGGACCAGGGCAACGTCACCCTCGATGGCGTCGACAACAACGATCAGGTACAGGGATTCGCCTTTACCGGCGTGCTTCGGTCAACACTCGATTCGGTGGAGGAGTTTCGCGTGGTCACGACCGGCACCAACGCCGACGAGGGCCGGTCGTCCGGAGCGCAGGTCAGTATTGTAACCCGAACAGGTACAAACTCCTTCCACGGCAGCCTCTACGAGTACAACCGCAACACGGCGCTCGCGGCCAACAACTGGTTCAACAAGCAGGCGGAGATCGCATCGGGCGAACCCAACCTCCCGGGAAAGCTGATCCGCAACACCTTCGGCGCGGCGACCGGTGGACCCATTCGCCGCGACAGGCTGTTCTTCTTCGGCAACTACGAAGGGCAGCGGACGGCAGAAAACGTGCAACAAACCCTGGTGGTGCCGACGGCCAGCTTTCGCGCCGGAAACATCTCCTACCTCAGCGGCGGCAACCCCGTCACGCTCACGCCGGCGCAGTTCGCGTCCATGGATCCGAACTGCTCGAGCGCGGGAACCTGTCCTCTCGGACCGGGGGCCAATCCTGCAGTGTTGGCGGTGTTGCAGCAGTATCCGTTGCCGAATGGGAGCGTGCTCGGCGATGGCCTCAACACCGCGTCCTACACGTGGTCAGCGCCGGCGCCCACGTCGCTCAACACCGGCATTGCGCGCTTCGACTGGGTCCTCTCGGACCGGAACCGGCTCTTTCTTCGCGGCAATCTCCAGGACGACACTACCCTGGCGGCGCCGCAGTTCCAGGCCACGCCCGCAAGCAGCCGCACACGCGACAACACCAAAGGCCTGGCGGCGGGGTACACGGCGACGCTCACGCAGAACCTGATCAACAATCTTCGCTTCGGCTTCATCCGCCAGGGATACGGGCAGCGCGGCGTCGGGCAGGGCTCCTACGTGAACTTCGACACGAGCACAATCTCCAATCTCCAGGCGGAGACCCGGTCGAGCCTGGTCAGCGTGCCGGTCGAGAACTTCGTGGACGACCTGACGTGGACCCGCGGCCGCCACACCGTTCAGTTCGGCGGGAACGATCGTCTGGTGCACAACCAGCTCGCCTCCGACGCGCTGTCATACGACTCGGCGGCCACAATCGGGTTTGATGTCACAGACTCCGGGTTTGCCGGCACCGGGCAGAGCTTTGACCCCGGACGATTCGGCTTCCCCGCCGTGGACGACTCCTTCCAAACCTCCTACAACTCCGCGGTGGCCAATCTGGCGGGAATCATCTCCCAGGTCACCAACGTCTACAACTACGTCATCTCGGCCGACGGAACGACCGGCTCGCTCTCTCCGCAGGGCGCGTTCTACCACCACGACTTCAAGTCGAATGAGTTCGAGTATTACCTGCAGGATTCCTGGCGCGCGCGGTCCAACCTCACCCTGACCTTTGGCCTCCGGCACCTCCTGGCGCAAACCCCCTACGAGGTAAACGGGCAGCAGGCGCAGCCGGTCAACGACGTGCACCAGTGGTTCCTCACCCGCGCAGCGGATGCCGCGGCAGGCGTGCCGGACCTGACACCGTTACAATTTGCGCCGTCGGGGCAGGCCCGCGGGTTGAAGCCGTACTGGGCCATGCAGAAGGCCAATCTCGCGCCGCGGTTCGCCATCGCCTTCGCACCCGACGCCCGCACCTCCATCCGCGCCGGCTTCGGCATGGTCTACGACCACTTCGGACAGGGCATCGTCAGCACCTTCTCGCAGTACGGCTCCTACGGCCTGCAAGGCTTCAAGCAAACACCCAACGACGCGCTCTCGCCGGATACCGCGCCGCGCTTCTCCTCGCTGCACACCATCCCCGCTGTCAACGGACCGACACCCGCGACCGTGACCTACCCCTTCACGCCGTCGACCGACCCGCTCACCACCGGCTTCGCCACGGCGGTCGGCCTCGACGATCACCTCAAAACGCCCTACTCCTACACCATGGATCTTTCCCTCGAGCGGCAGCTGCCGTCAGGCTTCACACTCGAGGCGGCATACGTCGGGCGGCTCGGTCGGCATCTGCTCGAGCAGACGGATCTCGCCGCGCCCACCGATTTCGTCGACCCCGCCAGCGGAACCGACTTCTACACCGCCGCGCGCGAGCTCACGCTGGCAGCCGACGCCGGTGTCAGTGCCGCCTCCATCCAGCCCGTTCCCTACTTCGAGCACCTCTTCCCCGATGCGGCGGGCGCGGCAGTCGGCAACAGCGGCACGCCCGGCTTCTCCGCCACGCAGAACATCTACCAAACCCTCTTCACCCAATACCCGGTAAACGCCTCCTACATCCAGTACTCCCTCGACATCCTCTGCTCGCCGGGCTGCGGGGGTCAGCCGGGCGTCGCTCAGGGCCGCTTCTACAACCCGCAATTCAACTCCCTCTTCTCCTGGACTTCGAACGGAACCTCCAGCTACAACGCTCTGCAGCTCATCCTTCGCCACCCCACCAGCCACGGACTGCAGACCGACGTCAGTTACACCCTGTCAAAGTCCCTTGACCTCGGATCGGACGCCGAGCGCACCTGCCTGCAGTGCGGCGGCAACGGGCAGTCCACCTTCTCCTGGATCGTCAACGCCTTTCGCCCGCAGCAGAACTACGGCGTCTCCGACTTCGACACGCGCCACATCGTCACCGCCGACTGGCTCTACATCCTTCCCGTCGGCCGCGGGCAGCACTTCGCCGGAGATCTGCCGCGCGTGGTCGATGCGCTCGTCGGCGGTTGGCAGCTGAGCGGCATCGCTCGATGGACGAGCGGCCTGCCGTTCACCGTCATCAACGGCACCGGCTGGGAGGTCGACTGGTCCAAGCAGTCCGCGCTGGTGGTGACGGGGCACGACCCCCAGGGACTGTTGCGCACGCGCACGCACGAGGACGCAAACGGAGCTCCGCAGGCCTTCGCAAACGCAGCCGCTCTGCTCGCGTCCATCGGCAACGGCGGCCCGCTGCGCAATCCGTTGCCCGGCGAATCCGGGTCGCGCAACGCCTTTCGCGGCGACGGGTACTTCGGCGTCGACGCGGGCCTGTCCAAGTTCGTCACAGTCCACGAGCAGCAACGCCTGCGGGTCTCGTGGGAGGTCTTCAACGTGTCCAACTCGGTGCGCTTCGACACCAACCCCATCACGTCCTTGCAGAACCAGACCGGGATCGGCTCCTTTGGCGTCTACGGCGCGACCCTGACGCAGCCGCGGGTGCAGCAGATCGCGCTCCGATACCTCTTTTAGCCGCCTCCCCCGGGTAAACTTGAGCCATGACACAAGGGCAAACCGACCTGGTGACGTGGATGCGCGGTCTGCCCAAGGTAGAGCTCCACCTCCACCTCGAAGGCTCCATCACGGCGGAAACGCTGGTGGAGCTCTCCGCAGCAAACGACCCCTCGCCCCTGACGCTGGAGGAGGCCAGGAGCATCTACCGCTACACGGACTTCCCCAGCTTTCTGATGAGCTTCAAAGCCGTCACCGAACGGCTGCATCATGCGGCAGACTACGAGCGCATCACGTATGCAATGGTGCGCGATCTCGCCGCGCAGGGGGTTCGTCACGCGGAGGTGTACATCTCGTTCGGCATCCTGTACCGCTTCGCCAGGCTCGATGTGGATGAGGTGGTGCGCGCGATGGAACGCGGTCGCGTGCGCGGCGAGCAGGACTTCGGCACCACGGTCCTCTGGCTGATCGACGCGGTGCGGCACTTCGGCGCGGAGGAAGGTCTCCGCGTCTTCCGCAAGGCCGCCGAGCTGCGGCGACACTTTCCCGCGATCATCGGCATCGGCATCGGTGGGGACGAGGCGCGCGGGCCGGCGGAGTGGTTTCGCGAGGCTTACGCCGAGGCGAAGTCGGCGGGACTGCGCCTCACCGCGCATGCCGGCGAATCTGCCGGCGCCGAAAGCATCTGGGGCGCGCTGAACATCGGAGCCGAGCGCATCGGACACGCGCTGGCGGCGCAGGAAGACGCCGAACTCATGGGCGTCCTTGCCGAGCGGCAGGTCCCGCTTGAGATCAACGTCACCAGCAACCTGCGCACAGGGTGCTGCGCTGGTCTGGAGGCGCATCCGCTGCGGCTCTACTTCGAGTCGGGGCTGATGGTCACGCTGAACTCGGATGACCCGCCCATGTTCGGGTCGGACCTGCTGGGCGAGTACCTGCTGGCCCAGCGCGAGTACGAGTTCTCGCTCGACCAGATGCGCGAGCTCGCGGCAAACGGCGTCGAGGCAAGTTTTCTCCCGCCGGAGCGCAAACTTGCCCTCCTGCGGGAGGTCGAGCGGTATGACTGATCGCCGAAGCGGCGCGGGCTTCGCCACTCCCGCTCTGCTGCCGGCCGAGCTCTTCGCCGATCCGGTCCTGAGCGCGCTCCGCAGCACCCATCGCCATCTCGCGCAGCAGGCGGGCGAAGCGGTCCGGTACGTGGCGGAGGTCGCCCCGTTTGCCGCGATGCCTCCGGGAGGCGCGTCCGCCCTCGAAGATCTGGCAGGCCTGTTGGAACCGGGCGAGTGTGTCTGGGTCTTTGCCGAGGCGCTGCGGCAGTCAGATCTGCTCAGGCACGAACAGACGCTGCCCTGTCTGCAGATGGTCTTTCGGCCGGAGCTCCCGCTGCCCGAGACTCACGGCGAGATCGAGGAGCTCAGCCCGGCTGATGCGGACGAAATGCTGGCCCTCATCGGGATCGCCTACCCCGGTTTCTTTCGCCGCAGGACACCGGAGATGGGCCGGTACTTCGGTGTGCGGCGCCGCGGCAGGCTGGTGGCGATGGGCGGCGAGCGCCTCCGGCTGCCAGGGTACGCGGAGGTCAGCGGGCTCTGCACCCACCCGGAGCATCGCGGCCAGGGCTACGCGGCAAGCCTGCTCGGGAGGCTGCTCGGGAGGCACCGACGCGAGGGCGTCGTGTCTCTGCTGCATGTGGGAGCCGGCAATACCCATGCGATCGAGCTGTACCACCGGCTCGGTTTCATCATCGCGCGGCAGTTGGACCTTCACCGGCTTCGGAAATCAGGCGGAAGTGCGCCAGTTCCCTAGGCGATCTTCGGCCCGCTCCGGATTCACCGCACCGCTCGCGGACCAGCCCATCACAAACCCGCCAACAGTGGCGTACTTTCTAGCCAAACCAGCTATTCTTAAATCAGAACAAGTCCCAAAGCCCAGGGGAAATCGTCGCGGCCTGAAGGTCGGGCGTAACTCCTGTGTTCCCTAATATTTGCGAGTAACCCGCGTCAATGCAACAACTTACCCCTGGCTTGTTTCGCTAAGTCATTCATTCGATTCGATTTACCGAGGACACCCCCCCCGGGGGGGGGTACCCCTCTCAACCAACTGCCGGAAGGAGGAAGCTCGCACATGACGTCGCCTCGAACCGCTCGCCTGTCGCAGACGCTGCTTCTTGTCCTTCTCCTCCTCACCCTCGAAAGCGCCGCGCAACCTCCCTCCCACCGGGAGGTCGCCGTCACGATCGACGACCTCCCCGCCATGGACGCCGCCGACCTCGACGCCGCCCAGATTACCTCCATCAACCGCAAACTCATCGCCACCCTCACGCGCGAGCACGTGCCCGCCGTCGGCTTCGTCATCGAGGAGCCCCTCTACAAGACCGGCGAAACCGACCGTCGCATTGCCGTCCTCAACGCCTGGCTCGATGCCGGCCTGGACCTCGGCAACCACACCTTCTCCCATACCTCCCTCAACCACGCTGCCCTCAAGGACTGGGAAGACGATGTCGTCCAGGGCGAAACCGTCACCCACATGCTCCTGTACGCGCATGGCCACAAGAAGCTCCGCTACTTCCGCCACCCCTACCTCGACGTGGGCCCCGACCTCGAAACCCGCCGCGCCGCCGAGGCTTTCCTTACCGGCCGCGGCTACCGCGTCGCGCCCGTCACCCTCGATCCCCTCGACTGGTACTTCGCCGACCTCTACGACGACGCCCGTTCCCGTCACGACCAGGCCCTCGAACCCCGCCTCGTCGCCGCCTGGCTCACCTTCGCCGACGCCGTCTTCACCTTCGAGGAAGAGCAGTCCCGCTCCCTCCTTGGCTACGAACCTCGCCAGATCCTCCTTCTCCACGACACTGCCCTCGAAGCCGACCACCTCGCCGACCTCCTTGCCCTCCTCCGTCGCCACGAGTACGCCTTCATCCCCCTCGGCGACGCCCTGGAAGACCCCGCCTATGCCCAGCCTGATACCTACATCTCCGACGTCGGCGCCTCCTGGATCGAGCACTGGGCCGTCACTCGAGGCCATCCCATCCCACCCACCGCGAAACCCACGCTTCCCAGGTGGGTCGAAACCCTACACGACGCCTTCGAAAAAGCCCACCCCGACTGATCTCCGAAAACCGGAGCCGCTCACTCGCGAAAACACCAACCCGCTACCATAGGTCCAGATGCTCGCCGACTGGTCCGCCGAATGTTCCCCTGACGACCCCACCCTGGTCGTCCCCTGGTCCGACCCCGACTGTGCTGAACGCCACTTCATCGATCTCCGTGAAAATCCCTATGAACTCGACTCCCTCCCCGAAGCAGAGCGCTTCCCCTCCCTTCGGGACGCCCTCCGCTCGCTCAACTCCGCTCGTTCCCCGGTCTTCACCGCCAAATGCGACAGCTGGCCCGTCACCGACGCCGACGGCTTCGCCCGCCTTCACGCCGAATTCGGTGTCGGCGATGAACTGGATCCCGACCTTGCCGTTGCCGCCCACTCGTCCTACATCGACCTCCTCTGGCGCGACCGTTCCCTCTTCGCCTCGCGCCACCAGCACGAGCACCTCGCAGACCGTCTCACGCGCCGCGCCGTCCCCCTCGACCTTCCCTTCGCGCTGCTCGAGTCCGTCATCCGCCCCGCCCTGCTCGATCTCACCACGCCCCAGGAGGGCTTCGCCCTTTCCCTTTACGTTCACGCCCTCGGCACCGACGCCGGGCACGCCGAAGCGAACTGGTCCCGAGCCCTCGACGAGATCACTCTCCTGCTCCGCAGCCGCGACCTCGTCCCCACCACCTGATCCCGCAGCCGCTACAATCACACCAGGTCACGCGCGCGGGCGAGTAGCTCAATTGGATAGAGCACGAGCCTTCTAAGCTCGGGGTTGCAGGTTCGATCCCTGCCTCGCCTACCACCCGCACCGCGCGCCGGCTCAGACCCATAACCCAGCCCCTAAACCTCGACCGGCACAGCCTCTGCCCGCACGGCACCTCGACCGCTCACATCCCGTCGTCCGGTGACGTGCCGCAGCGCCGCCAGCCCGATCAGCACCCTCCACGACAGCAGCGGTCTCCCGCGCCCTGTCCCAGAAAGCCACTGACATGAAGGCCACTAATAAGCAAGCGCGCACCCGTCTGCCCGCATCTCCGACGCCGCCGTGTACACCCGGTCTGCGCCTCGGCGGCGGTGCTCGATGCACTCGTACCGCCCAAACCCGCCATCGCTTTCGCCCATCGGCCAGCCTAGTGCGATCAGCGCCCTGCGCGTCGCGACCGGAACGCCCGTTTCCAGCCGCAGCACGCCCGTGGGGCCCAGCCCCGGCGCATCCTCGCCCATGGTCTGCGACGACCCCTCGTGGTGCCATCGCGGGCTGTCGCCCGCCGCCTGCACATCCAATCCATAGTCGATGCGGTTTACGAGGATCTGCGTCTGCCCCTGGGGCTGCATGTCGCCGCCCATCACACCGAAACCCATCCACGGCCGCCCATTTCGCGTCGCAAACCCCGGAATGATGGTCTGAAAGGGCCGCTTGCCCGGAGCGTAGATGTTTGGGTGCCCGTCCTTGAGCGAAAACAGCTCGCCGCGATCCTGAAACATGAATCCCAGGCCATCCGCCACCAGTCCCGATCCCATACCTCGGAAGTTCGACTGGATCATGGACACCATCAGGTCCCTGTCGTCGCTTACCGTGAAGTACGTCGTATCGCCGTGGCTCGGCGCCTGCCCCGGATAGATGGGCGTCAGAATTTTGTCCTGCCGGATCAGATTCGCGCGCTGCTTGGCGTATTCCTTGGAGTTCAGCCACTCATATGGAATCTTCGCGAACTTCGGGTCCGCGTAAAATCGCGCCCGGTCCTCATACGCCAGACGCTTCGCCTCCGCCTGCGTGTGGAGAGACGCCGGGGACTGAAAGCCCATGCCGCGCAGGTCGAAGTTCTCCAGGATGTTCATCATCTGCAGCGTTGCCAGCCCCTGGGTGTTCGCGGCCATGCCGTACACATCCACGCCGCGGTACGTCGTCCGCAGCGGATCGGCCCACTCGGCATGCTGCTCGCGCAGGTCAGCCCGGGTCATCCAACCGCCGACGCGCTTGAAGTATGCCTCCATCGTGTCCGCGATCTCGCCGTCATAGAAGACGTCGCGCCCACCGTCGGCGATCTTCCGGTAGGTCCGCGCCAGGTCCGGATTGCGGAACACGTCGCCCTCGCGCGGCGCGTGCCCGTCCACTGCGTACGTCCGGGTCGCATTCGCCGTCTCCTCCACTCCTGATCCCGGCCGTGTGAACGCCTTCAGGTTGCGCTCGATGTACGCGCCGATGACCTGCGGCACCGGGACGCCGGTTTCGGCAAGGTGGATCGCCGGTCCAAACAGCTCTTTCCATGGCAGTTTTCCGTATCTCTGGTGCAGCGTCCACCATGCATCCAGCGCCCCCGGCACTGACACCGAGATCGCGCCGAGCCCGGGGATCGTTCCCTTCGGCGATCTTTGCCGCACGGTTTCGAGGGAGAGCGCCTGCGGCGACCGGCCTGATCCGGCGAGTGAGACCACCTTCCCGAGCTTTGGGTCCCACAGCATCACGAAACAATCGCCGCCCAGCCCCGAGCTTGTTGGCTCCAGAAAGCCAAGGCACGCGTTTGCAGCGATGGCTGCATCGGCCGCCGAGCCACCCCGCTTCAGCGTCTCGATGGCTGTCAGCGTTGCGATGGGGTGCGCCGTTCCCGCCGCGCCGTTTGTGCCCAGCGCGGCCGACCGCGATGCGAAACTCGCCCCCGCGACACGGTCCCCCGCATGCACATCCGGCCGTACGAACCGCGTTGCGCCGTCTGCCTGAAACTTCGGCAGATCCACGACCGGCTCCGCGGGCACAGGCGGCGGAGCTGTTCTCGCCGGTCTGTTCTGCGCGTCCCGGCCCAGGTGAACCGGCTGCACGGGAGCCTGCCCCAAGGAAGTGGAAGCCGCAGCGGCCGGCAATAGGGCGAGGAACCGTCGTCGTCGCAAGGGCAAACTCCTGAGCGTCTAAGGATCAGGAGTAAAGCCTACACGGGGCACTGGCCGCGCGCACAGGCCAGATCTGGTGAGAACCGCAAAACCGGGCTACCCCGCCTTCACCCCACGCCCACTCCGGCTCACGATTGACAGCTTTTCGGATTTGAGAATCTTTCGCGCCTGTCCCCGCGCATGCGCGTTCCAGGGACCTGCCGGATCCAGTCGCACATACTGCGTCCAATGCCGCAGCGCTCGCCGCCGCTGGCCTTGCCGCTCATACGCCAGCGCAAGATTGTAGTGTGCATCGGCGTAGCGAGGCACCAGTTTCACCGCCTGCTCATACGCCTCGGTCGCTTCCGCGACCCGCTGCATCTCGTCGAGTACGTTGCCCAGGTCAAAGAAGGCGAGGGCATACTCGGGGTCCGCCTCGGTCGCGCGCCGGTAGAGCCCCTCCGCCTCGCGAAACTCGCGCCGGTTGTAGTGAATGGTTCCCAGGTTGATCAGCGCCGGCGCGTGCATCGGCCTCACTTCGAGGATCTCCTGGTAGATCTCCGTCGCCCGCGCCAGCGTCGCCGGCCCTTCCTCCATCTGCACCGCCCGCAGAAACAGCTCCTGCACCTCCGCTGTCTGCTGCGCCTGCGCCCGCGCGTGCCCGACCATCCGCAGCCGCTCCCGCCCTGCCCCGCAGTCGAAGTCAAACTCCAGCTGCTGCGTCAACGGATCGACCAGCGCCCCGCCATGGCGAAACGCCAGCTTCGACCCCCGCCGGAGCGCGGTCGCCTCTCCGAGCGCATTCCGCAGCCCCGAAACCCGCTGCATCGCATCGAGCGATCGCCGAATCATGCCGGGCGAGATACGCCTGCCCACGCTGACCGCCCCGTCCCGTCCCTGGGTACCGACCGCGGCGCCTCCATCCGACCGCAGATGCCGAAGCGTCCGCAGCTGACAGAGGTCGGCAAAGCCGTAGTCCTGCTGCACCGGCACGAGACCCGCCCGCTCCCACCCGGCCAGCTCCCGGCCGTGTAGCTGCAGAATGCGCAAGACGTCTTCTCGGCTGTATCGGGTCACGTTCGGCTTCACCGGCACCGTCCGCCAGAGATCTCCTGCTCGGAGTATCCGGCGCGAACCCCACGTCCTTCAAGCGTTTGCGGACTCTGCCTGCAGATTTCCGTGGAAATCCCGTAACAAATGTGATTCCATCCGCGACATTTGCGGATTTCCGTCACTATCCGGTCAGCACCCCGGTCCCGCTTCACGCCAATGACACCTTCGTGGGAGTACGATTCCCCCCGGAACGATCTAGACTTCCCCAAACCGTGCGCCTGCACGGCCTGGGGATCATCCAATGATCTGTCCCGAAGGAAGGACAGCATCATGACCACCGAATCGCTCGTACCCGCAGCAGAACTGCAAAGGAACCTCCCCATGCAGCACCAGCAACAAACCCTAACGCTCGAACAGGAAACCAACCCCTGGGAAGCACAGGCCTACCGCTTCGACCTCGCCGCGAGAAAGCTGAAACTCGACCAGGGCATCTGGAAGGTCCTCCGCTACCCCACCCGCGAGCTCATCGTCCACATCCCCGTCTGCATGGATAACGGCACCATCGAGGTCTTCACCGGCTACCGCGTCCAGCACTCCGTCGCCCGCGGCCCCGGCAAGGGCGGCATCCGCTACGCCCCCGATGTTTCGCTCGACGAGGTCCGCGCCCTCGCCTCCTGGATGACCTGGAAGTGCGCCGTCGTCAACATCCCCTTCGGCGGAGCCAAGGGCGGCGTCATCTGCGACCCCAAAAGAATGTCCCAGGGCGAGCTCGAGCGCATGACCCGCCGCTACACCGCCGAGCTCATCGAGTTCATCGGCCCCGAAAAAGACGTCCCCGCGCCCGACATGAACACCAACGAGCAGACCATGGCCTGGATCATGGACACCTACTCCATGCACATGCGCCAGACCGTCACCTCCGTCGTCACCGGAAAGCCCGTCAACATCGGCGGCTCCCGCGGCCGCCGCGAAGCCACCGGCCGCGGCATCTCCGTCTGCTGCGATGAAGCCCTCAAGCACCTCAACCTCCCCGTCCAGGGCTGCCGCGTCATCATCCAGGGCTTCGGCAACGTCGGCTCCAACGCCGCCAAGCTCCTCGCCGAAAAGGGCTACACCATCATCGGCATCGCCGAATTCGACGGCGGTCTCTTCAACGACCGCGGCATCGACATCCCCAACCTCCTCTCCCACCGCGCCCGCACCGGCTCCGTCACCGGATTCTCCGGCGCCGAACCCGCCGAGCCCCACCAGCTCCTCACCCAACCCTGCGACATCCTCATCCCCGCAGCCACCGAAAACGTCATCACCAGTCAGAACGCCGCCCAGCTCCAGTGCCGCATCCTCTGCGAGGGCGCCAACGGCCCCACCACCGTCGCCGCCGACGACATCCTCGAACAAAAGGGCGTCTTCGTCATCCCCGACATCCTCGCCAACGCCGGCGGCGTCACCGCCTCCTACTTCGAGTGGGTCCAGGACCGCATGGGCTACTTCTGGACCGAAGAGGAAGTCAACCAGCGCCTCGACCGCATCATGACCGACTCCTTCCAAGACGTGATCTCCTACAGCACCTCCCACGACGTCAACAACCGCATCGCCGCCTACATGCTCGCCATCGACCGCGTCGCCTACACCACCAAACAACGCGGCATCTACGCCTAACCCCCAACCACAGCCCTCCCCAAACACAAAGGCGGCCCACCCGGGCCGCCTTTCTTTAGAAACGTACTGTCGGTCCCGCGGAACATGACGCAAGATCAGCGCGCGAAGTGCCAACATAACGCGCAATGGTGTCCAATGGAGTACACTTGTCCATGCACGGTGTCGTGGAAACTCCCGGTTATATCAAGGATGCCGAGGCGATCTTTACCGCACAAGAACGGGAAGCGATTGTGACCACCGTAGCAAACGACCCCGAGTGCGGCGAAGTGATGCAGGGCACAGGGGGTGTTCGCAAGCTGCGTGTCGCGCGTGGCGGAAGGGGCAAGAGCGGTGGTGGCCGGGTGGTCTACATCCACCACGACGCTCACCATCCCATCTTCTTGCTCGCCGCCTTTGCCAAAAATGAGAAAAGCAATCTGAGCAAGGCCGAGCGAAACGAGCTGGCGAAGTTCGTGAAATTGCTCTTCAAACCGGCCGGAGAGAACCTATGAGCAGGAAAGCACTTTCCAAGGTGATGCGCGGCTTGGAAGAGGCCAAGGCGTACATGGAGGGCGAACGGGCAGGCTATAAGGTCTCCGTGCCTCCCACGATCGACGTGAAATCCATTCGCAGGGGCCTGAAAATGACCCAGGCGGCGTTCTCTGCCAATTTCGGCTTCAGTCTCGACACCGTCAAGCACTGGGAAGGAGGACGTCGGACACCGGAGGTACCGGCTCGGGCTTATCTCACCGTTATCGAGCGTAATCCGTCCGCCGTGCTGGAAGCCCTGCATTCAGCACCGGTAACTCAGAAAACCGAAATGAATGGCAAACCGGCGAGCGGTTCTCATACCTGAGCCCTGCATCAGCACTCCTTGAAGTCAGGTCGGCGAAGTAGCCTCGTAGAAACACCGAGTGAGGCGGCCTTCTAACCATCTCCGGCATCTTTGCCGCGCAAAGCCCCTAAACCCACCAGGCCTCAACCGGCGCCTCCCTCAACACCACCCGCGACAACATCCCCACCGCAGACCCCAGCCC
>CALMVL010000324.1 GCA_937873265.1 uncultured Granulicella sp.
AGACGCGGCTGCCCTCAAGCTTATGAATGCGGCAGGGTACCGGATCGGCGCAAGCAGAACCCGAATTCGACGAACTCTGTAGGTATTGGCCTAGCAAACGTCTGCTCACCTCCACAAAGCTCACTGGAGTGCTACAGGCGTCTACGATGTCGTCATAGAGAGCGTCTTGCAGGTCGTCACAGCTCTTCCCGAGCAGGAGGATCTTTGCCCGTGGCCACTGCCGGCGCGTAAGACACGCAATCTCCTCTGTCCGGCACGCGGCATCTACTGGAATTACGACCAAGCCGACAGGGATGCTCTGTTCGACATCGACTCGTCCCTTTGATGGATTTAACACGCGAACGTCGGCGCTGATGCAGCTAAGCAACAAGCGACGGGAGGCCCGTAGATCATCCTCGCCCTCAACAAGAAGGATGACTGGGCAGGCTTCTGTGTGTCCTTCCTTCACGGATTGCCACCTGGGTTTCATTCGCTTCCTCCAACTTCTTGCAACTGGACAAGCACTGGGCCGCACTGTTCTCTTAATTCGGAGCAGCCACTTACCCCTGGTAAGTTGTGTTGATGGAGATGACGGGACATATCGCATTGGCGATGAGTTCGTAAGCGAAGCTCGGGTGCAGATGACGTTGATAGAAAGATGCGGCATTCACAGTAGTGACGATCAGGGACGTGGAGTCCGCTTTCTTCGCAGTGTCGGGGTGAAGGTTACTCTGTTCCTCTTCAGAGGAGCCGCGGGATGGGAAATCTGGCGAGGCCCGCTCTTTATCAAAGCGCCAATGCTCACTCTGCTCTTGTATTACCCGATCCCGTTCCACAGCATCGACCAGATACTCGGTTCTCAGAGGCACCTGAAAGCAAGCTGCAAGGCGCTCCGCATACGTCGCTGCCGGTGAGGAGTCGTATTCCCTGGGAGCGAGGTGAAGAACGCCAGTCAGGTTCATGTCCAGATCTACGCCCGCCCGTACGTGCGCTCCAACGGTGAGTGTGGGGCAGGGAGCCGCCAGAACGATCTTTTCAGTGTTGGACCCAAGTAGTAGGTGCGAGACGCCGCGGTGGATGCCATGGACACCAAGGACAAGCAGGTCGACCGGCTCTGACGTGGTCGCTTCTAGTATGACCTTGCTCGGAACCCCCTCAGCAACGCGTGTTCTGACTTGCACCCCAGCTCGTTTAACCTTTTGTGCGAGGTTGTTCAGGGCCGCTTCGGCGAGCTTGCGAGATACGCTGGGTAGCCCGGACACGGCCTCGGCTTCATGCGCTGCTGCGGGAAGCTCGGTTGCATGCAGCATTAGGATCTCACCGCCGAAATGATGCGCCATGGCAACTGCGTAGTCGAGAGCGAGCCGCGAGCTCTCAAGGAAATCGGTGGCGAAGAGAATCTTTCGGATGGTGAGGGAGGTCATCTTGCGGCGTCCTTTAGGTCGTGCAGAAACTGCCCGCTCATGCAGTAGAAATCAAGGTGCGAGCTGCCCTTCGGCATACGCCAAGGAGCGGAGGGAGAGGAGATAGTCGTAGCGTGCGTTTACGGAAGTCACTGCGGCCTGTGTGCTTTGCAGCTGGGCCTGGCTAAGCTCCACGATGGAGCTTAGCCCGAGTTTGTAGCGTGTTCTGGCCAGGGCAAGTGCTTGCGCCGTTTGGTTGCGGAACTGGTCAGTCACACCGATGCGGTCGAATGCGGTTTGTGCGTTCAAGAGCGCAACGCGAACATCACGGGCGACCGCATCGGAGAGTTCCTGTGCCTGCTTCTCCGTGGCGTGTTGACGAAAGCGGGCCTCTTCTGTTTGTGCACGGATACGGAACCCGGTGAAAGCCGGGAGCGTCAGGTTCACTCCGCCGGCGGCGTACCAGTCTGGAACAAAGACGTTTGCCGGAGCGGCCGGTGTGATGCCGCCGGTACCGACCGCAGCAATGCTAGGCAATCGCTGAAGCTCTTGAGCACGAGCAAGTGTTTGGAATGACTTTGCGCTGAGCCTCAGGCTTTGGAGGTCCGGCCGATCGGTCTGAGCTGCCTTATCCAGGTTCTTGAATCCTGAGAGTTCTGGAGGTGGGGGAGGCGCCTGGCCTGGGTCCTCTACAGCTTTATAGAGAGTGTCCGGGGGTGCCGCGAGGATCTCTGCTAGGGCCGCGCTTGCCGAAGCAACCGCGTTCTGAGCGTCCAACTCAAGGAGTTGTGATTGAGAGAGATCGGCGGACGCGATATTCAGATCCAGATCGCTTTTGAGGGCCGACTTGGTGAGGGCCTGGGTAAGGTTCTGTACATCCCCTCGGGCATTTACTGTCGCTTGTGCGACGTCCAATAGCGACTGCGCGTCCAGAAGCCTGTAGAAGGCCTGGTCTGCCGCGAAAAGGACGTCCTGCTGGGTTGCGACCGTAGTCTTGTCTAGCGCCTCTTGCTGGAGCCGGTTGGTGGCTACGAGTTCCCGTGTGTGGCCGAAGTCGGTGATGAGTTGACTGACCGTACCCCCGGCTCCGAAGTGGGAATAGAGTCGCGATGAGGTGAGGCCGGCACCGGCTCCAATGCGGCTTCCGTCCTTTGCCTCCTCGCCGGTCAGATAGCCGGTGACCTGCGGAAGAAGATTGGAGCGTGTTTCACGCGTCACCTGTCCGGCGGCTAGGGCCTGCAGGTGTGCTGCCGTGATTCTCGGGTTGTTTTTGAGGGCAAGTTGTTCGGCCTCGGAGCGTGTGATCGGGGTAGTGGGAACATTTGGATCGATAAGCGCCTTGCTCGATGCTCCGGAAGCCTGGGCTGCTCGCGCCAGTGGTGATGGTGAAATGGGCGATTCAGGGGCACTCTGCTGCGCAACGAGGAGGGCCTGCCGATCCGCTTGAGGTGCCGAAGGAAGGCGGTCGGGAACGGCCTGGCACATGGCCCTGTGCTCCACTGAGCAACATACAAGTGCCGCAACGAGCAACAATCGATGTTTCAAGCTGTTGCCTCCATTCCGGCGCGCACGTGTTGCGGGCCCACACCACTGGTGCGCTCCCGCTTTGCTTCAATCTTGCGGTGGATCAGGAGATAGGCGCTGGGCACAAGAAACACGGTGACAACGCCTGAGACAGTAAGACCGCCAAGGATGGCACGTGCCAGAGGAGCGTATTGCTCGCTGCCTGCTTCTAGCGCGAGTGCCATCGGGATCAGGCCGAGTACGGTGGCGAGTGTGGTCATCAGGATGGGCCGCAAACGCACTTTGCACGCCGTGATGATAGCTTCTTCCAGCTTGAGCCCTTGCGCACGTAGATGGCCGGTGAACTCGACAATCAGAATGCTGTCTGACACCACGATCCCTGTCATCATGAGAACGCCCATCAGGCTCATGATGTTGACTGTCGTGTGCGTTGCGAGGAGGAACAAGATCACGCCGGAGATCCCTGGAGGTATGGCCAGAAGAATGATGAACGGGTCGACAAACGACGCGAACTGGGCCATCAGGATCAGGAAGACAAGGATGATGGAGAGGATGAGACCTATGGCGAACGACTTGAAAGAATCGTTCATGAAGTTCACCGAACCCCTCAGCTTGAGCACAGTTCCCTTGGGTGGGTGAGTGTCACGGATGATCCGGTCGACGTCGCCACCGATGATCGAAAGGTCCTCCGCCTTCGGCATGACGTATACGTCGAACACTCTCCGCAGTTGGTAGTGATCCACCTCGGTCGGCGTGTTGATGTTCTTGATGGAAGCAACGGTCTCGAGGGGCGTCGTGTGTTTGCCATCGGGGGAACGCAGTGGAATCTGCTTGAAGTCGTTCAGTGTTTTAACCTGCGTCTCCGGATACTGCACCGTAAGCATGTAGTTGTTTCCGGTCTTCGGATCGATCCAGTAGCTTGGCGCCACAACGCCGTTGGACGTCATCGCCGTGATCACGCTGTCTACAATTGTCTTGGGCGTGAGGCCTTCGAGGCTGGCTTGTTCGCGATTAATGTTGAGCGCCAGGCCGGGGTAATCAACATCCTGCGGAATAAGGACGTCGCTGACGCCGTGCAGCGCCTTGAACTTGCTGGCCAACTCTTTGGCAACGGCGTATCCGCCGTCCATGTTGTTCGTGCTCACCTGGATGTCAAAGGGAGCAGGCAAGCCCTGATTCACAATGGAGTCAACAAGACCGCCTGCCTGGAAGTAGGTCTGTACGGAAGGCAGGTCTTGATCCAGCTTTGCCCGCACCCGCTTCATGTATTCGAAGCTGCTGAGGTGATGATCCTCCTTGAGCGCCACCTGGACGAAGGCTGTGTGCATGCCGGAGTTGGGAGTGTAAATCGCGGAAAGATCCGGCGTGACACCGATGTTCGAAACGATCATCTCCAGGTCGTCCGCAGGGACCACGGAGCGGACATCTGCCTCGACCTTGGCGATGTACTGATCGGAAAGCTCAATCCGGGTACCCGTAGGCGCTTTGACGCTGATGACAAATTGACCGGGGTCTGTGCGCGGGAAGTAGGCGCGCCCAAGGAAGGGAGAAAGCGCAAAGCTGAGTAAGACGAAGACTGAGAAGCCGAGAACAACGAATCCGGGTCGGTCCAGGCAATACTTGATTGCGTTGTCGTAGCGCGCCTGAAGCCACCCAAAGCCCCGGTTGAAGTGGTAGACAATCTTGCCGAAGACGCTCATGTGCCCCTGGCCGCCGCGCATGTGCTCGGGGACGGGATCGTTCTTCTCGGCGGCTTCGTGGGCGGCGTGGTCTCCGCCCCCGTGCCCGGTCTCTTTAATGAACTTGGCGCAGAAGAGCGGCACCACCGTCATGGCGACGACGTAGGAGCAGAAGAGCGCGATGACGACTGCCAGGGCAAGGGCTGTGAAAAGGTATTTACTCACACCTGTAAGCAGGACCACCGGGAAGAAAACGATCGCTGTGCTGAAGGTAGCGGCGAGTACGGCGAGCTGGACCTCTTTGCCACCCTCTTCCGCTGCCTGTGCGCTCCCTGCGCCCATCTCAAAGTGCCGGAAGATGTTTTCAAGCACAACAACCGAATTGTCGATGAGACGGGAGAGAACGAGCGCCATCCCGCCGAGCACCATGGTGTTGATGGAATCGCCGAAGGCATTCAGGATCAGAAAGGTGGCGATACAGGAGATGGGGATGGAGAGCAGCACGGCGACCGTCGCACGTACGTTGCCCAAAAACAGCAGGATCATGATGCCAGTCAGGCATAAGCCTATCGCGCCTTCACTAATGACATTTTTGATAGCAGTCTTGACGAAGACAGACTGGTCAAAGACGACGCTCGTCTTGAGTTGCTGGGGAATGTCCAGCAGGTGTGCCGTGGCGTTGCGGATGCCGTCAACGATCGTGATGGTGTTGGAACCGCCACCCTGTTTGAAGATCGGGATATAGACAGAGTGCTGGCCGTCAACTCTGACGACGTTCGTTTGTAGCTGACCGCCGTCGACGGCGTGACCTACATCGCCAACGAGGAGCGACGCATTGCCGACGGTTTTGAGCGGAATACTGTTAACAGCATCTGGTGTGGGAACCTGGCTGTTGGCATAGATGTTGTAGTCCTTGGGACCGATGCGGACATCACCCGCGGGAAGAATGAGGTTCGAGTCATTTACCGCGTGAACCACGTCCATGACGCCGAGCTGTGAGGCTTCGAGCTTCAGAGGGTCGACGTACACCATGATCTGGCGGTAGGTTCCGCCGTATGGTTGCGGAACCGAGGCTCCGGGCACATTGGCAACCTGATTGCGAACGCTGAATTGGGCAATGTCCTTAAGAGCGGTCTGGTTTAGGCCAGCACCCTTCAGGGTGATCAGGCAAACCGGGAGGTTCGCCGCGTCGAAGCTGAGCACCACAGGCGGCAGCGTTCCGGGGGGAAGCCGCCGTAGGTTGGCCATGGCGAGATTCGAAATGTTACTGACAGCCGCCGTGGGATCTGTACCGGGCTGGAAGTAGATCTTGATGAGGCTGACGCCCGTCATGGAGCGCGACTCGATATGGTTGATGTTGCTGCCGAGCGTGAAGAAGCGCTCGTCGCTGTCCGTGATGTCGGACTCGATCTGTTCCGGAGGCATGCCGGAGTAGAAGGTGGCGACCACGACCACCGGGATCTTCACCGGAGGGAAGAGGTCGACGGGCATATTGCTGATTGCAGCTCCCCCTACGACCACAATGATCAGACACACCATCAGCACGAAAAACGGATATTTGATTGCGAATGACGACATGGCTACTGACCCGCCTTCTGGTGCTGGAAGTTCACAAGGTCTTCAGGAGCCGCTTTCGGAGTCACCTTTTCCCCTGGCTGTAAGCTTGAGAGTCCACCGATAATCACACGGTCTCCGGGATTCAGGCCGCCGGTGACTTCCTGTGAGTTGGCGCTCGCGATACCCAGAACGATTGGGCGTTTCTCTACCTGATCGTTTGCATCCACGAGCATGACCGCGGGTTGGTCACCCTGTATCACGGCGCTGGCAGGAACAATCAGAGCGTTCGGTTTCTCCTGCAAGTTGAACGTGACATCGGCATACATGCCTGGGGTGAGTGCCAGCGTGGGATTGTTGACATCGACCTCGGTAAGCATCGTCCTCGTCGCATTGGAGACATCGCGCGTAAAGCGAATCACGGTTCCAGCAAAGTCCTGACCGGTCGCCTGCACGTGAACGCGAACTGTTGAGCCGATATGGACCATAGGCACATCTTGCTCAGGAACGGGCATGCGTAGCCGTAGGACATCGCTCTGTGCCAAGCGAACTACCGCCTGGCTCAGGCCTTCAGCTGTTCCTGCCGGGATTAGTGATCCAGTGTCTGCATAGCGCATGGTCACAACGCCTGTGTAGGGTGCGGTGATGGTCGCGTAGTCGGCCATACTGCCTACGCGCAGATTTTCAGCGCGGGCGACCCCAAGTTGCCCTTGCGCCGCGGCCACGGCCGACTTTGCTGCGTCCACCTGGGCTGCTGCGGTTTTGTCTCGTGCCTGCGCGTCCTCGAGCTCCTGGGCAGCGACTAACCCAGGCTGTTGGTCCGAAGCGAGTTTGAGCCGCACATAGGCCGCGTGGGCGGCGGCGTACATGGACTGCTCGCGAGCCACTTCACTCTGCAGTCGAGCGATGTTCTCCTGGCTTTGCGAGACGCCGGCCCGTGCTCCCACCACCTGTGCCTGCAACTCTGGAACTTCGAGCACAGCCAATGTCTGTCCCTGGCGCACCTTGTCCCCGATGTCTACGTAGATGTGCCGGATGTAGCCAGAAACTTTGCCGTGGACGTCGATCTCCTGAAACGGCTGGAAGATACCAGCGACCGTAAGTTGATTTGCGATCTCGCCGGTGTGTGCCGTCGCAGTTGAGACGACCGGCGGCTGTGTGGGCGCCTCCTCTGCAGCGTCGGCATGACGCCGGGAGCGAACAAGGTACAACGCCAAGCCAAGTATCAGGACACAAGCGATCACCATCACAACGCGTTTACTTCGCATTGCACACCCTCATCGAAAGCGTCACTCGACGTAAGTCACTTTCGTCTGGCGGGAGCTGACCGGAGATGTACGGGCTCGCGCATTGCCTCTGCTCGACGCAACCACCTTTGGCGTGCATTGCTGAGCGCGTTAGCTTGGGATCGGGAGAAGGAGATGCGGCGATCATCACGTCCCGAGTGAATCACGTTGACATACCCTTTTCTCCTTACAATTGCCTTACATTTGGTCTGTAAGGGTTGTGCGCCGTCCTTGCTCGGACCATCATCAGTGAGGAGGAATCCTTTTGGCTGCCCAGGACCGCCGCCGCATTCTTGTTGTGGAAGACGACGCCCGCATGCGGCGCTCACTGCATTCCGGCTTCGAAGCAGCCGGCTACGAGGTACAGGCGGCTGGGAGCGGCGAGGAGGGCTTCTTCCTCGTGTATAGCTCGCGGCCGGATCTGGTCGTTCTTGATCTTTCCTTGCCTGGTCGCAATGGCCTGGCGATCTTGAAACAGCTACGGGCTGAGAGAGTCGATCTCCGGGTCCTCGTACTGACTTCTCACAACGAGGTAGAGGACAGAGTCGAGGGATTGCGAGCAGGGGCGGATGACTATCTCGGAAAGCCGTTCTCCTTTGAGGAGCTTCTGGCTCGCATCGAGGCCCTCCTTCGTCGAACTCAGGCGCCAGCTCCCTCAAAACTCGTCTGTGTTGCCGATCTGGAGATGAACACCCTCACTCATTGCGCCCTCCGTAACGGTGTGGACCTGCTCCTGACCGAGCGCGAATTCGCCCTCCTGCAATACCTGGCGGACAACCAAGGGCGCACAGTATCTCGAGAGCAGCTTGCAAAAGAGGTTTGGCAGCAGGAGGGAGCTCGATTTTCGCCATTGGACAATGTCATCGATGTCCAGATGACGCGGCTTCGCCGCAAGGTCGATGATCCTTTTGCAGTGAAACTTCTGCATACCATCCGGGGCATAGGCTTCAGCTTACGAGTGCCGGAACCGTGAGCCTGCCTTCGCGGACCAGCCTTCGCACCAGGCTGACGGTCTGGTACGTTGGCGTGCTTGCCGCAATCCTTGTCCTGTATATCGGTGCCGTCTTCACTTTTCAATACGCTCTGCTGAAACGGCAGATGTATCACGACGAAGTGCAGGATATGGTCACAGTCGAGGGGCTCTTCTTCTTCGACACGTCGGGACAACTCCACCTTAACGAAGATTACTTCTCGCGCCCACGCTCCCGCCTTCTTGTCGACCGCCTCATGGAGGTGCGTGATGCATCTGGCGCAGTTCTCTACCGAAGTGCCACCCTGCGCGGGCGCGAGCTCGGCGGACAACCGTTCTCAGGTGAGGGAAGTGAGACCTTCGATGAGCGCACTGTCCGGCTGTCGGATGGCGACAACGTGTACCTGATCAGCCACACTCATCCCATTCAGGGAAGGCAGGTGCTGATCCGGCTAGGTTACAGCCTGGCGCCACTCAGCAGCCGCATGTTGAGGTTCCTTCTGCTCCTAATCTGTACGCTGCCGCTTGCGTTGATCGCTGCTGCGGTAGCAGGGTACGGCATTGCGAGACGGGCTTTGTATCCGCTGGATGTGATGGCTGCTCGCGCTGAGTCCATCACGGTCAGTAACCTGAACGACCGCTTACTGGTTCCGCCCGGGGACGACGAGCTCGGGCACATGGCAAGAGTGCTGAACCATCTGTTCGAACGCCTAGAACGTGCCTTTGCAGAAATGAAGCGGTTTACTGCAGATGCGGCCCATGAGTTACGCACACCGCTGGCCAACCAACGTGTGCTCGGCGAAATCGCCATTCGTGAGAAAACGGACGAAGAGGGATACCGGGAAGCCATCGGAGACATGCTGGAAGAAGCAGTAAGGCTAAGCCAAACGATCGACAGTCTGATGATCCTTTCCAAGACGGAGACGCAGCAAACAGGTGGCACTCTTACTTCATTCCGATTGTCAGAGGTGGTCGACGAAGTGACTCATTTGCTCGATGTTCTACTCGAGGAACGTCACATCTCCGTCGTGCAGCGTACAGGCAGCAGGGATCGCCCACAGATTACGGCGAATCGAGACTTCATCCGATTGGCTGTGATGAACGTGTTGCACAACGCGGTCAAGTTCTCTCCGCCTGGAGAAGTGATCGAAGTCGCTTACGAGACAGTGATGCTTGAAGCCACCGTCGCTGAACGGCTTTCCGTGAAAGACGCAGGTCCAGGTATTCAGCAGGGAGAGCACGAGGATGTGTTCAAGCGGTTCTATACGAGTCGGGCTCCAGAGGCAAAACCGAAAACAGGAACAGGACTGGGACTCTCCATAGCCAAGCTTTCGGTAGAGCGCAGTGGTGGCCGGATCTGGTTCGATACGCAAGAGATAAGCGGCGCAAGATGCTGTATCGACATTCCGGTGGATCAGTCCCGTCCCGGGCTAGCCGGCGATGTCTCCTGAGACGCGCCGCAGAGCTGGTGTTGTACTCCTATTGCAGGAACGAAAGGCGGTCAGGTATGCGCATGGATCAGGTATGGGATAGACACCATTCGGGCATGGTCGGAATCGGGGGCGGTGCTTTTTTTGATTCCGGCTCTAGTCATGTTCTACGGAATGTCCCAGAAGCGCACAGGGAACCTCCCTCGCAACTCTTCTCTTGCCGATCGGTATCTTTGCCTTTTGGAATACTACAAGGCGGGTTATGTAGAACTCAGACTCGCGATGCTGATTGCCGCAGGCTTTGTTATCGGCGGTTATTTTGGAGGTCTGTGGGCTCAGCAACTTCCAGAAGTCCTGCTGCGCCGCATATGCGCTCTTTTCCTCGCCATCTTGGCGGCAAAGCTCGCGTTCAGCAAGTAGCCCCGGAGAACGACAGGTCGCAAAACCTGGGAGAGCGTCCAATCTGATGCTTGACTCCGTGTTGCTCGAACCTCAACACGCCGCACTTGCCGCTCGCTCATCCTCGTCCACGCCATCCATTAGAACCTGACAGGTTTAATGGGCAGAGAAGTGACATTTCTATTTGGGCGCTACAGGCAAAACATACAGAAGCCTCATTCCCGGACACCGTTAAAAGAACTACCGCGCGCCGTATTATTCCACCTGACCCTACTCTCAGGAGCCAATCCTGCACGAGCTGATGTGCCGACATCTCAAAACGACATCCGGCAGCCGTGCGCCCTAGGCTCAATCCTTTAAAGCGCTGAATGGACGTCGCAAAGGTCATCTGCGGGATTTGAGACTTGCAGCTCCAAGGTTCCCTCGGAAGCTGGCTCAGCTCACGTCCCCGTATCTGCTCAGGCCATTTAGAGTGGACGGCACCAAGAACTAGCAAAGCGGGTACCGTGCCGTTTCCCAGCAGTGATGGGCTCTGAGTGGGAGGACCTGCCGTCTCTGACAAGAGCTGACAGGTCAACCTCTCAGAACCTTAGTTGCCGGACATCTGCTGCTGATGGGTGGCGTAATCGTTCTCCACGCTGATGCGGCGTACAACTGTGAGGCCGTCGCTCCCGAGCAGGAAAGTGGTGCCCATGTCGTTGTTGGCCACCTGATGCTTGACCTGCTTTACGGTCGTCAGTAGCACGGGGTTGTCCGGTGTGGAGATGTCCACTACCTGGAAGTCCCGGGGAACCGCGCGCACATAGTTATACGGCTCATTGACTGCCAGAAAGCCGGTCTCTCCAAGCGACTGCGTCTGACCCGGATCGAGAAGCGCTGAGACCATGCGCAGTGTAGGACGGCTAGCCTTATGCAGATCTAGCACCGCAACGCCTTTTTCATCGCGGAACCGCACCAGTTCCGCACTGCCGTCCAACGGACGAACGAAGTCGAACGGGCCAGCTACCTGCAGTGGTGTTAAGGAAACCGTCTTCACATGTGCGGGATTGGTCACGTCGAATACGGCAAGTCGCGTTCCGCCCTGCTGTTCGACATAAAGGTAGAAACTCCCACTTTCTGTTGAACGTAGAAAGAAGCTGTTGCCGCCGACCTGTGCTGCTTCGGGCAGATTCTGCGGCTCCATCACGACGATCTCACCCGATTTGGAGCGCAGTTCCGCATGGCTTGCGATGGGCAGGATGGCTGCTGCGAGGGTAAAGGCGGCGGTGGCGAACTGGCGAATCCGAATCGTGTTCATTGTGTTTCTCCTTGTCGAAATCCAGTGTGCGGCTGCCAGGGGCCGCAGGTCCAAGCAGAAGCAGTGATGGGGTATAAGCCGAGCTTGGGCCTGAAGTAGGCCGCTCAAAGAGCTGCTTATACGGCATAAAGATTTGCGAATTCTCTTCTGTTCGTGATGCGCCTAGCTTGGAGATGAGGAGATCGACATGCACGTAGCGACGCCAGCGAGCGGAAAGACAGTAGCCATCATCGGAGGAGGCGTGAGCGGCGCGTTGACCGCGTTCCACCTTCGCCGGAGCTCAAAAGAAGTGCGCGTCGTGATCGTCGATCCTCGCCCGGAGCTTGGCCTCGGACTGGCGTACTCCACCCCGAGTTTGCGCCATCTGTTGAATGTTCCTGCAGGCAAGATCAGTGCGCTGCCGAACGAGCCGGAGCACTTTCTCCGTTGGTTGCGGGCAAACCATCATGCCGAGGCGACGTCCACGACCTTTGCACCGCGCGCCGTCTTTGGGCGCTACGTCCGTTCACTCTTTACATGGGTAGCCCACATTGAGCACCTGCAAACCGCTGTGGCGGACATGTTCGTGACGGGCAGTTCAGCCGTGTTGATGCTGCAGGACGGAACGAGCCTGCAGGCCGACTTCGTTGTGCTGGCGACGGGCAACTTCGATCCTGCGGCGCTGCCCGGTATCGAAGCGGCAGCCGTTGAGAGTGGAGCTTACTGCCATAACGCCTGGTCAGAAGCGACGTATGCCAACCTGCCCGCGGATGCGCCGGTGACGCTGATCGGGACCGGACTGACCGGCGTGGATGTCATACTGCGTCTGCGGGAGCTGGGCCACCGCGGCGCCATCACCGCTGTCTCACGGCATGGTGTCTTCCCGAACCGCCATGCGTCCTACACGCCTGCTGATCGCAGCGCGATCCCTAAAGGGACGCCAGCCACCTGCGTCGATTATCTCCGGGCTCTGCGCGCCGCCATCGTGGGTGGCATGGAGTGGAGGGCCGCAGTCGACAGCCTGCGTGCGACGACGAATGATCTGTGGCTTGCTCTGCCAGTTAAAGAGCAGAAGCGCTTTCGCCGCCACCTGCAGCGGCGCTGGGATGTGGTGCGGCACCGCATGGCTCCACCCATTGCGGACCTGATAGAGGCGGAACTTGCCGCAGGCACACTTCGGATCGAAGAAAGCCATCTTGCAGGCGTCGAGGCCGAAACCGATGGAGCCAAGGTGACGCTGCGCGCAGCCGCCGGCCAGAGCGAGTTACATGCCGCGCGGGTGATCAATTGCACTGGCCCGAACATGAACTACCGCCGAGTGGGTTCGCCGCTGCTCAACAGCCTCTTTGCGCAGGGTCTTATCAGCTCCGGCCCGCTTGGTGGGGGTCTAAACACTTCTCGGTACGGCGCATTGATCAATGCGCAGGGGCAGGCTTCGAGTGTCCTCTTCAATCTGGGACCTGGCCGCCTGGGAACGCGGATCGAGTCGATCGCCATCCCGGAAATCCGGCACCAGGCTGTGGAAGTCGCAACGATTCTTGCAGGACGGACTAACGCATGGCAGCCGGCAGCTCTGACGACGCAAGCTCCCCTACAAACGACACCTTCCATGGTGGCCGCATGAGCACAGCTGTGATGGAGCCTGTGGTGGCCAGTAAAACGAGGTCCGCTTGGTTGACCGGTGCTGTCACTGTGAGCTTGTCCATCCTCCTCGGCTTGGTGAGTGGCTTGGCCTGCGTGGGAGTACGCCTTGGCTTCCGCATGTTGCAGTGGGTGTTTGTACAGCACACCGGCCTTTTACCTGAAGCTGCCGCACAGCTCGGCAGCTTTCGTCGCGTCCTGGTTCCCGCAGCTGGCGCTCTGCTGGCGACGGCAGTTCTGTTTGCCGCCCGACGCTGGTCGCGTGCCGCACCCTTCTCCGAGTACGTCGAAGCGGTGCGCTTTGACGATGGACACATCCCGTTTGCATCGACGGCCTGGCGCACTGCGTCATCCGCTTTCTCCGTGGCATCTGGAGCAGCGGTCGGCCGTGAAGGCTCCATGATTCAATTCGCCTCTGCGGTGACCTCCTGGTGTGGCCACCGAGTCGGCGGGGGCAAAGTCTCACTCGCGAGCAAGGTGAGCTACGGGGCTGCCGCTGCAGTGGCGGCTGCGTATCAGGCACCGCTGGCTGGCGTCTTCTTCGCTTTGGAAATCGTGCTTGGGGGATGGCAGTGGACCGAAGTCGCACCGCTACTGCTCGCCTCGATCTCGGGCTGGCTCGTCAGCCATGCCTTGCTGGGCGGAGGCCCACTTTTCGCCGTCCCTGCCCACCTCTCCTGGGCAGGCCTTGGATGGACTTTGCCTCTGGCACTGGTACTCGGCATTCTCGGTCCTGCATACCAGAAGCTGCTGCGCAGCCTGGCATTTCTGAAGCGTTTGCCCATGCCACTCGTCTGGGGTGGGCTGATCGTGGGACTGCTCAGTCTTGTGCATCCTGCCGTATGGGGTAACGGAGATGTGGCCCTGCTCCGCACGCTTCAAGGTGCGCCAATTGTCTCCAGCGTAGCAGTAATCCTGATCTTTCGTCTTATCGCAACAACGGCCTGTGTTGGAGCCGGCACCGTGGGTGGCGTCTTCACGCCGACTCTCTTTGCCGGCGCCGCGCTGGGCCTTCTGGCCGGCAGCCTGCTGCAGGTCTCGCAGCCTGTGCTGCTCGCCACGGTCGGGATGAGCGCCTTTCTCGCGGGGGTCACCCATGCACCCTGGATGGCCGCGTTCATGGCTGCGGAACTCACCGGACAATGGCACTTGCTGCCCGTCTTTCTCCTTCTAAATTTCATTGCGAAGACGGTAGCTGGTCGCATTTCACCTCAGTCGCTCTACGCCATTGCTACGCCTACGCCAACGGACGCACCTAACCAGTAAGCTGAACCAACGCCGGAGGAATCCTATGAGCACATCCATGGCACCAAGTGAACAGCACGTCGGGCTGATTATCCGGGAGCGTGAACCCGTCAATCTGGAGTACCCCTTCGATCAGCTCGACACGTTCCTGACCCCGAATGATCTCTTTTATATTCGCAGCCACTTCAAAGCTCCGGTGCTGGACCGTCATGAATACAAGCTGACGATCGGGGGCGCGGTGGGCAAGCCGTTCACCATCAGCTATGAGGAGCTGCTGGCGATGCCCTCGGTCACGCGACCGGCTACGCTTGAGTGTGCAGGCAACGGCCGCATTTTCCTGGTGCCTCAGGTGAAGGGTGCGCAGTGGCAGCTCGGCGGCATCAGCACGGCGGAGTGGACGGGCGTTCCCTTGTCAGCGCTGCTGGAGCGGGCGGGCCTCGATGCAAACGCCTGCGAGGTTTTGTTTGAGGCCGCGGATAAGGGCACACCTAAAGAAGAGCCGGTGCCCCCTGGCGAGACACCTTATGCGCGAAGCATCAGCGTCGAGAAGATCGCTGATGTCGTGATCGCCTATGCGATGAACGGGGAAGAGATCCCGGTCGATCATGGCTTCCCGCTGCGGGTGGTGGTTCCAGGTCACTATGGCATGGCGTCTGTGAAGTGGCTTACGAACATTCGCGTGTTGACTGAGCCGTACAAGGGCTATTGGCAAACCTCGGATTATGGCTACTGGGCCTATGACGAAAACCGCAATCCCATGCGTCTTGCGCTTGGGCAGATGCAGGTCAAGTCTGCCATCGCGCGGCCGCGCACGCGGGAGTTCATTCCGGCAGGTTCGACCTATAATGTCTATGGAGCGGCCTGGGGCGGGGAACCCTACATCGAGACGGTGGAGTTGTCGACCGATGACGGCAAGACCTGGCGGCCGGTTCGCTTCCTGGATGAACCGCAGTATGGAGCGTGGCGACGTTGGGAATTCGAATGGGCGGTACCTGCTGACAAGGGAACCTATGTGCTCAAATCGCGAGCCACTGACCCGAAGGGCACGACACAGCCGGAGCAACACGACAAAATGAATGGCACCTACGTGATCCATCACACCTTCGGAATCGAAGTCGTGGTGCGCTGATGCTGGAGAACTTTCGCATCCGCGTCTTTCGCGCCGTTGCACACCACCTGAACTTCAGCCGGGCTGCGGAAGAGCTTCTGCTCACGCAGCCCGCCGTGACGCAACAGATCAAGGCGCTTGAAGAGGATCTGGGATCACCGCTCTTCGACCGCGGAGGCGGACGCATCTCGCTAAGTGCAGCAGGCAAGGCCCTCCTGCCCTTCGCAGACGAGATGAAGACACTGGGCGAGCAGGCCTATGCAGCTGTCGCCGCTGCTAACGGACAGCAGGCAGGCGAGTTGGCGGTCGGTGCGTCGCAGACCATTGCGCAATATCTGCTGCCAAACCTCATTGCGAACTTCCTGAAAGCTGAACCCAGGGTACACTTTACCGTTCGCAGCGGGAACTCCGACGAGATGCTTGAGTCTCTGCTGGCGAGGGAAGTACAGATCGCTTTGATCGAGGGTCCCGAACAGCGCAAAGACCTTCATATCGAACCGTTTATGGAGGACCACCTCGTGTTGGTAGTGCCCGCAAGCCACGAGTGGGCCGATCAGGAGGTGCCGCTCGAATCGTTTCGCAAGGAGCTTCTCCTGATGCGTGAGTTCGGTTCCGGCTCTCGCCGGGTCGTGGAACAGGCGCTGACCCAGGCAGGCCTGAAGATGAAGGACCTGCGTTTCGGCATGGAGATCGATTCGACGGAAGGACTGCTCAGCTCCGTCGAAGCAGGGCTTGGCGTCACCTTCGTTTCGCGCTGGGCGGTACGGAACCAACTCGCCCTCGGGACCCTGAAGATCGCACGAATCAGGAGTCTGAAGCTTGCACGCCGCTTTTCGATGGCTTATGCAGCCGGTCCTGAGCCGGGCGGAAGCATCGGTGCATTCCGTGCGATGCTGTTGGCGCACGCGGCGGAATTGACACCCAGGGCGAGCGGCCGTCGCCCGGTATCTATTCAGCGCTAACCAGCACGTCTCAGGTAGCTACCGATGCAGATGCATGTAGAAGTAGAACGCTAGGCCTGCTGCTATGAGAAAGAGCAGGATGAACGTCAGCAAAGCGAACATGATCCCATCGAAGTGCCGCCGAACGACATACCCGCACTGCGAGGGATCGGTGACGTGGGCGGCCTCGGCCTTAAGATCGGCTACAAGCTCCTCGCGGAGATGCTTTGCATTCTTGCCAAGTTGGTTTTCCAGCGTTTTCAGTTCCATATTCGCTCCTTTCAGACTCTCGTCTATAGATAGAGTCTGGGCCGCCGAATGCGCCAATACCAATCGCAAATGCGAATGGGGGATAAGCAGCAATCTCAGCTCTGAGAGTGAATGACTCACATTTTGCTTAGTACACCCTGGGGGACTACAGGGCAGCATGTTCAGGAGCACCATAGGTCGTCGCGTGCTCAGTCTCCCACGGTTGGTAGTTGCCTATGGTTCCAGGCTGTCATGCCACCGTCCATAGAACTGACATCCAAAAAGCCGTTTGCCTGCAGCAGGCTGGCGGCAATGCTGGATCGATAGCCGCTGCCGCAAGCTGCTATGACCGCCTGATCCTTCGGGATTTCGTCAAGTCGATCTGGAAGCTCACCCAGTGAGATGTGCATGGCACCCTCGATATGGCCGCTTTGCCATTCCTTATCGCTGCGTACGTCAAGGACCTGGACGTCGGGCTTCCGTTCGGCCACTTCTTTGGGGGAAAGCTGAACGGTACGCCTGAAGTCCATACCTGCGTCGATCCAGGCGGGCATACCGTTGTGAAGAAAACCTTCAATTCTATCCAAGCCAACGTGGGCAAGCGACCGGACCGCTTCCTCGTTCTCGCCCTTGTCGTCTACCAACAACAACCGCTGCTCCGGCGCGATGAGCCATCCCGCCCACAACGAAAGGTTCTGGCCAGCGCCGATGTTCAGCGCACCAGGGATATGGGCACCGCCAAAGGCTTCCGGACGGCGCAGGTCGATGACCCTTATCGCATCATTGCCTTGATGTTTAGAAATGTCCTCAGGGGAACGCGAACTCACAGGCGGCGGCGCAGGGAAGCTTGCCGCTCCTTTGGAGTTGAGCTCCTTCATACGCGGGTAGTAGGAGGGCATGGGTGGAAGGCTCTCCAAAACCTCGTGAACGAAGGCTTTCTCGTCAAGTTTGAACAGCGGCTGGGTTAGTCGTTCATAGCCAAGGGTGGACTCCGCTCGCTCGCTTATGCCGGAACCACACAGCGAACCGGCGCCGTGGCCGGGATAGATCTGTACGCCGTCGGGCAGGGAAGCGAGGCGCTCGTGGAGACTTCGGTAGAGTTCGTGCGCGAGTTGCTGCTTCGCTTCGTCCCCGAGTAGATCGGGTCGCCCAAGCGAACCCACAAAGAGGAAGTCTCCACTGAAGAGAGCAAGAGGTTGCGAGGCATCCCGCTCGTCGTCGAAGAGCACGAAGCTCAGGTGTTCGGGGGTGTGCCCAGGCGTATGCAGCGCCTGAAGCCGCAGCTTGCCGACCTGGAGAACGTCTCCGTCCCGCAGAGGCCGATGCTCCATACTGTAACGGTAAGGCCCTTCAACGTAGGAGCTGAGCGCAAGTTCGGCTTCGGCAGCTTCGGCCAGACCGGTCGCGCCGGACGCGAAGTCGGCATGGATATGCGTCTCGGTCACATACCGGATCGCGAGGTCCTGTTCCTTCGCATAATCGGCGTACCGGTCGAAGTCGCGAATGGGATCGATGACCACCGCCTGTCCTTCGGACGAAACGACGTAGGAATACTGAGACAGTCCTCGAATCTCGAATTGCTTGATCCTCACCGCTTTACCTGCCTTTGCTGTCCTGCCAGCGCTTCGTAGTCGCGCCTGCTTTTTTCCGCCTCACTGCTGCAGACCAGAGCGCACAGCTTGAACACCATGGGGTCGCTGATGGCGTAGAAGATGGACGTACCTTCCCGCCTTCGCCCGATCAGGCCCCCGTCGAAGAGGACCTGAAGATGCTTGGAGATGTTGGGCTGATTTCCTTCCAGCGCCGCCACCAGTTCGCCAACAGACTTCTCGCCTGCCTCTAGTTCCTGGAGAATGCGTAGGCGATAGGGTTCCCCAAGGGTGCGAAACCGCCGCGCCACCAAATCAAGCATCTTGTCGCTCATCACCTGTCGCGCCATAACTGGAATATATCACTATGTAGTAATACAGTAGAAGATGCACTGGAGAAGCACACATGAGCAATCGTCTGATTGACGTACGGGAATACCCTGAGTTTGCTGAGGGGCACATCGAAGGTTCGGAACTCGTTCCGCTTGGAACGCTTGACAAGGCCAGCGAGGATTGGGACCGCTCGGAGCCGCTTACCCTGGTATGCCGCAGCGGGCGGCGGTCGGATGAGGCGAAGCAGACCCTTGCTACGAAGGGCTTTACGAACCTTCAGGTTATCGAAGGTGGTATTCAGGCCTGGACGAACAGCGGGAAGCCGCTGACCGTTGCGGCCAACAGGCCGTGGTCAATGGAGCGCCAGGTCCGCGTTGCGGCCGGTTCGATTGTGCTGACCTTCTTCGGCCTTGGACTGCTCACCTCAAAGAAGTTCTTCATCGGTGCGGCCCTGGTCGGTGGTGCTCTCGTCTACTCCGGCGTGAGTGATACGTGCGCGATGGCGTCCGCTCTCGGCCGTATGCCATGGAATGACCCGGAGAAAGCGACCGCATGAGCCCAGTGGCGATCGCCGGTGGGCTCTTCCTAGGCCTGGTCATTGGCATGATTTCCGGGGTGATCGGAATTGGTGGCGGGGCGTTTCTGATACCCGCCCTGATCTTCTTTTATGGAATGTCGCAAAAGACGGCGCAGGGAACTTCAGTCGCTACGTTATTGCTGCCCATCGGCATTCTCGCTTTCTGGACCTACTACAAAGCCGGACACGTAGACCTGAACCGCTGTCTCGATCAGCAGACTTAGAAACGCTCCGATCTGCTTCGGCGAGACCT
>CALMVL010000325.1 GCA_937873265.1 uncultured Granulicella sp.
GCCCAGGAGCCCGAATGCCCCTCACCCGCACTCTCCTCACCACCCTCGCCCTCGCCGCGACTCTCACGGCGGCCCACGCGCAGGACCCCGCCCACGCCACCGAGTTCCGCAAGCCCACACCCGGCAACGGCCCCGACGGCAAACCCCGCCTCGCCTTCCTCGCCCACCGCCTCGGCTCCGACCACGCCGAAGGCATCTCCGTCCTCGATATGAACGGCGACGGCTTCCCCGACCTCCTCTCCGGCGCCTACTGGTACGAGAACCCCGGCAAGGACGGCGGCGAGTGGAAGCAGCACCAGTTCCGCACCGTCGGCATCCACAACGAGTTCGTCTCCGACTGTGGCGAGTGGATCATCGACGTCGACCACGATGGCCTCCCCGACCTCGTCACTACCGGCTGGATCTCGAACGGCCTCATCTGGTACAAGAACCCCGGCCCAAAGGCCACCGCCGCCGGCGAGATGTGGAAGCCCGAAAAGATCACCGACACCTTCGACACCGAAGGCGGCGCCTTCGCCGACATCAACGGCGACGGCAAACCCGACATCGCCCTCGCCCATTACAACCACTCCGGCGTCATCTGGGCCTCCTTCGGCGCGGGTGCGCCCCAGGTCCACCACGTCGGGGACCAGCACCAGGACGGCCACGGCATCGGGATCGGCGACGTAAACGGTGACGGCAAGGCCGACATCCTTACCCCTCACGGCTGGTTCGAGCAGCAGGATGCTGACCACGATAAGTGGACGTGGCACGGCGACTGGGAGCTCGGCGACACCGGCTTTCCCATCCTCGTCTACGACGTGAACCACGACGGCAAGCCCGACATCATCTACGGCCAGGGACACGGCTACGGCCTCTACTGGCTCGAAGCCGCCGGCACCACCGCCAGCCCCAAGTGGATCCGCCACACCATCGACGAGTCCTTCTCGCAGTCCCACGCCCTCGCGCTGATCGACCTCGACGGCGACGGCACCCCCGAGCTCGTCACCGGCAAACGCTACCGCGGCCACTCCGGCGCCGACCCCGGCTCCTACGACCCCATCGTCGTCTACGCCTACCGCCTCCCATCGGCCGACGTCCTAGCCGCCGCCAAGTCCCACAACGGCGACCCCACCTCTGAACCCACCGGCCGCCACACCGCCGCCATGGCCGTCTCTTCCCCGTCCGCCGACCCCATGTGGGATCGCATCGCCCTCTCCGTCAACGGCACCGCAACCATCGGTACGCAGATCGTCTTCGGGGACTTCGACCACGATGGCGACGTCGATCTCGCGACCGCGGGCAAACTTGGCGTCCACTTCCTCGAAAACCTGAAGGTGAACCAAATTCCCAAGGCCGTCCGCGAACAGACTCAGCCCCTCAACCGCCAGTGGCCCTTCCCCAACGAAGGCAAGGAAGTCCCGCAGGAAGACGGGCCGCCCGTCCCCAGGGACTAGCCCACCCACCGCTCGGGAGCGAACGTCTCTGCCCGGCAGAGGCGTTCGCCTTGCTTTTGTCCCCCTCTCGCCCTTCCTTTGGCGCCACTTTCTGTTCGTTCGTCATCGCGAAGAACCCTGCGGGCAGCCTCCTTTCACCACTCACCAACTTTGTGCCTCCCGCACGGACCCGCGTCTCGACCCTGCTTACTGCACGAACCACAGTTTCCACCCCCGATTACCATCACCGCTAACCGCCCGCCGTATACTTCACCCTGAACCAACCAACTCCAGACCCAATCCGCGCGCCGCCACCCGCACACCTCCTCGCCAGAAAGGCCCTCATGCGATCCACCCTGCACCCCTGCGCCGCCGCCCTCCTCGCGACCGTCGCCCTTTCCACCGCCGCCCACGCCCAGACCGTCACCGGAGCCGTCACCGGAACCGTCCTCGACCCCTCCGGAGCCGTCGTCCCCAACGCCGCCGTCACCGCGGTCAATGCCGTCACCGGCGTCCGCACCTCCGCCACCACCAACGACGCCGGCGTCTACTCCATCCGCTTCCTCCCCATCGGCCCTTACACCGTCGAGGTTGCGGCGCCCGGCTTCAACTCCTTCACCACCCCCCAGTTCGCCCTCAACATCGACCAGACCGCGAAGATCGACGCCCACGTCAACGTCGGAGCTTCCAGCTCGGTCGAGGTCACCGCGGAAGCCGCCCCCATCCTCGACACCAGTGACGGCACCATCGGCCTTTCGCTCACCTCCGAGCAGATCGGAGCCCTGCCCCTCAACGGGCGCAACTTCTCCTCCGCCACCCTCTTCCAGCCAGGAGCCGTCTCCACCGACCCTCAGGGCCTCGTCGGCTCAAACGCGCTCGAGCGCAACACGTATAACAACGGCATCGTCGCGGTCAACGGCAACCGCGCCCAGGCCAACAACTACACCCTCGACGGCGTCGACATGAACGAGGGCCAGAATAACCTCATCGCCTACAATCCCTCCCCCGACGCCATCGGCGAAATCCGCGTCATCTCCGCCAATGCCCCCGCCACCTACGGCAACGTCAACGGCGGCGACGTCGTCACCGTCCTCAAATCCGGCACCGACGCCTTCCACGGCTCCGCCTTCGCCTACCTCGAAAACCAGAACCTCAACGCCAACTCCTGGGGCAACAAGCACCAGACCCCCATCATCCCCATCAATCCCTATACCCAGACCATCTTCGGCGGCACCCTCGGCGGCCCCATCCGTCACCACAAACTCTTCTTCTTCGCCGACTACGAAGGCATCCGCGAGCACAACGGCGGCACCGGCACCGCCAGCGTCTTCACCGCCGCCATGCGCCAGGGAGACTTCTCCGCCGTCCCCAAACAGCTCTACAACACCCAGAACGACTTCGCGCCTTTCATCAATAACCAGATCCCGAACAACAACCCGGTCGCCGCCTACCTCTTCGCCCATCCGGACATCTACCCGCTGCCCAACGCTACCCCCACCGACGGCCTGGTCCAGAACGACTACCAGGGCTTCACCCGCACCTCCCGCGTCAACAATCAGGGCGATATCAAGATCGAATGGGACCCGCGCACCGCCGACAAACTCACCGGCTTCTACGCCCAGTCCGACGCCTTGGACCACAGCACCGCCGTCCTCCCCGTCACCTTTCCCGCCCAGAACGTCTACCCCTCTAAAATTTTCGGCAGCACCTGGGTCCACACCTTTTCGCCCTCTGTCGTCAATGAGGCTCGCATCGGCTTCACCCGCGTTCGCTGGGACAACAGCATCCCCACCGACCCCACCGGCCTCTTCGGCCTGACCGGCAACAAGACCGTCGGCATCCCCTTCGGCGCGCAGACCTACGTCGGCTTCTCCGACCAGGGAATCGGGGATAACTTCAGTTCCGTCGGCACCCCCGGAGCCCCGCAAATCCTGCGCGACAACACCTTCTACTACGGCGACAACCTCACCCTCCAGCGCGGCAAACACCTCCTCAGCCTCGGCATCCAGGCCATCCGCTACCAGCAGAACTACGCCCTTACCGGCGCACAGGGATCGCTCGGCCAGTTCAACTTCAATGGCACCTTCACCGGCAACGGCACCGACACCGGATACAGCGGAGCGGACTTCCTGCTCGACCTCGCCCAGTCCGAATCCATCGCCCTCCCTGGCAGCGGTCTCGTCGGCAACCGCCAGTGGCGCACCGCCGAGTTCTTCCAGGATGACTGGAAGGCCACCGACCGCCTCACCATCAATCTCGGCATCCGCTACGAGTACGACCAGCGCTGGAACGAGGTCCACAACCGCGTCGGCAACGTCATCCTCAGCGGTCCGCAGATGGGCACCGTCGAATACGCCGGCGCCGTTCCCGCCGGAGCCCCCGCCGGCTCGGTCGTCTGCGACAACATCTCCTGCTACCAGGCCACCAAAAACCAGATCCAGCCTCGCGTCGGCTTCGCCTACCAGGCCACCTCACGCTTTGTCCTCCGCGGCGGCTACGGCATCACCTCCTTCTTTGAGGGCGATGCCAACAACCAGCGCCTCACCTACCAGAGCCCCTTCCTCGCCTTTGCCAACCCCCAGGCCAACAATCCCGTGGCCGCCGACGCGGCAACCAACACCACCTATAGCCCCGGCACCCCGTTCCATGTCACCGACGGGTTCACCGTCAACTCCATCTCAAACCAAGGAGCCGGCTTCGGAGCGTGGCCCCAGCACATCCAGCCCGCCCTCATCCACGAGTTCAATCTCACCACCGAGTACGAGCTCTCCAACAAGCTCTCCCTCTCCGTCAGCTACGTCGGCGAAACCGGCCAACACCTCGCCGACTACCGCAACGGCAACCAGCTCACCCTAGCCCAGGCACAAGCCATCGCCGCCCTGCCCTCCGGGGCGGCCCTGCCCGCCGCCGACGCCGCACCCTTCGCGGCCCTTGTCGGCCAGGGTGGAAACCTTCTCATCACCGAATCCGCCTCCATGATGAACTACAACGCCGGGGAAGCGACCCTCCGCGAGCGCGGCAGCTACGGCCTCACCTACACCGTCAACTACACGTACTCGCGTTCCATGACCAACTCGGCCGGCAACTACACCTTCTCCGGCATCGCCGGTCAGAACGGGGCCTTCCAGGACGGGTACAACAGCCGCGCCGACTACGGCCCCTCCGGCCAGGACGTTCGCCATAACTTCAACGGCACCCTCCTTTACGCTGTCCCCTTCGGGCGCGGCAAGCAGTTCGGCAACTCCACCAACAAGGTCCTCGACCTCGCGCTCGGCGGCTGGTCTGTCTCCGGCACTGCCATCGCGTACTCCGGCTATCCCGTCACCATCAACGGCCCTGGCAACGGCTCCAACACCAACAGCTACGGCCAGGCCCGCGCCAACCACTACCGCAAACTCATCATCCGCAATCGCAGCATCGCCCACTGGTTTGGCACCGATCCCTCCGCCACCCCCTGCTCCGGACCCGACAATGGCGTCTGTGCCTACGGCCCCGCCACCACCCTCAACTTCGGAACCGCCTCTGTCGGCTCCGAACGCGCCCCCGGATACCTCCAGGCCGACTTCTCCGCCTTCAAGGACTTCCGCATCGCCGAATCCCACACCGTCGGCTTCCGTGCCGACGCCTTCAACGCCCTCAATATCGCCAGCTACTCCAACCCCGACAACACCGTCACCGACTCCAGCTTCGGCCTCATCACCAATACCCGCAGCCTGCCCCGCATCCTGCAGCTGGATCTTCACTACACCTTCTAACCCACCACTCACTACACACAGAAAGGGCCGGTCGCCACAAGCGCCGGCCTTTCCTTTGCTTGGTGTCATCCCCGCAGGGACCTGCTTCTCTCCCCTACCGCCGAAACACCAGATACCCCCACCGCTCCGGCACATGCATATCCACCAACCCCTGCGGCGACCAAACCCAGTTATCCTCCCGCGCCTGCCCCTTCGTCCACTCCACCCGGCTAAAGTTGATCCGCCACTCCGTCCCGTCCACCGGCATCGGCACCTGCTGCCGGCTCTCGAACGCACGGAGCGGGTACGCGATCTCCACCGTCCATCCGCGATCGGCATCCCCTGGCTGGTTCAGCGTCCCCTCCACGTGCACCGCTGTCCGCAGCCCCCGAATGTCCCAGCTGTTATCCGCCTTGCCGCCCATTTTGTACGGCTTGGGCAAGAACAAATCCCACCCCGTGTTCAGCGCATTGATCTCAAACTCGTAATAACTCTCCGTCTTCGGCAGAGGCTTCACAAACACCTCGAAATCATCATCCTTGAAGATCACCGAATCATGCTTCGTCAGCGTCGCATGGACGTTCGGCTCCTCCATCTCCGCCGCAATGTAGAGGTAATTCGCATCCCAAAGCATCTTCGCCCGCGTCCGAAACTTCGGCCTTGGCTTCGCGTCCCCCTCGATATCGACAAAGTCCGTCGTCCACTCCGCCTTCGCCCACGCCGCATCGTCCAGCTTGCCGTCCACGGCAATTGGCGTCGCCGTGTAGTGACACGCGTATCGCAGCGGCGGCGTATCCATCGGCCCCGCACCCACCGCCACAGACGACCCCAGAACCAAACCTGCCAGCAAACGAACGATCAAGAAAGCTCCTTTTCTGTTACACATAAAGCGCGCCGAAGCTGTGACAGATCTAAGCCCGCAGCAGCTCCGGCTTCCGCATCGCCACCTTCGCCACCATCTCCCCAAATAACGTATTCGCCCACGCAAACCACGGCCGCGTAAAGTTTTTCGCATCATCCTTGTTGTAACTCTCGTGGATGTACCCCATCCCCGCAGTCCCCGCCACCAGCATTCGCACCATTCGCCGTATCTCCTCATCGCTCTCGCTCGTCAGTGCATACATCGTCTGCGACATCGGCCAGATCATGTCCTTGCCCTCATGCGGCCCTCCAATCCCCTCGCCCGCCGAGCCCCGAAAGAACCACGGATTTCGTTCGCTCCACACCAACGCCCGCGTCCGCGCATACATCCCCGCATCCGGCGACGCCCCGAGGTACGGCAATCCCAGCAGGCTCGGCACATTCGCATCATCCATCAGCACCTGCCCGCCAAACCCGTCCACCTCATACGCCCACACCGTTCCCCGCGCCGTCGTCGCCACCGCGTATCGCCGCAGCGCCCGCTCCACCTCATCGGCCAGGCTGCTCGCATCCGTCGCCAGCGCCCCATCACCTGACACCGCTGAAGCCATCTCCGCCAATTGCCGCAGCGCCGCCACGGCAAACAGGTTCGAAGGCACCAGAAACGGCAGCACACACGCATCGTCCGAAGGCCGGAAGCCCGAAAAAATTAGCCCCACCGGATTCACCGGCTGCCCAAATCCCTTCTCCCCCAGCGTCTCCGTCGGCGTCGTCGCCTCCCTTTGGAAGTGGTACGGCCCCAGCCCATCTTTCCTCTGCTGCACCCGCATCGTCCGCACCACCACCCGCATCGCCTCACCCCACCGCGCATCAAACGGCTCCACCCCACCCGTCTGCTTCCAGTACCCATACGCCAGCCGCACCGGATAGCAGAGGCTGTCCAGCTCATACTTCCGCTCCCCCACACCCTGCTTCAGCTCCGTCTTGTCCGTCCTGCTCCACGGCAGAGGCGGAGCACTCAAATCCGCCATGAACGCATTCGCATACGGATCGATCAACAGACACCGCGCTTGTCGCCGGATCACACCTTCCAGCAGCACCCGCAGCTTCCCATCCTGTCCAGCCAGCGGCAGGTACGGCCAAACCTGCGCCGAAGAGTCCCGCAGCCACATCGCCGCGATATCTCCCGTCAGCACCGCCGTATCTGGCTTCCCTTCAAATGTCCCCGGCTCTACCGTCGTATCCAGCGTGTTCGGAAAACAATTCGTAAACAGCTCCCGAACCTCCTGATTCGGAATCCGCCCACCCACCTGCACCAGAAACCGCTCCACCGCCTCCGACCGAAACCTCCTCTCTCCCATCGGCAGCCGATGCCCACTCGCCGTCGGCAGCTTCGCCGCCTCCGCCGCGGAAACCTCCTGCCCCGACATCCCCAGTACCCGACCGAAACCACCCGGAGCACCCATCGCCGGAACCGCGCCTGCAATCGCCACCGCCCCACCCGCTCGCACAAAACCCCGCCGCGTCATACCCAGACTCATCCCGTTCCTCCACTTGCCGATTCACTCTCTCGTCCGTCACACTACACGATAGAACGC
>CALMVL010000326.1 GCA_937873265.1 uncultured Granulicella sp.
GTGGTGGTGGTGGGCACGAAGGATTAGATTGCTCGTAAGCGATTTGGATGTTGAGATTCGTGCCGCTAGCGAGGAAGCTCTACGTCTCCCTTGTAGAAAGTTGGCTTGCCGTTCACGAGGAAGGGCTTAAAGCTGCAGGATTTTTTGATCGACATCCACGAGGTCAGGAGGCGGTTCCACGGCGCGGTGCTGGAGGGCTGTGTTCCAACAATGGAACCATGCTCATCGACGGACACGCGGACGACGGCGTGCTGTCCGGAGCTCAGCACGCCAGGCGGTACGGGGTCAGGATGGCAGCGGATGGTTTGTTGGTTCATCTCCGCCACACTGAAGACGGGAATAGGATCCTCGATCCTGGTTGAGAAATGCAGGACGAGAGGTGTCTCCATCTGGCTCGGCAGGCCATCCACCAGTAGCGGCTTGAACTTGTACTGGAGGGCCTGTTGCGCCCCGAAGTCTTCCAACCCAGGGTTATCTGCGTTGAACGGTGAGGCTTCGCGTACCTGTCCGGTGCGATCCGTGCGGGCGTACACGATCATGTAGCCTTCGGTTTTGCCCTCATGAACGGGGGGCCACGCAATGATCGGGGCGGTCTCCAGCAACGACTCAGCTTTGGCCGTCGACACAAACATCGTGCTTAGGCCGTCTTTTGACGGTTTGGCGTTTGCCAGGCGAAGGCTCGCCTGATCGGTTTCACTGAGCGTCTCGAGCGTCGTCAGAGTGGCCACCACGGGTTGAGAGCCGCGGAGATACAGCTTGTACTGGCGGGCAATCTCCTGGGTGCCGAAGCTCTGCCAATCTGAGAAGACGATGTTGTTCGTGAAGGTGAGCACCTGACCAACGTGAGTTCCAGCTTCGTCCAGGCACAATCGGCCCCAGGTCATCTGGTCGGTGATCCCACCCGGACGGTCATCGCGCGAGATGCACCTCACAGTGTGGAGGCCACCGAATGTGTTGCTGCTGTTTTCGGGAAGAGGGCGATGGACGCGAAGGATGACGGGGACGGGGTCGAGCAGTGCATGTTGGGACATTTCAAGCCATCTCGGCAGGTAAGAGCCACTATGTGTCTGCTCGAGGAGATCACCGCTGATTGTCGTTTGTTGGGTGAAGCTCGGCGAGGTGAGAACAACTCGAAGATGCGCGGGGTCTGCCCACCAGACTTCCACACTCCCGGTCTGAGCCGTCTCGCCCTCGCGAGCGACGTGAAGTAACGCGTGGAAGGGAACGCCAGCGTAGGGCAGGAGGGAGTGTTGCATCACGGGATCGACCGAGGTGTCGCCCAGGATCGATGCCGCGTTCTGCGCAGGCGTGCGGAGGGGAAATAGCCCTGAGAGTACGGCTGCGAGGAGAGCGCGGGAGATCATGGCCAGAATCGTAGCGCAACCCGATCACGACCCACCGACTATTCTTCTGGTATGCAGACGCGGACGCAGCCGGGTGAGCCGGAGTTTTTGAGGTTGGCGGAGGGGCACACGCTGGTGCCGGTGTGGCGGACGGTGGTGGCGGACCTGGAGACGCCGGTGAGTGCGTTTCTCCGGGTGGCGGCGGAGGAGCCGGAGGCGTTTCTGCTGGAATCGGTGGAG
>CALMVL010000327.1 GCA_937873265.1 uncultured Granulicella sp.
CCCGCATATCGCTCTCTCCGGCAAGCCCCTGCATCCCGCTCTCTTGATTCAGCACCGCTTCCAGCTCATCCGGCGCCAGCCCTCCCAGCTCCGGCGAAAGCTGCCGCTCCATCAGCAGCCCCACCCCCGGATCCAGATCGCCCGACCGCGTCGCCATCGGCACCCCGCCGCACGGACTCACCCCCATGCTCGTGTCCACCGACCGCCCGTCCCGCAGCGCACACAGACTCGACCCGCCGCCCAGGTGCGCCACCACCGTCCTGCCCTTCAGCTCCGCCCCCAGCAGCCGCACAATCGACTCATACGACAACCCATGAAACCCGTACCGCCGCACCCCCGCGTCCCGATACGCCGCCGGCAGCGGGTACGTGTACGCCTCCGCCGGCATCGTCCGGTGAAACTGCGTATCGAAGCACGCAAACTGCCGCGCCCCCGGGAACTGCCGCTCCGTCGCCCGCACCAGCGCAATCGCCGGCGGAATATGCAGCGGCGCAAAGTGCACCGCGCCTTCGAGCGTCGCGAGCACCTCGTCGGTCAGCGCGCAGTGCTCCCGCAGCCGCGGCCCCCCATGCACGATCCGGTGCCCCACCGCGCCGATCGCCGCGTCGCTGTGCCCCGCCATCGCCCGCGACAGCGCCGACAGCGCACTCGCCTGCGAATCAAACGTGCCCTGCTCCCGCGCCACCTCCGCGCCTCCGGCATCCAGCAGCCGCAGCGATCCCGTCCCGTGCCCGATCCGCTCCACCTGCCCCGCCAGCAACACCGCCGCGCCGTCCTCCGCATACAGCCCCACCTTCAGCGACGACGACCCGCTGTTCACCGTCAGCAGCGCCACTACACCGGCTCCTGCGCCGGCGCCAGCGGCTCCTCAGCCTTCGATCCGCCGCCCGGCGTCCACTTCCAGTCCCGCACCTCCGGCATGTCTTCCCCATACTCCGACACGTAGAGCTTGTGCTTCTGGATCATCTCGCTGTGTTTCTGCTCCACCTCCGTCAACTTCCCCGCCATCCGCGGAATGTTCTGCACCGCGTCCAGCGCGAGCGTGTACCGGTCCAGCTTGTTCAGCACCGTCATGTCGAACGGCGAAGTCGTCGTCCCATGCTCCAGAAACCCGTGCACATGGAGATTGTCATGGTTGCGCCGCTTGTACGTCAGCTTGTGAATGATCGTGGGATACCCGTGAAACGCAAAGATCACCGGCTTATCCAGCGTAAACAGCCGGTCGAAATCCTCGTCGTTGATCCCGTGCGGATGCTGCCTTGGCGTTTCCAGCGTAAACAGATCGACCACGTTCACGAACCGTACCTTCACGTCCGGAGCCCACGCCCGCAGCACCGTCACCGCCGCCAGCGCCTCCATCGTCGGCACGTCCCCCGCGCACGCCATCACCACATCCGGCTCCTCACCCGGCTTCACATTGCCCGCCCAATCCCAAGCCCCAAGCCCGGCAATCACATGCTGCACCGCCGCATCGATGGCCAGATACTGCGGCGCGGGCTGCTTTCCGCAGATCGTCAGGTTGATGTAGTTGCGTGATCGGAGCACATGGTCCGTCACCGCCAGCAGCGTATTCGCATCCGGCGGCAGGTAGATCCGCACCGTGTCCGAGTGCTTATTGGCCACATGGTCGATAAACCCCGGATCCTGATGCGAAAACCCGTTGTGATCCTGCCGCCACACATGCGAGCTCAGCAGGTAGTTCAGCGAAGCAATCGGCTTCCGCCACGGCAGCGTTCGGGTGGCCTGCAGCCACTTCGCATGCTGGTTGAACATCGAGTCGATGATGTGGATAAACGCCTCATAGCATGAAAAATATCCGTGCCGCCCCGTCAGCAGATACCCCTCGAGCCATCCCTCGCACAGGTTTTCCGACAGCACCTCCATCACCCGCCCTGTCACCGACAGGTTCTCATCCACCGCCTCGTACGCCGCGTCCCACCGCTTGCCCGAAGCCTTGTAGATCGCCTGCAGCCGGTTCGACGCCGTCTCATCCGGCCCAAACACGCGAAAGTTCCGCGTCCCGAGGTTGCGACCCATCACGTCCCGCAGATAGTTCCCCAGCGTCTCCGTCGCGCTCGCCTCCGTCGCGCACGGCTCCGAGCACGCCAGCGCATAGTCCCGGAAGTTCGGCAGCTCCAGCGGCTGCAACAGCTGCCCGCCGTTCGCGCTCTCGTTCATCCCCATGCGCAGCTTGCCCTTGGGCGGCAGCGCCTGCAGGTCCGCCCGCAGCCGCCCCCCGTCGTCAAACACCTCATGCGGCTTGTACGACAGCATCCACTCTTCCAGCTGCCGCAGATGCTCCGGATTCGTCCGCACCTCCTCGAGCGGCACCTGGTGCGCCCGCCACGTCCCTTCCACCGGCTTGCCATCCACCGTCTTCGGCCCCGTCCATCCCTTCGGACTCTTCAGCACCAGCATCGGCCACGTCGGCCGGGTCGCATCGTTGTTGTCCCGCGCGTGCTTCTGGATCGCCCGGATCTCCCCGTACATCGTGTCCAGCACCTCCGCCATGCCCCGGTGCATCACCTCCGGATCATCGCCCTCCAGAAAGTAGGGCTTGTACCCGTAGCCCTTGAACAAATCCTCCAGCTCTTCCTGCGAAATCCGCGCCAGCACCGTCGGATTCGCAATCTTGAACCCGTTCAGGTGAAGAATCGGCAGCACCGCCCCGTCCGTGATCGGATTCAAGAACTTGTTCGAGTGCCACGACGTCGCCAGCGTCCCCGTCTCCGCCTCCCCATCGCCCACCACGCACGCCACGATCAACTCCGGATTATCAAACGCCGCCCCAAACGCATGCACCATCGAGTAGCCAAGCTCGCCGCCCTCGTTGATCGACCCCGGCACGTTCGCCGCATCATGGCTCGGAATCCCGTACGGCCACGAGAACTGCTTGAAGAACCGCTTGATCCCATCCTCATCCAGGCTGATCGCCGGATACATCTCCGTGTACGTCCCGTCCAGATACGTGTTCGCCAGAATCCCGGGCGCCCCATGCCCCGGCCCCACCACATACAACACGCTCGCCTGTGTCTCGCAGATCAGCCGGTTCAGATGGACATACACAAAATTCAACCCGGGCGTCGTCCCAAAGTGCCCCAGCAGCCGCGGCTTGATATCCTCCGGCACCAGCGGCCGCCGCAGCAGCGGATTGTCCTTCAGATAAATCTGCCCCACCGAAAGGTAATTGGCGGCAGACCAGTACGCATCCATCCGTTGCACTTCTTCGGCGGAGAGGGTCGTCGGCATCGGTCACACTCCTTCACACAGCGTCAGCGCGGTGCTGTCCCCGCCCCCGACACAGGCGCCCAGCTCCGTCAGGAGGGCAGACCAGCGTGCGGGAGAGGTGCACCCAGTCTAGCCCCCGCTCTTTACAGGACGCAGACGCACCCCAAAAATCGCCGACGCCTGAACCGGCAGCCCTCCCAACTCGCCTGCCATCCCTCACGAGGAAATCCGGCCCCACATCATCGAACCGTCAGCAGACGCTGCCCCCTCCATGGCCGACCTGCCGCCGGGAAAGCTTCGGCAACTATCGCGGCCGCGTGAGTTGCCACTCGAGGTGCGCGCGAATCGCCGGCCACTCGGCGGCCGTGATGCTGTAGACGCACGTGTCGCGAAGCGTTCCGTTCGCGGCAATCTGGTGGCTGCGCAGGATGCCGTCCAGCTTGGCGCCAAGCCGCTCGATCGCCCGGCGGCTCGCACCGTTCAGAAAATGCGTACGAAACTCGACGGCCACGCACCCGAGGCGGTCAAACGCATGCGCGAGCAGCAGCAGCTTGGCCTCCGTGTTCACCGGCGAGCGCTGGACGCGTTCGGCATACCAGGTGGACCCGATCTCCAGGCGCCGGTTCCGGACGTCGATGTTCATGAAGGTCGTCATGCCCACCGGGCTCTCCGTCCCGAGGTCCAGAACCGTGAACGGCAGCATGGATCCCGCGCGCTGCAGCTCCAGGCGCCGGTCGATCTCGTCGCCCATCCCCTCCGGCGAAGGAACGGAGGTAAACCACAGGTGATGGAGATTGCCTCCGACAACCGCAGCAGCCAGCGCGTCGCGGTGCTCGGGAGCCAGCGGCACCAGACGGACATGCTGTCCGGCAAGGCTGACGGGTTCGAGAGCAAACCGGGACATGAGGACCAGAGACCCATTCTCCCACGCAGTCGCTCCGACGGCGCAGCGCACGCCGTCCGCCATGCCAAACCCGCCACCCTCGCTCCACGGCTTGAGCCGCTGCGACACGCCCTCCCCGCACCCGACACGAACATCGGGCGCGCCCAACGAGCATCGCGGCCCCTGCGGGTATACTTCAGGCTCACGGAAATTTTGTATCAAACGAGGTGGTCTTTGGGCTGTGTACGGCGTGGTGTCTCTGGTGTTGTGGGTGCGCTCGCAGTTGCGGCATCGATGGCAGCGGCCAGTCCGCTCGGAGCGCAGGACCATGAGACGAAGACGACGGCGGCCGTCACCACGACGGCGGACCCCAAACCGCAGGGCATGCCGCCGCCGGACTCCACCACCGAGGGCGTGGTGCACGTCGCCGGGCAGGCCATCGCCTACCGCGCCGTGGCGGGAACCATCACCGTGGGCGCAACAGACGCCGAAGACGCCCGGCTGGCCTACGACGGCAAACTGCTCCCCGACCAGGGCGTCGAGCTCCCGGCCAAACCCGAAGATCGACCCGCGACCGCGCGCATCTTCTACGCCGCCTACTTCAAAAAGGCCGCGCCGGGCGAGGTCCGTCCCGTAACCTTCCTCTACAACGGCGGCCCAGGCTCGGCGACCATGTACCTCCACATGGGGGCGTTCGGCCCAAAGCGCGTCGTCACCACCGACGCGCAGCACGACCTCGGCGCGCCCTACCGGATCGTCGAAAACCAGTACAGCCTGCTCGACGTGAGCGACCTCGTCTTCATCGACGCGCCCGGAACCGGCTTCAGCCGGATCATGGGGCGGGATGCCGGCAAGGCCTTCTGGGGCACCGACCAGGACGCCCACGCCTTTGACCGCTTCATCCGCAAGTTCCTCTCCAAATACGATCGCTGGAACTCACCCAAGTTCCTCTTCGGCGAAAGCTACGGCACCACCCGCAGCGCCGTCCTGTCGAACGATCTCGAAGAAGTCGACCTGAACGGGGTCATGCTGCTCAGCCAGATCCTCAGCTTCGACGACTCCGCCGACGGCAGCGACGCCAACCCCGGAACCGAGCAGGGCTTTTACCTCGCCCTGCCCAGCTTTGCCGCCACCGCCTGGTACCACCATCGCGTACCGGGCCAGACCGGTGACCTGCAACCCTTTCTGAAGGACGTGGAAGCCTACGCGCTCGGCGAGTACGCCGCCGCCCTCCTGCAGGGCGCGGATCTCCCGGACGCGCGCAAGCAGGCCGTCGCGGAAAAGCTCCACGGCTACACCGGCATTCCGGCTGCCTTCTGGGTCAAGGCGAACCTGCGCCTCACCGGCGGCGAGTTTTCTAAGTACCTCCAGGACGAGGCCGGCATCACCACCGGCCGGCTCGACTCGCGCTATCAGGGGCCGCACATGGATCCGCTCAGCCGCGACGCCGACTACGACCCCTTCACGAACGCCATCAGCGCAGCCTACGCGGCAGCCATCAACACCTACGCCCGCACCGATCTGAAGTTCGGCGACGGCCTGACCTACAAACCGAGCGCCCGCGAGCCCGGCTTCCAATGGGAGCTCCGGCACGAGGTTCCCGGCATGGGCTACCCCGAGGGCAGCGTGAACGTCATGACCGACCTGGCCATGACCATGAAGCGCAACCCCAAAATGAAGGTCCTCCTCATGGGCGGGTACTTCGATCTCGGCACCCTCTACTTCGGCGCAACCTACGAGATGAAGCACCTCCCCATGCCCGCCACCTTGCAGGGCAACATCAGTTACAAATTCTTCGAGACCGGGCACATGGTCTACATCAACGAGAACGCGCTCGGAGGCCTGCACGACACAGCCGCGGCCTTTGTACGCGCAGGCGAGGGCGGCCGGTAAGCGCCGGCCGCCCTTGCCAACCCCGCAGACGCCCCCGCGCCCGCACCCTCCACCTACTTCTTCGGCGTAAGCATCACCAGGCAGATCCCATCCCAGCTCGACTTGCCCGCCGACCCCGGTGGCCGGTCGCTCAGCGCCAGCACCCCCGTATTCTTCGGCTGCAGGTGAAAGTGAATCTGCAGGTACGACCGCACCAGCACCGCCCGCCTGCGCGACCGCGTCAGCTCCTCGGCCGGCGTCCCCTCCGCCGCGTACCCCTCAATCAGCACCGGCGTTCCATAGATCCCGGGCCACTGGGCGACCACGCTGTCGATCCCCTCGCGCCCGGCCGCCGTCAACACCTCGGAGCCGTCCGGCGCCGTCTGAAACACCGTCGAGGCGGCGAGCCAGTTACGATGCCGGTCCAGCTTCTCGAGAATCTTGTCCTCCCGGTACGGCTCGGTCGGCAGATCGTTCAGGCTGTCGTACCCACGCTTCTTGAAGAACCCGCGAAAGAAAAACTCCTGCTTCAGCGCCGCCGTATCATCCGCCAGATTCCCCGTCGCCTCGTTGATGCTCGAAAGCGACTGCCGCAGATTGGACGCCGCGTTCTCCCCAAACTGATCCTCCCCAAACGCCCCCGTCAACGTCTGGTTGATCTGCTGCGCCGCCTGGTTCGCCTGGTCGGACGCGCTCCGCACGTTGTTCAGCGTCTCCTCCGTCTTCGCCGGCAGGTTGCGCGAGTTCAGGTCCGTGATCAGGCTGTTCACCTGCGCGCTCGCCTGGTTCAGGCTCGCCGTCGCCTGCTGCCCGTTCACCACCGCCTGCCGCACCTGCTCCGCCGTCGCCGGGTCCGACAGCAGCACCCCCGCAGCCCCGCGCCCCTGCCGAATTCCCGTCACAATCCCGTTCGTGTTCCGCACCGTCGTCGTCACCGAGTCGAGCGCCTCATCCAGCTTCCCGTTCACGTCCTTAATCGTCCCGTCCACATCCTTGATCGTGCCCCCCGCCTGATCCATCAGGCCCGAAGCCTTCTCGAACAGCGCCGACATCTCGAGCGGCTCCTTTCCCGGCAGCGTGCTCTTCGCCTCCGCCGCCGGTGCCTGGTCCGTCCCATCGTGGATCAGCAGGTACTTGTCCCCAACAATCCCTTCCGTCTCGATCGTCACCATCGAATCCGTGCGGATCAACGGATGCAGGCTCTCCTCCACCTGCATCTTCAGCCGGAACTTCGCCGAGGGCCGGTCAGGAATCTGCACACTCATCAGCTGTCCGCCGTCCATTCCCGCGACCCGCACCTTCGCTCCCTTCCCCAGCCCGCTCAGATTCGCAAACTCCGTGTAAAACTCCACATGCCGCCGAAACGCCTTGTGCTGGTTCCCGATCAGGAACAGACCCACCGCAAACAGAACCACCGCGGCAACCACAAAGACGCCTACAATCGTGTTCTTCCTGTCCATACGTCCACATCTCCCCAGGTACGTCGTTGCCTGTCAAGGGGCGGACTCGCTCCAGCCCGCAGCTCCCGCGACTTCGAAGAAATCCGGCTCTCGGAGAGGGAGGAGTGCTCAAAGAGTCCGGAGATCTGTCCGCTGCCCGTCCCTCACGTCTCCGAAATAAACTTCCGCACCAGCTCGTTCTCGCTCTTCTCCAGCTCGTCCGCGCCGCCCAGCCCAATCAGATGTCCGCCGTCCAGCACGCCAAACTCATCCCCAACCCGCCGCGCCCCATGAATGTCGTGCGTCACAATCACCAGCGTGGTCTTCTGCTCGTTCTTGATCTTCAGCAGCAACTCATCGATCTCCGACGACGTAATCCGGTCCAGACCGCTCGACGGCTCATCCACCAGCAGCACCTCCGGCTTCAGCATGATCGCCCGCGCCAGACCCGCGCGCTTGCGCATCCCGCCCGAAAGATTCACCGGCATCTTGTTCTTGTCGTCCTTCAACCCAACCGAATCCAGCACCTCGTCAATCGTCTTATCGATGTCCTCTCTGCTCCGCGACCGGTCCAGCCGGTGCAGCGGCAGCGCCAGGTTGTCGTACAGGCTGAACGAATCAAACAGCGCCGCGCTCTGAAACAGAAACCCCATCTTCCGCCGAACCCGCGAAAGCCCGTCCTCGTTCAGCGCTCCAATCTCCTCGTCCCCAATCAACACCTTGCCGCGGTCGGCCTTCATCAGCCCGATCATCAGCTTCAGCGTCACGCTCTTGCCCGTGCCGCTCCGCCCCAGAATGCACATCGCCTTTCCCTTCGGCACCCCGAAGGAAACCTCGCAGAGCACATCCTTGCCGCCAAAGCCCTTCGAAACGCCCTCAAACGCAACCGCATTCGCGCCGTCTCCCTTGCCGTTCGCGCTGCCGTCTGTTTCGTCGCTCATATCGCCTGATCCGGAAAAAGAAAAAAGATCGCCTTCACCAGCACCACGTCGGACAAAATGATCAGCAGCGACGAGATCACCACACTGTTCGTCGCCGCCCGTCGCACCCCGTCCGAGCCCTCATTGGTCGTGTACCCGAAATAGCACGAAACCGTCCCAATAATGAATCCAAACACCGCCGTCTTCAGCGTCGGCGGAATGAAGTTCGCCAGATGAACGTCAAGAAACGCACGCTGCACATACAGCGACCAGCTCAGGTGCGACACGATCCGCTCGGAAACAAATCCCCCCAGAATCCCCGCGGCGTTCATAAACATCGTCAGCATCGGCAGCACAACCACGCAGGCAGCAATGCGCGTCACCACCAGAAACTTGAACGAATTGATCGACAGCGTCTCGATCGCGTCGATCTGCTCGGTCGCCCGCATATTCGCCAGCTCCGCCCCAATACCCCCCCCCAACCCGGCCCCCCCCCAAAACCCCCCCCCCCACCGC
>CALMVL010000328.1 GCA_937873265.1 uncultured Granulicella sp.
TTCACCATGCGATGGGCCTGTGGGTACTCTTTCTTGAACATTATCTCGTAGACGCTGCTGGAATCAGTGATGATGCGGGTCGGGAACTCTTGCAAGTTGGCCTTGATGATGGGTTCTAGCGTAGCTTTCTTGCCGTCTCTGACGTGAAAGAAGCGAACCCGCCCCGGCTTTTCCTTCGTACCACGCTCGCGCATCGCCAGCACCATTTCCTTCGGCGGCTTGGGCTGTGAGGCGCGCTTGAAACGGCGAACTGCGGTACCCCCGATGTAGGTCTCGTCGATCTCCACGGTTCCCGTAAGCGGAGTGAACATGCCATCCACCATCGCCTTACGAATGCGGTGTGCCATATACCACGCGGTACGGTAAGACTTGATGCCCAGGTGCTCCTGTAGCTGCTTTGCGGACATGCCCTTTTTGGCATCCACGACGATGGCCAGAGCCATGAACCAAGTAACAAGAGGCAGATGCGAGTCGTTGAAGATCGTGCCAGAAGTCGCCGAAAACTGAGCGTTCACCATCTTGCCTTTCGGGCTCATGGTGCACTTCTCTAGGCACTGGTAGATGCGGGTCCGTTTGTTCTTCGCCGGAATCACGTTGCCCTCAGCGTCCTTGCGGGGCTTGTTCTTGCGAGTAATCTTGGACACGCGGGCGCTCCCGCAGGTCGGGCATTTCACACCGTCGGGCCAGCGCATCGACTCCAGATAGGCGAGGCAATCATCATCATTTTGGAACTGCCGTGTTTACGTCTATCAGGTTCATCGGGCGACCTCTTGACTACCCCTCAAGTGTCGCTCTATTCTCTTTCTGTGTCAAGTGCTTAATCATCGTTACGACTGCCTGTCGACCGCAAATTGTTGATAATGAGGAACTTGCGCGTAAAATATTGAGAACAAACACCTTAGATGTGATTGGAACGGGTTGGAGGTGAGTTTGGCTGCTTTTGCGCTGGTACCAGTGTACAGCTCAGCCGAAGTCAATGCGCCAGGCGGATGTGGTTGACTCGCTTGGGTTTGTGGGCCCGATGGACTTGACGGGCAGAAACGGGTGCGCGGGCTGACGGAAGAGCGCCTGGACTTCCTGGAAGAGATCCGCAGCATCCATGAGCGGAGCGTGACGGGGCACGGCCGGGTAGGCGTTGAGGAGGGGTCGCCGTCTTACTCCCCCTCCGGCGATACGACGCCATCACCCTACGTCCGGCCTCATGCCAGAAACAAGCTCCTCAACGCAGGCCCCGGGTGCTAGCATACCGCCATGAAAACCAGGTCGTCTCTGCTTCGTCCAGTCCGGAACCGGAGGTCGATACTCCCTTACATCCCTTATTTTGCGCTGTTCTGCCTTGTTCTCTCCCGCACCGTGCTCCATCGCAGCCGATTTGAAGACAGCGTGCTCGGCTTCGGCGGCGGCGCCCTTCTCGCATACGTTGTGGCAGACATCGGCTCACGGATCTTCCCGGGCGCGTTCGAACCGCGGGAGCCCGAAGATTCCGACCTCCAATCGTTGGGCCTGAGCCGCTGACCGCGTTGGTTCCATGCCGGATGGCTGATCGGTAACCGTGTCCAACGCGACTCGGGCTGATCTGTCGTCCTGATGGGCCATTTCTCCAGGTTTAGCGTACGGTGTTGCGAATCGAGTGCGGCAAACGCCCTCAGCACTGCTTCATCGTGCTTGAGATCGGATGCATGCTTCACGGCGATCAAAGGCTCTCCACCTGCCCGAATCCCGTGTTCAGTTGTAGGCTCCCCTTCAGCTTGAGCAGAGAACCAGATCGTTTGCCTCGTGCTGGCTCGCGTACCACCTGAGACATCGTTTCGGGTGAGGCGGTTTCGGGTGTTGGCAGGGAGTGCGGCTCCACCTGGCGGGCATGCGAGGATAGGGTTGCATGAAGCTGCGATGGGTTTGGGCGGGGATGGCCGTTTGGGTGGTCGGTGGAGTTTCGGCGCTGGGGCAGGGCACGAAGCTTTGGAGCGTGGACCGGTTTGACGCGATGGAGCGGGGGACGCCGGACGGGGTGGCGATTTCGAGCGAGGGGGAGCTGACCGCCGGGCCGGCAGTGGGCGCACTGTACAGCGCGGACGCGAAGTTTGTGTGGGCGGTCGCGGCAGGCCGGGGTGGGGTGGTGTATGCA
>CALMVL010000329.1 GCA_937873265.1 uncultured Granulicella sp.
CGCCTCCCCCGCGGCACGTTCCCGCGCACCCGCTGCCAGAACGCGCGCCTCCACCTCCTGCTCCGGCACCCCCGCAGGCCCCGGCGCACTCGGCAGGTTCACCGTGGGCGCCTCGGGCGCCGGCGCCGCGCGCGCAACGTCGAAGTACTCCAGCGACGTGACCGAAAAGAAACCCGCGCTAGACATAGCCGTCGCCCCCGTCGCTGCGCAGCGTCATCTTGCCGTCTTCTTCGAGCTGCCGCGCCAGGCTGATCATGTCGCTCTGCGCCTTGCTCACATCTTTGCTCTTCATCGGCCCCAGCGAATCGATGTCTTCCTTCATCATCTCCACCGCCCGCGCCGACATCGTGCGGAAGAAGTGATCGCGCGCATCGGGGCTCGCGCCCTTCAGCGCAATCGCCAGAACCTTCTTGTCCACCGCGCCCGAAAGCTCGCGCAACTGCACGTCATCTACCCGCAGGAAGTCCTCAAACGTAAACATCAGCTCGCGAATGTTCCCCGCCAGCTGCGCGTCCTGCGCCTCGATACTTTCAAGGATCTCCCGCGATGTGTCCGCATCCACGCTGTTCATCAGCGCCGCAACGTTCTGGAAGCCGGAGTAGGTCCGCTTGTTCACATCGCCAAAGGAGCGAAGTCGCCGCTGGACGGCGGTCGAGATCCGCTCCGCGATCGCCGGCGAAAACTGCCGCAGATTTGCCAGCCGCCGCACCGATTCTGCCCGCGTCGCCCGCGGCAGGTGGGTCAGCACCGCCGACGCCTGCCGCGGCTCCAGATGCCCCAGCACCAGCGCGACCGTCTGCGGATGCTCCCCTTCCAACAGCCGCGCCAGGTGCTTCGGGTCCACCCTCTGCAGCGACTCCGCCCGGCCCGCGTCCAGCTCCTCCACCCGCATCAGCTGATGCAACATCGTTTTCGCGCCCGTCTCGCCCAGCGCCTTCGTCAGCAAACGATAGGCCGTCTCGCGGCCGCCCTCGGTGAGGTAATCGCGCGCCTGGCTCATGCGCCGGTACTCTTCGAGCACCTGCTGCGAGATCGCGGTCGGAACGCGGCCCAGATGCGAAATCTCCCGCGCCACCCGCTGCACGTCGTCCTCCGGCAGATGCCGCACAATCGCGGAGGCCGCCGCATCATCGAGCATCGTCAGCAGAATCGCCGCCTTCTGCACGCCCGTCAGCTGGCCGTACTCCTCCACGCTGCTCACGCGTTGTCCTCCCTCAGCCACGCCTGCACCGTGCGCGTCATCGTCACCGGCTCAGCCTGCACCAACTCGGCCAGCTGCTTCTTCAGCGCGCTTCCACTCGCATCGGAGAACACGGCCTCCTCACCGGCCGCCAGCTCGGGCGCACCCTCGCCTGCGGCAAGCGCCGCCTCTGCCGCTGCAGGCTTACCCGTTCCCAGCTCGCGCATCGACGCCAGCATCTGCTTCTGCACCGGCCGGAACATCAGGGCATACACCAGACCAAACAGCGCCAGCATCGCTCCATACCGAACCGCCGTCGCGTACTCCGATAGCCCCTCGCGCACCTTTGTCAGCACCGTCGGCGGCGCGTCCGGCACGCGTCCGTCGTCAAACGTCATGTTCTGCACGCTGATCACGTCGCCCCGCTGCGCATCCATGCCCAGCACCGCCTGCGCCAGCTCCTGGATCTGCTTCAGCTGCGCCGTCGAGCGCTTGCGCGGCGTTTCCACCCACTTGCCTTTGACCTGCGCCCGATCCACTGCGTCGTTGATCAGCAACGCCGCCGAAATCCGCCGAATGCGCCCGGCCGGCGAGGTCGTGTGCCGCACAATTTTGTTCACCCCAAAGGTTGAGTTGTCGGATGTCGATATCTGCGTCCCATCATCGGCCGTCGCCGTCTGCGTGCTCGCCTGCGTTCCTCCCGTTCCCGCCGGCAGATTCCCACTCGTCCCCGCCACACCGCTCGCGCCCGCGCCCGCGCCTGTCTGCTCCGAACTCTTCTGCGAGGTCAGCACCGCGCTCACCGCCGGGTCGTACTTGTCCTGGCTCTCTTCGCTCGAGCTCAGGTCGTACTCCACATTCACGCTTGCCCGCAGATTTTCCGGCCCCAGCGCCGGTCCCAGCGTCGCCACGAGCCGCTTCGATAACTCCTCTTCAAGCTCCTGGCCTTCCGCCGATCCGCCCTTCTTGCCCAGCGACTGGTTCGAATCCGCATCGATGATCGCCACATCTCCCGGCGCGAGGTTCTCTACCGCGCCGCTCACCAGCCGCCCGATCGCGTCCAGCTCCTCCGGCGGCATGGCCCCGTGCCTCAGCCGCAGCGTCACCGAAGCCTTCGCGTCGCGCTCGCGATCCAGAAACACCGAGGCCCGCGGCAGCACCAGGTGCACCCGCGCGCTCTTCACGTCGCGCAACGTCCCAATCGTCCGCTCGAGCTCGCCTTCCAGCGCCCGCTGGTAGTTCACCTTCTCATCAAACTCCGTCTGCCCCCACGAAACCTTGTCAAACAGCTCAAATCCCATGCGCCCGCTATGCGGCGTGCCCTCCGACGCAATCGCCAGCCGCGCCGCGTCCAGCTGATCCGCCGCCACATCGATCCCCTTTCCATCGGCCGTCATCTGCGTGCTGATCTTTTTCGCGGCCAGCTCTGCCGAGATCGCCTGCGCGTCGGCCGGCTCCAACCCCACCATCAGCGGCTTGTACTCCGGCGATCCGAACGCCCGCGTCAGCGCACCTACCAGCAGCACCGTCGCCAGCGTACCGCCACCCACCACCAGGCGCTGTCGCGGCGTCCATCGCGCCCACATCTGCTTCATCTGCTCGAGAAACTTTGCCATTCCCGGCTACTCCGTTATCTGTAACCAAATTCGTTACTAAAACTGCATCTTCTCGATATCCTGATACGCGTTCACGATCTTGTTCCGAACCTGCATCATCAACTCAAAGGCAATGTCCGCCTTCTCGACCGAAGCCATCACGCCGCCGACGTCGGAGCTCGACTTGCCCTGGATCATGCTGCTCACCTGCTGATCCGCGCCCGCCTGCAGGTCGTCAACCTGCTTCACTGCGGCCTTGAACACATCGCCGAATCCGCCGCCCGCTCCCGTGTCCGCCGTCTTTGCCGGCGTCGTCGCATTCAACTGCGAAGCGATCGATCCCAGATTTGTTCCCAATCCGCTAACCATCCGTGCCTCCTGTTCGGTGTCTGTTGCGCTAGCTCTTCAGAAGATCGATCGACTGCTGAATCAGCTGCTTCGACGCCGTGACCGCCGACGCGTTCAGCTGGTAGGCCCGCACCGACCCCATCAGATCCACCATCTCCTGCACCGGATTGATCGCGGGATACGCGACAAACCCATCCTTGTCGGCGTCCGGATGACCCGGCTCATACCGCCGCACCGGCGCCGACGGATCGTCCACGACACGCGTCAGCCGCACCGTCCCTGGCTGCCGCAGACCGGCCCCGGAAAGACTCGACGCATTGCTCATCAGCCCCCGGAAGCGCGCTCCGGCCACATCCGTCAGCACCACCTCCTTGCGCCGAAACGGACCCGCGCCGTCCGTCCGGTGCGTCGTGTCGACGTTCGCGAGATTGGTCGCCGCCACCTCGGACCGCTGCCGCTCGGCGGCCAGCGCGGAAGCGCTGATATTCAGTGCGTCAAAGATTCCCATCCCGTGTCACTCCTTCTGCGTTACTTGTCGCCGTTGATCGCCGCGAGCAGCGAATGAAACCGCCCCTTCAGCAGCTGCGTTCCCAGCTGGTATTGCAGCTGCGTCTCCGAGAGCAGCATCGACTCCCGATCCATGTCCACATTGTTGCCATCTGGCCGCTCCAGCAGACCTGGCACGGCGTGCACCGCCACCTGCGGAACCTCGCCCGCGGGCCGGTCCATTGCCCGGTTCAGCTCCGCCTGGAAGTTCACATCCTGCGTGCGGTAACCCGGCGTGTCGATGTTTGCCATGTTGCTGGCGATCACCGTCTGCCGGCGGTTAGTGATGCTCAGAAAGCTCTCGAGCTGCGAAACGACCGAGGGTGTGGCCATTCAGGCATATCTCCTTGGCGGCAGATCATACTGCCGGATCTTGTTGCGAATCGTTCGCACGCTCAACCCCAGCATCTCGGCCGCGCGCGTTCGATTTCCTTCCACCAACTCCAGCGTTCGCTCGAGATGCGATCGCTCCAGTTCGCCCATCGAGATCGGGATCACCGTAGCCTTGCCCTGTTCGGCAGCCGCGCCGTGTACGACCGGCCGAAGCCGACCAGACGGCCGATGCTCCAGATCAAAGCTGGCGCCGGTCAACTCCGCTCCAGGGTGCAGCGAAAGGACGCGCTGCAGAAAGTTCGCCAGCTCCCGCACGTTGCCCGGCCAGTGATACTGCGACAGCCGGTCGAGGAAGTCCGCGCGCAGCCGTACCGTCGCCCTGCCGTGCTTTTCCGCGAACCGCCGGGCAAAGTGCTCCGCCAGCAGCGGCACATCCTCCATCCGCTCGCGCAGCGGCGGCAGGCTCAGCGGAATCACATTCAGCCGGTAAAACAGATCACTGCGAAACAGACCGCGATCCACCATCGCGTGGAGCTGCACGTTGGTCGTCGCAATCACCCGGATGTCCGTCCGATAGGACCGTGTCTCCCCAAGCCGCTCCACCACGCGCTCCTGCAGCACACGTAACAGCTTCGGTTGCAGATTCAGCGGCATGTCCCCAATCTCGTCAAGCATCAGGGTCCCGCCATTGGCCAGCTCGAACTTGCCAACCTTCGCCGCGGTCGCTCCCGTAAACGCTCCGCGCGCATGCCCAAACAGTTCGCTTTCAAGCAGCGTCTCCGGCAGCGCCGCGCAGTTGATCGCGACAAACGGTCCGCCGCGGCGCTCGCTGCTATCGTGAATCAGCCGCGCCAGCAGCTCCTTGCCCGATCCGCTCTCTGCCTCGACCAGCACATCGGAGTCTGTGTTCGCCGCCGCCTGCGCCCGGGCCAGCGCTGCTTGCAGCACGCGCGATCGACCCACGATCCCATGGCTGCCCGAACCGCCGACCCGCTCGGCCGACGCGGCCGGCAAGTGCTCCGCCCCCCGCCGCTCCGCCATCACGCGCGCCGCCAGAGCCCGCAGCCGATCGAAGGACGCGGGCTTGGTCAGGTAATCCACCGCCCCGCCCTGCATCGCCTGCACCGCCTCCGGCACCGATCCGTACGCCGTCAGAAACAGAAACGCCGCGGGCGCCGCGCAGGCCTGCACGGCACTCAAAACATCAAAACCATCCCCGTCGCCCATGCGCACATCGCACACCACCAGGTCGAAGCCGGTGCGCTCGAGATGGGCAACGGCCTCGCGTACACCGGAAGCCGCCTCCACGCGCCAACCCTCGCGCGCAAACTGCGCGCCAAGCGCCACCCGTATGCCCGGCTCGTCATCCGCAATCAAAACAGCAGGCTTGGTCACTTCGTTCATAACGGGAACTCCAGGAAAAAGGTGCTGCCCGAACCGGGTTGGCTCTCGACGCGGATACCGCCGCCATGTTGCCGCATCAAACGCCCGCATACCGCCAGCCCAAGTCCGGAGGATCGGCCGGACCCGCTGAAGCGGTCGTGAAACAGCTTCGGCAAGAACTCCGCCGGCATCCCGCACCCTGTGTCCCGCACCGCAATTTCGGTGGCGCCGGCCGTTCGCTCCGCCGAGATGCGCACCCGGCCGCCCGCCGGGGTATGCCGCAGCGCATTCGTCCCCAGGTTCAACAGAATCTGGTGCAGTGCGCTTCGGTTTGCGCGAATGGAGAGCACCTCACCCGCGCCGTCTTCCAACTCCAGCGACACCTCCGCCTGCTCCGCCTGCGGTCGTAGGAACTCGACCGCCAACTCCAGCTCGCGGCGAAGCGCAACGCGCTCCAGCGCCGGCGGGGTCCCGCCATGCAGCGTCAACACATTGTTCACAGTGCCGGACAACGCCCGAATGCCCGCGCGCAGGTGATTCACCCAATCGCCCGAACGTTCCGGGCAGTCCGCAATCAACCCGGCAAACAGCTCCATGCTCGCCAGCGGGTTGCGGATCTCGTGCGCGAGAATCGCCGATACCTCGGCCAGCGCCACCGCCGACCGCGCCGCGTCCCGCTCCGCCTCCATCCGCCGCCTCGCCGAAACATCCCGCAAAATCACCACCGATCGGCGTGCATCCGCATCTGCGTCGGTCATGTCCCCGAGCAGGCGCCGGCGAACCGCCAGCCATCGCTCCCCGCCCGTGCCGCTCATCGCCAGCTCCTGCTCGGCGGCCTCTTCGGGAAGCACCCCGAAACCAAGCGCTCCGGATCCGAAGGAAAGGTCGATGCCGCGCTGCGTCTTCACCTGTTCGAGCGAACGCAGCTCCCTCGCCGGCAACATCAGCAGCCGCCCCGCTTCCGGGTTGGACAGCCGTATCTCACCCGCGCCGTCGAGCACCATCACACCGCAGGGCATCGAGTCGAGAATCTGCTCCAGAGCCTCGCGCATCGATCGGTTCTCCGCCACGCTCGCGCTCAGTGCCACGTTGCGCTCGGCCAGCTCGCGGCTCAGCTGCTGCACCTCAGCCTGCAGGTCGCGGTACGAGATCTCCAGCCGCGCCGACGCCGAGATGAAATCCGAAAACGCCTCCGCCAGCAGCTCCGGCGACGCGACGGCGGGATTCGTTGGAACTTGATGAGAACTAGGCAACATTCGCCTAGTGTCCCTGCAACTACACCGCCAACCATCCCACGTCTCCCCCGGAGGTTGTAGGGCCTCGCCAGCCCAAACCTTTCCGCTCGCAGCCTAGAGAACCACGTCCTCCGCCCGGATGGTTCCCGCGCCCTCGGCGTACAGACTCGCGCGCTCGAGCGCATTGCGCAGCTCGCGGACATTTCCCGGCCAGCTATGCGCGTGCAGCCGTACGCGGGCCTCCGGATCGAGCCCCATTCCCGGAGCAAACCGAACCAGAAAGCTGTCAGTCAGCGCATCCAGATCTTCCATCCGCTCGCGCAACGGCGGCAGCCGAATGGGAAACACCGCCAGCCGGTAGTACAGGTCCTCACGGAAAAGATTCTGTGATGCCATTTTTTTCAGGTCCGCGTTCGTCGCTGCGACCACCCGCACATCCACCTTCAGGGTGTCCGTGTCGCCGATGCGCTGCACCTCGCCCTGCTCCAGAAACCGCAGCAGCTTGCTCTGCAGCGGCAGCGGCATCTCCCCGATCTCATCTAAAAATAAGGTTCCACCATGCGCTGCATGGATTCGCCCGATGCGCGACTGCACCGCCCCGGTGAACGAACCTTTCGTGTAGCCGAACAGCTCCGCTTCGAGCAGCGTCTCCGGAATGGCAGCGCAGTTGATAATGACAAACGGCTGCTTCTCGCGCGGACTGGTGAAATGGATCGCCCGCGCTACCAGATCCTTGCCCGTGCCGCTCTCGCCGCTGATCAGCACGCTTGTGTCTCGCCGCGCAACGAGCCTGGCCGCGTGGTACACGCGTTGCATGGCGGCCGAAGATCCGACCATCCCGTGCCACTCCTGACGGATCGCCGCCGAAGGCCGCATGCCAGGAAACGATGGCAGACCGGGACCGGGCAGGTCCGCTATGCCGCCGCGCAATCGCAACAACTCCGTCAATTCAGTAAGCAGGCCCGAGGACGCCGGATTTTCTGAGCGGGCGTACCCGGTTTGCACGTTCAAGGTCAGGATCTGCAGCTCCGGAAACTGCATGCGAACCAGATCACGGAACTCCCCCGGCCGCAAATCCGGCAAGCCGACGTCGAGCAGGAGCACGTCAATCTCCGCCTGTGACAGCTTCTCCAGCGCGTCCGCCCCTCCCTCGGCCTCGCGAACACACCATCGCTGGGGCGGCAATCGGTCTCGCAAGGACCGACGCAGCTCAAAGCTGGAGCTAACCAGAAGAACCGTAATCAGCGAAACCGGATTTTCAGAAAGCGGGCCCGCAGAGCTGCTCATGACGGAGAAAAAACCGGGTACGGACGTTGCGCGCAGCGACCTCAGTCGAATGCGGGTAAAGAGGACCTGTGACAAGCACCAAGGCAGAGCTGCACCTCAGCGCAGAACGGGTGAAATGTGTATACCACACGGCCTCCGATTTGCCCGAGCAGGCTTTCGGCGGCGCGTAAGCTCCACGTCCGCCGCCATCCCGGCTCCGTCTGATCTCCTCCCAGCAGTACGATTTGCGCGCGCGCTCCCATTGCGGCGACTTCGACACGCAGCGTGGCTCCATCCGGAACGCTCGACAGCACCGCCTCGAAGATCCGGTCGAGGGCAAGCTCGAGGCGCTCTCGCTCGCAACGGAGCTCCATCTGTCCGCAGACGAGGGTCATACGGATCCCTCGCCGCGATGTCAGGCGTGTCCATCGCGACTCCATCTGCGGAACGATCTCATCAAGTCTGTCCTCTCCGTCCTTACGGCTCCCGGTCTCCGTTTCCAGAACCATCCGCAATGCCTGGTAAATCTCTGTCACTGTGTCGATCTGATTCGCCATCTCCTCTAATACGTTCTCGTCTGCACGCACCTGCGGTATGCGGGCCAGGAGACGACATGTCTGCAGCGCGGTCAGCGGCTGGCCCAGCGCGTGGAGCATTTCGTTTAGCAGGGGCCCAATCGGCTCCGCCACCAAGATTGGCTGATTCCGAGCTTCGCTATGCGGCGCTAACGACATAGCCGACCCCCCGCACTGTCCGGATGAGTTTGACGTCATCGTCGCAGTCGACCTTGTCGCGGAGATATTTCATGTACACGTCCACGACGTTCGTGGAGGTATCCACTTCCATGCCCCAGACTTGCTGCATCAGTGTCGCGCGGGAGACCGGCGTGCCAGGCTCGCGCATCAGAAACTCCAGAAGACTGAACTCGCGCGGCGTCAGGTCGACCTTACGGCCGTTCCGCTCCACTCGGTGCTCGTCGCGAAACAGCACGAGATCGGCCACGCAGACCGATCGCGGAAGGACGCCGGTGTTGCGTCGCAACAATGCCCGAACACGCGCCAGGAGCTCGACGTACGAGAATGGTTTCGTGAGGCAGTCATCCGCGCCACACTCGAGCGCCGCAACCATGTCCTCCGTCCGGCTTCTTGCCGTCAACACCAGCACGGGCAGTTTGGGAAGGTCTGGTCGAAGCAATCGCAAAACTTCAAAGCCATCCAGCCCAGGTAAGTTGAGGTCCAGGATCAGCAGATCCGTCGAGGGCTGCAGATGGGTGAGTGCGGCGGACCCGTCATGCACCACCTCCACCTCGTACGCCTCCGCCTGCAGCGTCCTTGAGAGAAAGCGCGCGAGCGGAAGATCATCCTCGACGACCAAGACACGCCTGGTCTGTTTTGCGCGAGAGACCTCGCCCGCGGGAAGGGGGGAGACACGTAGGACTTCAGACGGCAGATCGAACGCCAATCGAACCTCTGCCGGTATGGAAGTCTCTGCGAACCGGCGAGGCTGATCGTAGCATGCGATTGCCAGTCGGCAGCAGTGTCACTCCGGCCGTCACGCTCCCACGTTGGTGGTATGGAGCTGCGGCGCAAACACCGGATACCCTGACGGAACGAAGAGTCGTCAATCGATCCCTCTGACTCCATGACACCTGTAAGCTCCTTTCTCTACCGACTGCCGCGGTTTCCCAGCAACTTTCCGGTGGAATTTGAGCATAACGGCGCCCGGACCTCCGGGCATTGCCTCAACCTGAGCCACACGGGTCTGCTTGCCCATTTCTTGTATCCGCTCGGCGAGGGCGCCACGGGAGTTCTGCGTCTGCAACCGGCGAACCGCGCCTTTGATCTCCGAGCTACAGTGAGCCACACCGAAGGTCTGCGATCCGGCCTTCACTTCCGGTTCGCGGACAGCCAGCAGGAGCAGGTCATTCGGGCCCTGGTCGAGATCGTCTCCAGCCAGAGCCCAGGGAACCCGTGACGATGGAGCTCTGCGCGCCGATCGCTTACGAGCAGAACCATCTGTCCATCTCTACTCCTCGGCTTTCGCGGGTGCTTTCGCCTCGGCTACCTGCTCGGGAGCCGGGACCTGCTCCACAACGACGGTTGGGTCGACGATGACCGTGATGCGTCGGTTGCACGCGTCCTCGGGCCGAGCGGCGTCTCGGGGCATCTGATCGGCAAACCCTCGTACCTGCTCGATCTGCTTCTGACCGACTCCGCTGCTTTGCAGCAGGCGACGAGCGGAATTTGCCCGATCGGCGGAGAGTTCCCAGTTGGTGTAGCCGTTGGGGCTGCTGTAGGGGTGAGAATCCGTGTGCCCCTCGATCGAGATCCTGTTCGGCATTTTGCCCAGTTCCTTGCCAATCAGGGCCAGAAACTGTTGCAAGGCCGGTGTCGGCTTGGCGCTGCCGGACTCGAAGAACGTGCCGCCCGGATCTTCCATGAGTTCAATCCGCAGACCATCGGGGGAGGCGCTGATCTCGACCTGCTTCTTCAGGCGTTCGAAGTTGGGCAGCTCCCGTGCCGACTGGAGCAACTTCTCCTTCAGTTTGGGCATGTCGGCTTGACTGACCGGGACGGCATGGCCGGCTCCGCTCAGGCTGCTGCCTTCCAGCTTCGCCGTCCCTCGCGGATCGTTGAAGTAGCCCGCAACGGACTTCTTCACCTGTTCATTGCTGCTGCTGAGCAGCCAGAGGACGATGAAAAGCGACATCATCGCCGTGACAAAATCCGCGTACGCCACCTTCCAGGCTCCGCCGTGATGACCGCCGTGCACTACCTTCTTCTTCTTGATAATGATCAGATCGTCCGTACTGTCCGCCATGGTTCTCTCTCCCTGTCGTCTCCGCTACCGGCTCTGCCAATGCTTTTTTGTGCCTAGCTTCCCGCCTCGGCGCCCTTTTCGCGGCAAGCTTTTTCCATGACGGCGAACTTCGGCCGCACGTGCTCCGGGATGGCGCGGCGTCCCATTTCGACCGCCAGGATGGGCGAGGTGCCCTTGATGAAGGCCAGAAGCGTGACCCGCAGGACGTGATAAAAGGCGTGGTGTTCCTCGAGACCCTTCGTCATGTTCGCGGCGACTGGACCGATGACGCCATAGCAGAGCAGGATGCCGAGAAAGGTTCCGACCAGCGCGGCGGCCACCTTGTGACCGATCTCCGCCGGCGGTCCTCCGAGCGCGCCCATCGTGACCACGATGCCGAGTACCGCGGCCACGATGCCGAGGCCAGGAAGCGCGTCGGCCATGGAACTGAGGGCCTGAGTGGGCTGCATGGAGGTGTGGTGATGGACTTCGAGGTCCAGCTCCATCATCTGGTCCACGTCCAGCGCCTTGACGCCTCCGGTGACTGCCATGCGCATGGTGTCGCACACAAAGGCGCTGACGTGGTGGTCCTTGAGAAACTGCGGATATTTCGAGAAGATCGGGCTTTTTTCGGGTTCCTCGATATCCGCCTCGATCGCGATCATGCCTTCCTTACGGGCCTTGCTGAAGACGTCGAAGAGCATTTTGAGCGACTCGACGTATCGCTTTTCCGGGACGCCACCCCCTTTCAAGACGCCGAGAACGCCAGCGATCACGCCCTTGAGGACGTGCATTGGGTTGGCGGCAAGCACGGTTCCAATTGCTGCACCCGCGATCGTCAGGAACTCCGCCGGCTGAATCAGCACGGGCAGTTTGCCCTTTTCCATCAGAAATCCGCCAATGACCGAGCCAAGCACCACCAGAATGCCAATGATCGAAAACATGAAGCTCCTCGCCCTGCGCCGGTCGTTGCTCTCTGACTTCGGCGCTCACAGACCATATCGGCAGCCGGGCGAAAAACTTTAGGCTTCGCTGAATTTTCTCCCCTAGGAGGATCGATCTGCCTCCACTGGGGCGCGGGTGCCCGGCCCCCCCCCCCCCCCCCGGTTGGGGGGCCTAAGCCCGGCATTATGTTAGAGTTGGCGTT
>CALMVL010000330.1:0-3304 GCA_937873265.1 uncultured Granulicella sp.
GCAGCCGGCGAGGTAGGCGGGGACGGCGTTGCTGTTGTTGCCGAGTTTGCCGCGCGGGGGCTTGGCCGACGTAGCCTGGGGGACCTCGGGCTCGAAGCCCACAAGCAGGCCGGTGATGACGTTGCCGGGACGATCGTACCCCGGGCGGCCGCCCAGCTCCGCCACCCAGTTTTCCCGGTCCCAAGCCACGATGCTGCCGTCCGGAGCCAGCCCCGCACGATGCTCAACCAGGACGGGCGAGCCGAAGTTTTCCCACGCCATCTCATCCTGGCGCGAAAACTGGACCCGCACCGGAGCGCCTGCCGCGCGGGACAGCAGCGCCGCGTCGAACGAGACGGCGTCGGCGCCGTTGAGGCCGTAGCAGCCAGAGCCACGCGTATACACAACGCGAACGCTTTCGAGCGGCAGGTTCAGAATCTTCGCGACGCAGCTGCGGGTGGGGTAGGCGGACTGCGTCGCGGACCACACGGTCGCGCCCCGCGGGTTGACGTCCGCGACCGAGCACGAAGAGCCCACCGAACCGTGCATCTGGTAGGGGTACCGGTAGCTGGCGCGGAGCACGTGGGCAGCACGGGTGAGCTGCGCGTCGACATCGCCTGAGTCGACGCTGAGGCTGTCGTGGCCGGCCTGGAGACGCAGAAAATCGAAGAAGGTGGTCTGAGACGGGATCTGCGTGCCCGGGGACCACTGCACGGCGAGCTGGCGGGCGGCTCGGATGGCGGCCCACTGTGTCGGTGCAACCACTCCAACGAAATCCTGAACCACGACGACCTGCACGCCGGGAATCGCCTTGACCGATGACTTGTCCACGCCCACGAGGCGGCAGCCCATGGCGGGCGGACGAACAACACGGCCATGCACCATGCCGGGCAGCTTCAGGCTTTGAACGAATTCGAATTGACCCGTCATCAGCGCGGGGCGGTCCAGCGAAGGCACGGACCGGCCCAGAATCGTCCACTGATCCTGTGGCTTGCGACGTGCGGTCGGGCTCAGGGGCATGTGGAGCTGGCCGCTGCCCACCAGTTGCTCGTAGCGGACGCTGCCACCTGCGCTCGCGGTAACGACGCCGTTCGCAGCAGTCAACGTCTCGACCGGCACGGCGAGCTTTGCGGACGCAAGAGCAAGCAGCGCCTCACGTGCGGTCGCGGCGGCAAGCGCCAGGTTTTCGACGTTGAAGTTGGTGGGCGTGGACTGGCTGCCGGAGGTGCTGCCCTGGTCCGGAGTGATCGCAGTGTCGCACTCCACCAGCTTCACGCGGTTGAGCGCGACGCAAAGCTCCTCGGCAATCAGCTGCGTCTGTGCCGTGTACATCCCCTGGCCGAAGTCGCACTTGCCCGTGTATGCAGTGACGAGGCCGTCGGCGCCGAAGGCAAGCCAGGATTCGAGGCGATCCGGGTCGATGTGCGAGGGTGTGGTTCCGAAGCGTCCCTGCGCCGTGCTGCCGGGCGCCGGAGGATCAGCCGCAAGCTGCCCGGGCGCCATGGTGAACGACACGACCAGCGCCCCGGCGCCGCGCAGAAAGTCACGACGGGAGGGCTGCACGACGGCGCGCCTCCGCGTAGTTCTGAATGGCCCGCACCATGCGGGTATGGGTGAAACAGCGGCACAGGACGCTGTTGAGGGCGTCGCGTATCTCCTGCTCGGAGGCTTCGGGGTTGCGGTCGAGCGTGGCCTTCGCAGTCAGGATGACGCCGCTCAGGCAGAAGCCGCACTGCGCTGCGCCCTCGTCGATAAAGGCCTGCTGGATGGGGTGCGGGGAGGCGACGGTGCCGAGTCCCTCAAGCGTGGTGATGTTTGCGTCACCCACCTCACTGACGGGCTTGACGCAGGAGCGGACCAGCGTGCCGTGCTGGATCACCGTGCACGCACCACACTGCGCCATGCCGCAGCCGAAGCGAGGAGCGCGGAGGCCGAGATCGTCGGTCAGAACGAAGAGCAGGGGTGTTTCGGGATCCACGGTGACGGTGTGGACCTGTCCGTTCACACGGAGGGTGATGGGCTGCAATGCGTCCTCCCTGACCGGTTGCCGGCGCGGCTGAGCTTCGCGGCGTGCCGTTTCAGGATAGAAGACGCACGGCCTGCGGGCCAGAGCCCGATCTGCGCGGATGTTGGCGAGACGGAAAGGCTGCCGTCGTGCGACGCAGCGGCAACAACGACACTCCGGCTGCAGTAAGCCAGGGCTGAACGCAGTGCCGTGTAACTAAGCCCGGATGGTCGAGGGGAGCAGAGTTTCGACGCGGACCGGGAGCTCGCGGATGCGAACGCCGGTTGCATGGTAGACGGCAGCGGTAATGGCAGGAGCGACGCCCGCGAGGCCGATCTCACCGATCCCGCGAGCGCCATACTCACCCATCACCGGGTCCGGAATGTCGAGAAAATGAACGTCGATCCTCGGCGAATCCGCGCTCGTAGGCACCAGGTAATCGGCAAAGTTGTCGTTCACCGCATGCCCGTTACGTGGATCGTAAACGGTCTGCTCAAACAGCCCCATGCCGACGCCCATCACGACCGCTCCGGCCACCTGGTTCGTGGCTGTGTTTTTGTTGATGATGCGACCTCCGTCGATCACCGTAACGACGCGGCTGACGCGAAGCTGCGCGATGCCGGGATCCCACTGGACTTCGACGAACTGCGTTCCGAAGGAGTGGGTGGAGTAGTCCTTGGCCTTGGTGTCGGAGCCGAGTGGACCGGACTTGCCTTCACCGCGCGCACCGGCGAGGCTGGCCATGCGGAGCAGGTCGCCGAAGGGCATGCCGGACGCGGGGTCCTGATCCCGGAGGTGGATCCGGCCGGAGCTGAGTGTCAGCAGTTTGGCGTCCTTGCCCTGGAAGGGGGAGCCCTTGGTCTGGACAGCCGCTTCGAGCAGGTTCTTGATCGCGGCGTTCGAGGCGTCGATGACGGAAGGCATGACGCTGGCCGTCGCGGTCGATCCACCGGACATCGGTCCATTGGGCAGCGTGCTGTCGCCGAGGACGACGTCGATCTTCTGGACCGGAATGCCGGTTTTGTCGGAGACGACCTGGGCGATGACGGTGTAGGTGCCGGTGCCGATGTCCTGCGTGGCGGAGCTGACGCGCGCCGTCCCGTCAGGCAGGAGATTCACCGCGCACTCGGACGGGCCACGCCAGGCGCCCCAGGAGGCGGCCGCGACGCCCCATCCCAGGATCAGGTCGCCGTCCCGCATCGAGCCGACCTCCGGAGTTCGACGGGACCAGCCAAACTTCTCCGAGCCCACCTCAAGGCACTCCTTCAGGTGCCGCGACGAGAAGGGCTTTCCGCTCTCTTCGTCAGTCAGCGTATCGAG
>CALMVL010000330.1:3404-6717 GCA_937873265.1 uncultured Granulicella sp.
CCGATGAAGCGCGAGATGACCTCGAGGTTTTCGTTGGGGATGCCGAGCACGGCGGCCATCACCTCGTGGTGGTTGACGACGCCCTGCGAGCTTTCGTAGAGCGCGACGCGGGGTCCGCGCCACACGGCGACGGTGGCGTGCATTTCCATCGGGTTGTGGGTCTCGACCGGCGTGCTGTAGGTTGCGTCGATCTGTACGGGCGCGGAGGCGAAGGCCGCGTCCGAATCGCCGCGATGGCTTTCGATCTTGGGTCCACCGGGAGCGCCGATGGCTGGCATGGGATCGTTCAGAAGGGCGCGGACGTCGGGCTTTTCGGCGTTGTACTGCACGCGGACTGCGGCTGCCGCGGCCTGCGCCTGCTGAAATGTTTCTGCAACTACGACCGCTACATATTGTCCCCAGTAGAGCACGGCCGTGTCGGAGAGGGGTGGCCGCTCTTCGCTGATCCGGCCGCTGGCCCCGTTGCGATAGACGGCAGGCATGTTGCCGTGATGGAGCAGAAGCAGCACGCCCGGCATCTTTTCTGCGGCGGCGGTGTCCATGCTGCGGATTGTGCCGTTTGCAATTGTCGCGCACACGGGGACCGCGTAGACCATGCGTGGGAAGTTGTAATCTCCCGCGTAGGCGGCCTTTCCGGTCGTCTTGAGTGCGCCGTCGATGCGTGGAACCGCGGCGCCGATGATGGCGGAAGGCGGCGACGTGGGCTGCTCGGATGAGTTGGTGGGACCCGCCTGCGTGGACTCGAGGAAGTTGACGAACTCGCGGAACATCATGGATGTACTCTCCTGCTTTTGCTGCGGGCCTCGCGGCCGATTCCGGTCAGGCGGTGCGGGTTGCCAGCGTCAGAGCGCGTACCAGGCAGCGCTGCGACAGGTCCATCTTGAAGCCGTTCTCGCTCTGCGGCCGAGCGCCCTTCAGCGCTTCCGCTGCGGCGTTGCGGAAGGTGGCCGCGTCAACCGGTCGACCTTCGAGCGCACGCTCTGCCTCGAGCGAACGCCAGGGCTTTGTCCCCACGCCGCCAAGGGCCACACGCGCAGATCGGATGCGGCGGTTTTCTGTTGTGAGCACGACCGCCGCGGAGGCAAGCGCAAACTCATACGCTGCGCGATCGCGAAGTTTCAGATACACGGAGTGGCTGCCAGGAGGCGGCGGCGGAAGTGTGACGGACGTGATCAGGTCTCCCGGCTCAAGCACCGTTTCCCGGTTCGGCGTGGAGCCCGGAAGAAGATAGAACTCATGGATCGGGATCGATCGCTGTCCGCGCGGACCCTGGACCTGTATGGTGGCTTCAAGAGCTGCCAAGGCCACATTTTGATCTGACGGGTTGGTGGCGATGCAGTCTTTGCTGGTGCCCAGGATCGCCAGCATCCGGTTATGGCCGTCGATCGCGGAGCAGCCGGATCCCGGCTCCCGCTTGTTGCAGGCATGCGCCGTGTCGCGGAAGTACACGCAGCGGGTACGCTGCAGCAGGTTGCCGGCGGTGGTCGCCATGTTGCGCAGCTGCGGCGAAGCTCCCGATAACAGCGCCTGCGACAGCACCGGGTAGTCGCGAACCACGACCGGGTGGTGCGCAACGTCGGCGTTGCGGGCAAGAGCGCCAAGCTGAAGTCCGCCTCCCGGCGTGGGTTGAATCGCTCCGAGCGCAAGCGCGTTGATATCAACGATCTCCTTGGGCCGCTCGACATCGAGCTTCATCATGTCGATGAGGTTGGTGCCGCCGGCGACAAAGCGCACCTGCGCTCCCTGCTGTGCGGTGGGCGACTTCGACGCGGAACGAATGGCCTGATCAACAGTGGTGGCGAGCGTGAACTGGAACGCGTCCATGGTGTACTCCGAGAGGGTGACGGTCAGGCTTGTTTGCGGACGTGCTGCACCGCAGCGACGATGTTGGAATAGGCGCCGCAGCGACAGATATTGCCGTACATGGCCTGCTTGACGTCGTCGTCCGACGGACCAACCGGCTCTTTCAGGACAGCAACCGCCGACATAATCTGCCCCGAGGTGCAGTACCCGCACTGAAATCCATCGTGCTCAACAAACGCGGCCTGCATGGGATGGAGGTGGTCGGGCTGCCCAATCCCCTCGATCGTGGTGATCTCGTCGGCCGGGTGCATCACGGCAAACGACAGGCAGGAGTTGACGCGGCGGCCGTTCACATGGACGGTGCATGCGCCGCACTGCCCGTGGTCGCATCCCTTCTTGGTGCCCGGCAGGTCAAGGTTCTCCCGCAGGCAGTCCAGCAGGGAGGTGCGTGGATCGATGTTCAGCGTGTGACTTTGGCCGTTGACCTTGAGAGTGAGGGGCACGGTTCCGGCCTGCGGAACAACTTCGGGCTCGACCGTTGCGGCGGGAGCCGCAGCCACGGCCAGGACCGGCGAGGCCGTCGCCGCCAAACCGGCAGCACCCAGGTGCGACAGAAACGATCGTCGGCTGACACGGCCGACAAGCGGTGCATCCGCCAACCGGGATTCCTCGGCGATTGGCTCCAGACCCTTGTTGTCCACCGCGAGCTTCGGTTTCTCTTCCATAAGGTGCCCTTCCTTGGCGGCAAGCTTCTCAGTTCAGCATAAACCTACGACGAAAAGCAGAAAGCGATCGAAAGGCTATCTGCGGCGCCCTGCTCGTCGTCAGGCACGGGCAGCCGACGATCCACTCGCAATGCCCACGTCATCCCATCAGGGCTCCATGAGTGACTTGGCCTGAAGCCGCCAGTTAACACTCAACGTCCCGATGGCCCGTGCCCCGGAACCGGATCCAGCCTGGTCTACTCACGTTGCTGGGCAAGATCCCCGTAGCTAGCATGGCGCTCGATCCCAACAGAACGATCTGGGTAGCCGGGTCGGCGCAAAGCGCGGACATGCCTCTCGTCAACCCTCTAACGCTGGCATCGGCACCGCCGCCTCGCTTGCGCAATTTAGCTCCACCGGCAAGTCGCTGCTTTTCTCGACCTATCTCGGGCGCTCCGTCAACACCGGCGCAGGCAGCGTAGCGATCGATGCTGCACCCAACCCCACGTCGCAGGCTTGGCGGCGTATGGCGCCTACACCACCGCAAGCGTCTATGCCGGATCAGTCCCCATGCCCGCCCCGGCTACCAAGGCGCCGCTTACTCCTACCTCGCCGTGGTCGATCCCACCGTACCGGCGCCGGAACTCTGTCTAACCCAAATACCGGCCTCAGTTACTTCGACGCTCCTATTGGTCGCCCTCCGGCCGGTCGCTCACACTGCAAAGCTGTGGAGCCCTCCCACTTACCATCAGCAGCATCGCCTACGTCTCCTCAGTTCACCGTTCCAACCCCCTTGAACACCTGTC
>CALMVL010000331.1 GCA_937873265.1 uncultured Granulicella sp.
ATCAATCGCAGCAGTTGGATTCCTGTCTCGTAATGCCATCCCACCGCACCAGTCGCAAGGATCAGATCTGCTTTTGCAGAAAAGCCGGCATAGTAGCTATCAATCACCGGTTGTGGCGGCATCTGGGGATGAATGTACAGCGGACAACCCAGAGCTGCCGCAGCCTCATAGATTGGCTCAAACCCAGCATGGTCCAGATTGCGTTCTCTCACGCGACCGGAGAGGAGGGCGCCTTTCAGACCTAGCTGCTTTACGGCTCGTTCCAGTTCATACGCTGACGCCGCAGGGGCCGCAACGGGGAGTGTCGCGAATCCATCAAAGCTTTCGGGATGGAGATGGATAGCCGACGCGAGGAGGTCATTGAAGTCGGCAGCGAGAGCCACAGCTTCATCTGCTCTGAAATTGTTTAATGCGGGTGCGGGTAGCGAGAGTACCTGAACATCAACCCCACTCCCCCTCATGTCACTGATTCTGTCCTCACCAAGGTCAGCCAACTTGTCGTAGAGGTCGGGAGTGTTCAAGGCGAGGCTTCCGTCCTGGTGATCGACCGAAGCAATTAGGGCTTGAAGAACGAAGGCCGGAACCGTGTGCTCCTCAAGGGCTATGATCTTCATTCTTGCCATCGTCGATGCGAAACGTGTGGATCGCGGGTCCGTAACAGCGACACTTCAGACTGCCGCAATCCACAATCTTCTAGTGCTCCGGGGTGGGTGTCGCCAGCGTAATGTGAAAGAGAGTAGCTTCCCACCTGTCTGACTCACGCAGGAGAACGAGCGAGTACGTCGCTTCATGGTGCCCTTCAAGCGGCCCGCTCGGGGATTCCAAGACTGCGCGCACCTGGGCCAGAGCCACACCGTCGCGTAACTGTCGAACGGCTTCCACGTTGAAGTGGTTCGTGCTGCCCTTATAGAAGGTCGACAAGACATCGATGTGGCTATCTACTACGGCCTGCCGACCGTAAAGATGATCGGCCCGGATAGTGATGAAGTCGACATTCTCTGCCATGGGTGCAGCAAAGCCAACCGCATCGCCGTCATTCCAAGCCTTCTCCATCGCTTTGATGACGGACACGACCGCTACACGATCATTGTCGGTTATCTGTTCGGGCATATAAAGTCTCCTTCTCCAGTTGCTGATTACAGATGTTTCAAGCTGAGAATCGCTTGCTGCTCGTCAGCACAGTGACAGCAGCGGTTGCGATAGTGGTGTGGAGCAGGGCCAGCACCATCTGCGCGGATGGCGTGACACCTGCAAATCTCGGCGACTTCGTGAAGCTGAGGCGAAGCGGAAGCCCGAACGAGAGGGCAAGCACGCCGATCGACACGAAAAACATCGACCTGTTCGGATTTGTCGAGATGGTTGTGAGTAAAAGATAGACGGCACTGGCGCCAATAAAACCTCCGACAACGCCAGAGAGCAAGGGCAAGACAGTGAAGGGCGGAAACCCCTTGGGCACGCCGGTGAATCGCAGCGCGATATTAGCAACAAACCAAACAGCCACAAAAGTTCCGGCAATGGCCGTAATGAACGTGACAACAAAGCGCATATCGTCCCCACTTGTCCTCTCGGCGGTAGGCCGAGGCGCAGCTCCGCTCCTGCTATTATAAGCACGACCGGTCGGTTTTTAGCGAGTCGCAACTCGCTGGCGTTCTGGACTTCTACTTGTTTGTAGGAATTGCGTTGCTGCTCACCGACTTTACGAGGGGAGGGCGAGATGGAGCAGAGCAGGCCGAACCAACCGCCTAGCGACATGGGTCATCGCGTCCCATTGCAGATGCTCTTCCGTGGAAAATGGCGCTTCGCGGTTGTTAAAGAACTCGTGAGCGGTCCTGCAAGATTGAGCCAGCTGAGGCGAAAGATTCCTGGCTGCAGCAAGAAAGTGCTCATAGACACTTTGCATGGTCTTGAGCAAATCGGCTGGGTACAGCGTCAGGAGTATGCAACGCGACTGAGAAGAGTGGAGTACACGCTGCAAGATGAATGGGCGAAGCGGATCATCGAATCTGTAGCCATCGTTGAAGAGAGCGAGAGGACGAAAGTGAGCAGTTGACTTCGGTGGCGTTCAAGGTCTTTCTGGGAGTTCGTGGTGAATCGGCTGCGATCCCGATCATTCTGTCGCAGTTCCTCGGGTGTATGGCTCATTCGAACAGGCGTACAAGCAAGGACGCCAACGTCAGACGCGAGAAGTACTCTACAGTCAAAGATTTAGCTTGGGCAGGCTTTCAGGACAGCTCCTGAAGGCTCACTGACGAGAACGGCGTGTCTCAGGAATGGAGGGACCGGAGAGAGCGCGGTCGGCTCAATTGGCCCTATCGGCGTGCATCGTTATTACCCTGTCCTTGCCGTCTGAGCGGCGCTCGCTGAGTGCATCG
>CALMVL010000332.1:0-1082 GCA_937873265.1 uncultured Granulicella sp.
ACGAAGGGTCGGCTTCTGGAAGGCGGGGGATGCGTCGGACTCCTGAGGCATCGTCGGGGCGATAGCCGCGGGTGTGCATGCTTTTGGGGGGTGAAGGCGGCGGGGTGTCTTCGTCCGTGAAGCGCGGCGCCGGGGGGGGTTCAGCCGCTTGATCCTCATCGTAAAAGCCGGAGCTGTAGGCCGCGGGACGTGCATCACGGCGGACTGGTCGCGGATCGTGGCGTGAGGGTTCAGGCACCATGCGAACCGGCTCGAGATGCAGAGGCGGTGAAACGACGGGCATGGTGGATGGGGGAGCAAGGTGGGCGGCAAGCTGCGGCAGCGGCGTGTAGGGGTCGGAGATCTGACCGGGAATGTGCGCGGGCGAATCCTCGGTTTCGAGCTCGCGGCGATGGCGTTCCGATTCGGCGTAGCGAGCGGACTGCCGGCGCGCGGAGGCGTGCGCTTCGGCGATCTCGCGTTCTTCCCTGCGGGCGATCGCCTCGGCAAGGGCGGCGGCTTCCGATCGGCGGGCAGCTTCGATACGCTCCGCGGAGGCGAGGCGCGCGGCCTCTTCAGCCTGACGAAGGGCTTGGAGGCGGCTGCTTTCCGCCGCATATTCCTGGCGCTCCTGAGCAGCGCGTTCGGCTTCGCGGGCGAGGGCTTCGGCGTTTTCGGCGGCGATTTCGGCCTCCTGTTTTGCTTGCAGCTCGGATTCCCGGACCTGTTCGGCTGCGCGATGGCGGAGTTGGGCGCGGTACTCCCGCCGGGAAGCGGAGAAGTCTCGGTACTTGGCGCCGTGGAGGTTGGCCCAGGAATAGAGGACCGCAACGTCTTCGGGGGTATCGGCGTTCGGAAGATCATCGACTCGGTCGGTGCGCATGTCCATACGAGGTCCTGGGGTACCCTGGTAACATCACTGCTCGCCTTCCTCGGACAGACGCGTCGGTCGCCGAAGCGCTTGCAACTGATGCATTTAGGGTGAGGCTATCGTTGGGGTGAGGGCAAGTCAATGACGCCGGCTGACACTTTCGTGTGACTTTGGTTGGCGAAATGCAGGGAAACTGGAGCCGGAGAGGGTACCTTTGTTCTATCCGTGGTCG
>CALMVL010000332.1:1182-21652 GCA_937873265.1 uncultured Granulicella sp.
CTTGCAGGCTGTCTTCCTGGTCTGAGAGGATGTCCCGTGGAGGAGCTATGAGACGCTTCCTTCTCTTCGTAGGGATATTGGCGTTTGGGTCTGTGCTGGACATCTTTCCCGCGCACGCGGCTTCGCCAAGCTTTAGCGTTTCCGCAATGAACACCACGATGCCGTCGAGTGGGAACGGCTCCATTCCAGTCACACTGAGTTCGGTGGACGGGTATGCCGGGTCGATCGTTCTGCAGTGCCCTGAAGTGAACGCGGGAGCAGGAGCAAGGGTCCCGACATGCGGCGGCGGCCCACTCCGGGCTTATGATTTGGCTGCAAATCAGATGATCCAGACAAGTCTCCCCCTGGTGCCCTATGGAGAGCCGGTCCCGGCCAGCATCGTCGCTGGTGCGCTGCTCCTTGGAGTGGGTCTTCGGCGACGACGACGGAGGGTTTGGTGGTTTGCGCCAGCGCTTCTTGGCAGTCTGGCCGGTTTTGGCGGGATGATCGGTTGCGGCGGGGGTCCCGGCATGACCCCAGGTGCCTACACCTATACGATTACAGCAACCGACCTGAAGACGAATGTAGTTGTCAGCACAACGGCCGGTGTGATTGTGCGCTAGGCGAAGATGCAGGCATTCGGTTGCGCCACGACCGCGTGCTGGGTGCTCTGTTTCGGAGCAGCGACTGTGCTACTTTTGAAGAGGTGTGAGCGTGTAGCTCAGTTGGTAGAGCATCGCCCTTTTAAGGCGTTGGTCCTGGGTTCGAGCCCCAGCGCGCTCACCATTCCTCCCCCAAAAGTTGAAAGTGAGCGAAGGTTTGAGACGGCCTTTGGCGTTTTGCATCCAGGGTGAATGTTCACGAGGTCGGCTTGCTGGGTGCGGGCAGGACGGCGCAGAAGTCGGCAAGAAAACGCTGGCTGTAGCTGTCGAGCAGCTGATGGACGCGCTCGGGCGATGCGGAGCGGACGATCAGGCCGGCGTGGTGAGACCTGTGCAGGCGATACACGATCTCCGGGTCGTGGTAGGCATGGAGGTCGGGCTGCTGCTGGCGGGCGAGACAGATGACACTGCCGGCGGCGTCGGCGTGCAAGGCGGGTAGGGTGTAGGTTTCGCCGAGCAGGGGAAGGCAGACGAGGCGCGCCCACTCAACCCAGGGATTGATGCCGGTGGCGAACTCGAGAACCTCGGCGATGTAGGCTCCGCCGACGCGCGCGGCGGTTTCGAGGAAGCAGAAGGAGCCGTCTGCGTCCGAGCGGATAAATTCGGTGTGGGTGACGCCGTTTTCCATGCCGAGCGCTTCGAGGACCTGCCGGTGCAGGTTGCGGATGGCGGCGGCCTCGGCAGAGGCGGCGTCGAGGGTTCGGGTGCTGAAGACGCCGCCGCTGTGCATGGTCTCGATGGGGGGACTGGCGTAGCGGAAGGGGGCCGCGAAGAGGACCTCGCCGTGGACGGTGACGCCTTCGCAGTGAAAGATGTCGCCGGGAACGAAACGTTCGAGGAGGTAGTTGGTTTGCTCTTCGCCGAGCTCGTCGAGGGTGCGCCAGAGCTTCTCTTCGGAGTCGATGCGAACGATACCGATGGCGGAGGCGCTGGTGCGCGGCTTGAGCAGCCACGGGCCGGGGACGTCGCGAAGGAAGTCGCGAATCTCGTCGGGATGGAAGACGCCGGTGAACGCGGGGACGGGAACTCCGCCGGCGCGAGCAGCCTGACGCATGGCGAGTTTGTCGCGAAAGAAGCGCGTGGGGGTCTGACCCATGCCGGGGAGGCGCATGTGCTCACGGATCAGCGCAGCGGACTCGAGGTCGAACTCATCGAGGGCAACGACCCAGCGGACCCAGCGATCGTGGACGATGCGGTTGGCGTATCTGAGGACGTGGTGTGGGGCGAGGTCCTCGGGCATGGTGTGGAAACGGGCAATCGCGTCGCGGGGCCAATCTGCGTCGCGAAGCTTGTCGACGGTGAGGAGGATGACCTCGAGGCCGAGCCGGGCGGCTTCGCGCAGAAAGGCCTGCCCTTTTTCGTAGGTGCTGATGCAGAGAATGGCGGGTCGCACCTCGTTCATCTCGCTCCGTTCGGCTGCGCAGGATAGATATGTTGCGATCTGATGGACAAACGAGCTTGTGGGGATGCCGGGCGGTGCGGGTTACGCGCCGGGCTGGGGAGCGAAGGTCTCGCGGACGCCTTGTTCGAGGCCTGTGAACGGGGCGGTGTAGCCGGCCTTTCGGAGACCGGCGACGTCGGCCTGCGTGAAGTGCTGGTAGCGGTGCTTGAGGTCGCCGGGAAAGGGGATGAACTGGATCTCCCCGGGGCGGTGAACGGTCATAAGGGCTTGCGCGACGTCCTTGAAGGTGCGCGCCTCGCCGGTACCGGCGTTGAGGACGGCGTGTACGGGTGAAAGGGGACTCTCGGACAGAAGGCCGGCGAAGAACATGTTGATGCGGGCGAGATCGTTGACAAAGACGAAGTCGCGGCGCTGTTCGCCATCGGCGTAGCCGCCGGAGCCCTCAAACATCCGGATGGTTCCGGTATCGAGCAGCTGTTTTGTGAAGTGATGGAGGACGCTGGACATGCGGCCCTTGTGCTGCTCGCGCGGGCCATAGACGTTGAAGTAGCGGAGGCCGACGACCGTGCTGCCGAGCTCGGGCATGAGGCGGCGGACGTAGTTGTCGAAGACCAGCTTCGAGAAGCCGTAGACGTTGAGCGGGCGCTCGTTGGCGGGTTCGGGGCGAAAGTTGGAGCTCGCGCCGTAGACGGCGGCGGTGGAGGCATAGACGAAGGGGATGGACTTCTTCTGGGCGAAGTGCAGCAGCTCCTTCGAGTAGGTGAAGTTGTTGTCCATCATGTAGCGGCCGTCGTCTTCGAGGGTGTTGGAGCAGGCCCCCTGATGGAGGATGGCGCGGATTTCGGTATTTGCGAAGTGGCCCGCCTGCACCGCGGCGCGAAACTCGCGCTTGTCCAGGTAGTCACTGTAAACGGCTCCGGCGAGGTTGAGAAATTTAGGGCCGGAGAGGTTGGGCGCGGGGGCGAGGTTGTCGACGACAAGGATGTCGCGCTCGCCGATGACATTGAGCGTGTGGACGAGGTTGCTGCCGATGAAGCCGGCCCCGCCTGTGACGACGATCATGACTTACGCCTCCGGGCTGAGGTGCATGTGGACCGGGGTGGTGAGCTTGCGCACGATGTTGGTGGTGGAGAAGCCTTCGACGGTGGGAATGATCTCGACCCGGCCGCCGGCGGCGAGCACCTCCCTGTGGCCGACAACGGTTTCGACGGTGTAGTCGCCGCCTTTGACGAGGACGTCGGGGCGGAGCGCACGGATCAGATCGAGCGGGGTGTCCTCGGCGAAGAGGACGACGGCGTCGACGGCGGCGAGGGCGGCCATGACGCGGGCGCGTTCGCGCTCGCCGACGATGGGCCGGGATGGGCCTTTGAGGCGCGAGATGGAGCTGTCGGCGTTGAGGCCGAGGATGAGCTTTGAGCCGAAGCGGCGGCAGTCTTCGAGAAGGGTGATGTGGCCGACGTGGAGGAGGTCGAAGCAGCCGTTGGTGAAGACGATGGACTCGCCTTTGGCGCGCCACTCGGCGGTGCGGGCGACGGCTCCGGGCAGATCGAGGATTTTGTCGCCGGCGCTGAGCGCGGAGCTGGGCGTGAGCTCCCCCACGAGGTCGTTGTGGGTGATGTGCACGGTACCGGATTTGCCGACCACGATGCCGGCGGCGATGTTGGCGAGGTCGATGGCGGTGCGGACACCGAGTCCGCCGGCGAGGCCGGCGGCGAGGGTGGCGATGACCGTATCGCCTGCACCGGAGACGTCGAAGACCTCGCGGGCGCGAGCGGGCGAGGTGTAGATGCCGGCGGGGTCGAGGAGGCTGATGCCGCGCTCGCTGCGGGTGACGGTCAGGAAGTCGAAGCCACACTGCTCGGCCAGGAGGCGGCCGGCGGCGAGGATCTCGTCGGTGCGGTGGGTTGGGATGCCGGTGGCGAGCGAGAGCTCGTGCAGATTGGGGCAGGCGGTCGTGGCGCCGGCATAGATGGAGAAGTCGGGGCTCTTCGGGTCGACGAGGACCGGGATGTTGTGGCGTCGGCCGGCTTCGATGACGGACCGGCAGAGTCTCGGGGTGAGTGCGCCTTTGGCGTAGTCCGACAGGATCACGGCGTGAACCTTGCTGACGAGATCGAGGACGCGATCGAGGAGGCGCTCGGCTTCTTCGGCGGCCGGCCGATCCTGGCTCTCGATGTCGAGGCGGAGCAGCTGCTGGGTTCGGCCGACGATGCGGGTTTTGGAGATGGTGGGCAGCGAGCTGGTGACGACGCCGAGCGTGTCGATGCCGGAGCGCTGGAGGATGGCATCGAGCTCGGTCTGCTCGCCGTCGCGGCCCCAGAAGCCGGCGAGAAAGCTCTGGCAGCCGAGGCCGGCGAGGTTCATGGCGACGTTGGCGGCGCCGCCGGCGCGCTCATACCGGCGGGCGTGACGGATGACGGGCACGGGCGCCTCGGGCGAGATGCGGTCGACCTCGCCATGCACATAGCGGTCGAGCATCAGATCACCGACGACCAGAATCTTGACTTCGCGGAAGCCGCCCTCGAGCAGCTTCAGGACTGCATGAACATCGCCGAGCATCGTCGCGCTTTGCACCTCCGCCCTATCATCGCATCCCATCGCGCTCAGCCCAGGACGGACCGCACGGCGTCCCTCACTTCGTCGACCGCGATGGAGGTGAGGCAGCGCTTCTGCTCGACGATGCAGGTTTCCAAGCCGCACCCCCAGCAGGAGACCCGGTGATAGAGGATGCGGTGCTGCGGGCCGAAGGGAAACCAGACGCGGGGTTTGTTGCGGGCCGCGAAGACGGCGACGCAGGGCGTTTGAACGGCGGCGGCGAGGTGCATGGGGCCGCTGTCGTGGCCGAGCAGGACGCGCGCCCGGGCGAGGACGGCGGCGCTTTCGCGCGGGGTGAGGAGGCCGCACAGGTTTAGGACGGGGCCGTGGGCCCGCCACGGATGGGCGGCGAACTCGCTGGCAGCGGCCTCTTCGGGCGCGCCGAGGAGGACAAGGGCATGGTCGCCATACCGGCCTGCGAGTTCACGGAGAAGGGACTGCCAGTTCCCCTGGCCCCAGTCCTTGGCCTGCACTTTTGTGCCGACGCCTACGGCGAGGATGGGACGGGTTCCCGCAGGCGTGAGGGCTTCGGCTGCGCGGGCGTGTTCGGCCGGGGAGAGATGCAGATCCCAGACGGCTGGATCGGCGAGATCGATGGGCCCGAGCTCGGCGAGGTTGCGCACGAGGCGCTGCGCCTCGGGTTCGAAGTAGCCGCCGGATTTGATCCACTGATTGGCCTGCATGGCTTCGGTAACGGGCACGCCGATCTGCCGGCGGATGCCGCAGAAGCGGAAGAACGCGGCGTCGCGCCGGGCGGAGCGTGTGCCGCGGGCTGCGCCGAGATAGATGAGGACGTCGGGCCTCCAGCGCAGGAGCTGCCACCAGAGGCGCAGCAGGTCCCCCGGGCTGCGGGTGCCGACGGTATAGCGGAAGTAGGCTTCGACGAGACCGGACGAGCCGAGGATCGCTGCGGCGGGTGGGGCTTTCGCGTGGACGGGAACGTTGGTGAGCAGCCTACGGTCCGCGTTTGGGAAGCGCTGCGCGATCAGATGCAGGGCAGGCATGGCGACCAGCGTGTCGCCGAGACTTCCCAGCCGGTAGATCAGCACACGCTGCAGCTTTTCGCGCATTGCAACCTGACGTCAGTGTGCTTCGCTTCCCTTCCCTCCGGCAAGCCGCATGCGGCTGTTAGAGTCTGTGGGCAGAGATATGCTGATCGACGCCGCGCAGATCCGCGAGATGCACCGGCACCTCACAGAGAGCTGGCATGGGACGCCGCCGGGGGCCGATGAGGCGAAGGCGGGAAGCCTGCGAGACCTGATTGCGCGGCAGCACCTGGCGAACTTTTTGCTTTGGCACGAGGAGGATCGAGCGCGCGACCCGGGGGCGAGTGACGCCGCGATCGCGACCGTGAAGCGGTCGATTGATCGCCTCAACCAGCAGCGGAACGATCTAACCGAGGCGATTGACGAACAGCTGTTGCGGGAGCTCTCCCCACAGAATGGGGATGCGTTGCTCTCGTCGGAGACGCCGGGGATGATGATCGATCGGATGTCGATCCTGGCGCTCAAGATCTTCCATACGGAGGAGGAGACTCGGCGCGACACGGCGACGGATCAGCATCGCGGGCGCAACCGGGAGCGGCTGACGATTCTGCAGATGCAGGCCGAGGATCTGGCGCAGTGTCTCAATCAGCTGCTGGCTGCTGTCGCAGGTGGGACGCGACGATTCAAGGTGTACCGGCAGCTGAAGATGTACAACGATCCGGAGCTCAACCCGGCGATCTACGCGTCGGGAATGCGGGCAAGCGAAGGTGAGTGACCGGATGGGGGATTGACCGCCTTCTCGGGTGCGGGTATAAAACCGACGAAGACCACCGGACGCCGGATCCGCTGCCAAAGCCGATGCGAGCGACCGAACCGGCAACAAGGAAAGATCATGGCTCAGATGAAGAACGGAACCGCCGCTCCCTCCAAAAAGGCACCTCGCATCCTTGCAGGCACCGTTCCGGTGGCGGCGGACTCGAGCCGTGCCGAGACGCTCGCACTGTATGAAGCGGCGCTGAAGCTGATGCAGCAGGGCAAGTATGAAGACGCACACGCGGCATTTGAGAAGATGCTGGCCGCAGGTCCGGGCGACCTCGCGGACCGGATCCGGATGTACATCAGCGCGTGCCTGCTGCAGGTGACGAAGGGCAAGGCCAACTTCGCCACCGACGAGGAGCACTACGACTATGCCATTTATCTCTTGAACGACGGGCATTTCGACGATGCGCGGACGCAGTTTGAGCGCATCCTGGCGCGAAACAACAAGGCCGACTACGCGTTTTATGGTCTGGCCGTGCTGGCCAGCATCACCGGCGAGACGCACACGTGCCTGGAGCACCTGACGGAGGCGATCCGGCAAAATCCACGCAACCGCATTCAGGCCAGGTCGGACTCTGATTTTCAGGACATGGCTGACGACCCCCGGTTTACCGAGCTGCTCTATCCTGAGGTCTAGAATCGGGGAGATGACTCCTTCGCTCGGTGAGGCGGAAGCGGCTCGGACGCCCGTGGACGGGAGTGCGGGGATTGCCTACACGCCTCCCACTGCGGGGCGGTCCATCCGCGTCGTGGCGATCGGCGGCGGAACGGGGCTTTCGACACTGCTGCGCGGGCTGAAGCGGTATGTTGCACGGCCGTCCGATCTCGATGGGATCAGCCCCGGCAGCGCGGACACGGCGTACCTCATTCGCGATCTAACGGCGATCGTGACGGTCACGGACGACGGGGGGTCTTCCGGGCGGCTGCGGGAAGACTTCAAGATGCTGCCTCCGGGCGACGTTCGCAATTGCATGGTGGCCCTGTCGGAAGACGAGCATCTTCTGTCGAAACTATTTCGCTTCCGGTTTCCGCAAGGGGAGCTTGAGGGGCACAGCTTTGGCAACCTGTTTGTGGCGGCGCTCTCGCACATTACGGGCGATTTTGCGCAGGCGGTGCAGATGTCGTCGCAGATTCTGAATACGCGGGGGCAGATCTATCCGGCAACCAACACCAATGTGACTCTGGCGGCGCGAATGGATGACGGGACGCTGGTTCGCGGGGAGACCAGCATCACGGCGAGCAAGCAGCGCATCTGCGAGCTGATGCTTGAACCGGCACTGGCGGAGCCACTGCCCGAGGTGCTCGAGGCGATTGCGGCCGCGGACCTGGTAACCCTTGGCCCGGGCTCGCTGTATACCTCGCTGATCACGAATCTGCTAGTGCGTGGCTTTCCCGAGGCGCTGGCCGCGTGCAAGGGGACCCGGGTATACATCTGCAACCTGATGACGCAGGCGAACGAGTCGCTGGATCTGACGGCGTCGCAGCACATTGAGCAGATTATGCGGCATACCCACGGGCGCACGTTTGATTACGCCGTGATCAATACGGCGCCGATCTCGCCGGAGCGGCTGGAGCAGTACGCGCGTGAGGGACAGAAGCCGATCGAGGCGGATCTGGATCGCGTGCGCGCGCTGGGGGTGGAGCCAGTCACCGGGAACTTTGTGCATGAGGGCGAGGTGCTGCGGCACGATTACGACCGGGTGACGGAGGCGCTGCTGGCGATCGGGTTTCGCGAGCGGCGAAAGCGGCCGCGGGTTCCAGGGGGCGAGGTGCTTCGACAGTCTGTGCCCGAGGGCGCTCGGGGCGGGAGTGCTGACCTCAAAGAGCCGGTGCTGCCGATCGAGACGCCTCGCTGAGAGCGACGAGAGGGGGCGCCGGTGCGGGATCGATGGTGCGCTTGAGCTGTCCGCAGGCGGCATAGATGTCGCGGCCACGCGGACGCCGGATGTAGGTGGGAATGCCGCCATGTACGAGCAGCTTCTGAAAGCGCGCGACGGCCTCGGCTGAGGGCTGGGTGTAGGCAATGCCCGGGCCGGGGTTCCAGACGATCAGATTGACCTTGGAGCGGATGCCGGCGAGCAGATCGAGGACCTCGCGCGCGTGCTCGGGCAGATCGTTGATCCCGCCAAGCAGGACGTATTCGAAGGTGATCCACTCGCGCGTGCGCAACGGGATTGTGCCGACTGCGTCGAGCAGCTTCCGGATGTTCCATTTGCGGGTGATGGGCATGATGCCCTCGCGAATGGTGTCGTTCGAGGCGTTGAGGCTGAGCGCCAGCCTGGGCCGGATGGGTTCCAGAGCGAACGCGCGGATAGCCGGTTCGATGCCCGAGGTGGAGACAGTCATGCGCGACTCGGGAATGCCGAGCCCGGTGACGAGCAGGCGGACGGCCTTGATGAATTCGGCATAGTTCAGGAACGGCTCGCCCATGCCCATAAAGACCAGGTTGATGCGGTTCTTGCCGATGGCGACCGCGTGCCGATTGAGCACGGCGGCGACCTGTCCGACGATCTCGCCGGCGGTCAGGTTGCGACGGATGCCCAGCTTAGCGGTGAGGCAGAACTGGCAGTTGACGGCGCAGCCGACCTGGCTGGAGACGCAGATGGTTGCGCGGCGATAGCTGCTGCCGGGTGTCTCGAATTGCGGTTCGTCAGCGACGTCGGGCTCTTCGCCGCCGTCGCCGTCCGGCATCCAGACAGTCTCGACGGTTTCGCCGTCGGCCATGCGCATCAGGTACCGCTCGGTTCCGTCGACCGAGCGTGCGGTCTGCGCGATGGCGGGCTGGCCGATGCGGAAGCCGGCGTCGGTCATCCCCTGACGGAGGGCGACGGGAAAAACGGCAATCTGCTCGACGGACTCGACGCGTTGCCTGTACAGGGCTTCGTGGATCTGCTTGGCGCGGTAGCGCTTCTGGCCGAGACGCAGCATGAGCGCAGTGAGATCGTCGATGTCGAGACCAAACAGCGGTCCGGCAGGGGGAGTCACTGCATTCGGGATCTCATGTTGCTGGGACATTGCGGTTCGGTACGTGGGCTATCGTTGCGGATCAGCAAGATGACTGCACCTGTTAGTGTACCGCGTGGCGGATAGCGCGTGTGAAAGAATGGAGGGTAAGGAGCAGCATGCCGTCGACCCTGACCGAAGAAGACCGCATCACCCGCAACAGCCCACCCCGCAACATTCGCAAAACCGATCTGGCCAACGGGCTGACCGTTTTGACCGAGACGATGCCGCACGTTCGAAGTGTTTCCATGGGCGTCTGGGTCGGCTCCGGATCGCGTGATGAAGCCGCGCCGGTCAACGGTATTTCACACTTTGTGGAGCACATGGTGTTCAAGGGGACGACGTCGCGCAGCGCCCAGCAGATCGCGCGCGAGGTCGACACGATCGGCGGCAATCTCGACGCGTTTACTTCGAAAGAGACGATTTGCTTCAACATCAAGGTGTTGGATGAGAATGTTGCGCCGGCGCTTGACGTGCTCTCGGACCTGGTGCTTCACCCCACGTTCCACCCCGACGAATTGGCGCGCGAGCAGGGCGTGATTCTCGAAGAAATCAAGATGGATGAGGACAACCCGGACTACCTGGTGCACGAGATTTTTATCCAGAACTTCTGGAAGGACGATTCGCTTGGCCGCCCCATCCTGGGAACGAAGAAGACGGTGGCGGCCTTTGATCAGCGGACGGTTTTGAACTTCTATGCCGAGACATTTACGCCGCGGAACATGGTGTTTTCGGCTGCGGGAAATCTGGACCACGACGACTTCGTGGCGCAGGTGGAGCAGCAGTTCTCGTCGCTCCAGGCGAGTTCGGGCGAGCCTTCCGCGCAGCGTGTGCCAGAGGCGAGCCCGCATATCACGCTGAAGCGCAAGAAGTCGCTGGAGCAGGTGCAGCTCTGCCTGGGTGTACCCGCACCGCCGGTCAGCAGCCCTGACAGATACGGGGTTTACCTGCTGAACACGATTCTTGGCGGCGGAATGTCTTCGCGCCTGTTCCAGACGATCCGTGAGGACCAAGGTCTGGCGTACTCGATTTATTCCGAGATGAATCCTTTCCGCGACACCGGGTCGCTGTGTGTGTACGCCGGGACGTCGGTCGACAAGACGGAAAAGCTGCTTCGGCTCACGCTCGAAGAGCTGTCCCGTCTGAAGGTTGAGCGGGTCTCGGAGGCGGAGCTGAAGCGCGCCAAGGACCAGCTGAAGAGCAACATTGTGATCGGGCTTGAGAGCTCCGGCAGCCGCATGTCGAATCTGGCGAGGCAGCAGATGTACTTCGGGCGGTTCTTCGGCATTGACGAGATCGTCGATGAGATCGATGCCGTTGCGCCGGAGCAGATCTACCGCCTCGCCGGGGAGCTGTTCCGGCCGGAGCAGATGGCCTTGACGCTGCTCGGCAATCTCGGAACAATGTCTATCACGCGGGAGCATCTGGCCTGCTAGATCGCTCGCCGCTGGAGTTGTCTCGAACCTGTTGCCTCCCCGCGAGGCTGTCTGAGGAAAGCATGCACACGATGATTCGGAAGCACCGCACCAACGAACAAGGCTTTACGCTGATCGAACTTCTTATTGTCATGTCCGTCATGCTGATCCTGATGACGCTGGCGATCCCGCAGATGCTGAAGCTGACCAAGCAGGCGCATGAGACCTCCGCCCTGCAGTCGGTCCGAACGCTGAACCAGGCGGAGCTGCAGTACAGCTCGGCGTATCCGGCCAACGGATTTGCCTGTTCGCTGTCGGCGCTTGGCGGCAAACAGGGCTCGGGCGCGCCCTCGGCGCAGTCAGCACAGCTGATCTCGGATGATCTGTCGACCGGCAACAAGGCCGGGTACACCTTTGCCATTACGAACTGCAATAAGGTGAGCATTAACAACCAGGACCAGTACACCTCGTACCAGATCACTGCGGTGCCGAACTCGGTGGGGAAGTCGGGTGACCGCGGCTTCTGCTCCGACGAGAACGGGCAGCTGCGTTACGATCCGCAGGGCGGCACGAACTGCACGCAGCCCATCCAGTAGCGCCCGTGGTGCGGTCTGTGCTGCGCGCGGCGGTGTTCTGCTTCGGATGCTTCGGCAGCCTGCAGGCGCAGATGCAGGATGATGCCATCCTCCACGCGGTGGATGCGCATTACGACCATCTTTCTTCGTTGACGGCCAGCTACACGGAGCACTACACCGGGCTGGGGATGGACCGCACGGAGACGGGTACGCTTCTGCTGCGCAAGCCTGGCCGGATGCGGTGGAACTATGCGACACCGGCGGGCAAGGTGTTTGTGCTGGACGGGAAGTTCGGCTGGTTTTATACGCCGGGAGACGCCCAGGTGCAACGCGTTCCCGCCAAGCAACTGGATGATGTGCGATCCCCGCTTCGGCTGCTGCTGGGGCACACCCAGCTGAAGCGGGAGCTCGAGAACGTCCGCGTGACGCGGGTTGGGTCACAGACGGTCATTCGTGGAGTTCCGCGCGGGATGGAACAGCGGATGAAAGAGCTGGAGCTGACGGTCGAGTCTTCCGGCGTCATCGACAGGTTGCGGCTTGAAGAGGTGGACGGCTCGGCAACGGAGTTTACCTTCTCGGAGATGCGCGAGAACATTCCCTTGCCGGCATCGGATTTTACGTTTCAGGTGCCCGCCGGGGTTGGGGTGGTGAACGGCCTTCCGCCGGTTTAGTTGGGGCCGTTCCCGCGCAGTTCCCCCCTTACCTAAGGGTGACGGTGCCCTGCTCTCCGAGGTCCGTCGCTCCGCCGGTCACGGCAGCGGCCAGATACTTCGCTCCGCGTACCAGGCGGCTCGACGATGCCTCCCAGAAGTCGGCCTCCGTGACCTCGACGCGGAGAACGGTGATCGCAGGATCGTCTTCGCCTTCCGGGAACCAGGCTTTGTACATGGAATTCCAGAGCTCGTGGATCTTCGCTCGATCCTTGCTGACGGATGCCCGGCCCTTGGCGGCGACGTACTTTGAGTTGTCCGCGTCGGAGTAGAGCAGCGCGATGTGGTCGTCATCTTTGATCTCGTGGACCTTGCCCGACTCGCCGCGGGTGAGGAACCAGACGGTGCCGTTGAACTCACCCTTTTGCGTTGCCATGGGGCGGCTGTCGAATGACCCGTCCGCGGCCGCGGTGGTCATCATGCAGATGCGAATGTCCCTAATCAGCTCGCCGATCTTTTCGAGACCCTCTTGCCCACTGAGATGTTTGTGCTCGTCCATGCATTCCTCCGGGGTGTTGGATGCGGCTCGCGCGGCATGTGGCTCCGACCTCGCGGATGTGCGGCGTCACGTAGGATGAGAAGGCTGGCCGGAGCCCTTTCGCGGCAAACAAGCCAGGCCGCGAAAGGTCGGATCGCCGTGATTTCTGCTGAACTTCGTCGCCTCTCCACCCCTGCGCTCTTTGACGAGGTCCGCCGTCTCGCGCCACGGGTTGCTGTGTTCGACTGCGACGGCACACTCTGGTCGGGGGACGCGGGCTCGGGGTTTATGCGCTGGTCGATTGAGACCGGCCTGGTCTCGCCGGAGATGGTCGTGTGGATCGAGGAGCGCTATCGCGGGTATCTGCAGGGCGAAGTTTCGGAGCTTCAGATCTGCGGAGACATGGTGCGGATGTACCGGGGACTGCAGGTGGAGGAGATGCGGGCGGCTGCTCGCAAATTCCTGGGGGAGCACATCGAACTGCACGTCTTCCCCGAGATGCGGGCGCTGGTGAGCGATCTGCATGCGGCGGGGGTGGAGATCTGGGCTGTAAGCTCGACCAACGACTGGGTGATTGAGGAGGGCGTGACGCGGTTCGGGATCCCCGCGGCGCGTGTGCTTGCTGCTTCGGTCGAGTCCTCTGAGGGGATCGTCGGCGAGCTGCTGCGTGCGGTTCCGACCGATGAGGGCAAGGTGGAGGCGCTCCGGCGGGCTGGGATCACCGCGCCCGATGCGGTTTTTGGCAATTCTATCCACGATGCGGCCATGCTGGCGATGGCCCGGCAGGCGTTCGCGGTGAACCCGACTCCGGCGCTGATCGAGCGGAGCCGGGTGGAGGGGTGGCCGATCTACTTTCCGGCTGCCGTCGACCCGGCGGAGACGCTCTCCTGAAGCGATTGCGCGCCCCCGCTCGTCTAACACCGCAGAACGCATGAAAGATCCGATCCGCAAGCTCCAGGCGCACGGTCACTCCCCTGCACAGAAGTCTGTGCGGTTCGTGGTAGCGGCTTTGATTCTTCGCGAGCAATCAGCGGCTCCATCAGCGCCTGCGACGACGGAGGTGCTGGTATGTCAGCGACGCGCGGACCAGCCGATGAGCCTGAAATGGGAGTTTCCGGGCGGCAAAATTGAGCCGGGCGAAAGCTCGGAAGTGGCCCTCGCGCGCGAGCTGAACGAGGAACTTGGGATCGAAGCGGTGATCGGTCGGCGCGTGGCGCGGACACGCCATAAATACCGCAGCGGAGGGGCGGTTGACCTGCAATTTTTCGTGGTAACGGAGTTTCGCGGCGACCTGCAGAACCGCATCTTCAATGACCTGCGATGGTCCCCGCTGCCGCGGCTGCCGGAGTATGACTTTCTGGCCGCTGACTTGAGACTGGTACGGGATCTCTCTGAGGGGAAGCTGCTTTAGGCCTGACGGCATCGCGCAGGCTCTGCACCATCAGGACGAGCGAGAGGACGGTGACCAGGATCGCCGTGGCCCAGGCAAGCACATCAAACCAGACGGGGTTGGTGAACCTGCCCATCAGCTCAGATTTTCGGATCAGCCGCAGCATGAAGAGCAAGACCACGGGAAGCAGGATGCCGTTCAGGACCTGCGACAGGATGGTGACCTTGATCAGCGGGAATCGGGGAATCAGGACAACTGCCGCCCCGAGCGCGATGAGCAGACTGTAGAACCAATAGAAAAACCGGGCTTCGCGGTAGCTCTTATCCAGGCCGCTTTCAAAGCCGAGCCCCTCGCAGACGGTGTACGCCGTTGAGAGCGGCAGGATGGATGCGGCGAAGAGTGACGCGTTGAAGAGGCCGGCAGCGAAGAGGATGAAGCCGTACTGCCCGGCGAGCGGCTTCATCGCCTCGGCGGCGTCGGCCGCATCGTTGATGTTGCGCATGCCGTGCACAAACAGCGTCGCCGCGCAGGCCACGATGATGAACCACGCGACCACGTCGGTGAAGATGGACCCGACGATCACGTCCAGGCGCGAGGCGGGGTACTCGCGCACGGTGATACCTTTTTCGACGATCGAAGACTGAAGGTAGAACTGCATCCATGGGGCGATGGTTGTGCCGATGACGCCGATGGTCATGTAGAGGTAGTTGCCGTCGCGCCATACGCTGAGCGGCGGCAGCTTGACGGTTTCCACACTGGCCAGGTGCCAGTTCGGTCCGCTGAGAACGCCGGCGACGATGTAAGCAATGTAGAAGACGCTGGCGATAAGAAAGACCTTCTCGACGCTTTTGTAATCGCCTTTGACGACCAACGCCCAGACGAGCAACGCACACAGCGGCACGCTGATGTACTTGCTGATGTGAAACAGCTGCATACTGCCGGCAATGCCGGAAAACTCGGCGATGACGTTGCCGAAGTTCACGACGACCAGCAGGAGCATGGTGAAGAAGGTGACACGCAGGCCGAACTCTTCGCGGATGAGATCGCTGAGCCCCTTGCCGGTGACGACGCCCATGCGGGCGCACATCTCCTGCACAATGATGAGCGCGAGCGTGATAGGGATCATCGTCCACAGGAGGGCGTAGCCGTACTGCGCTCCGGCCTGTGAATACGTGAGGATGCCGCCGGCGTCGTTGTCGACGTTGGCGGTGATGAACCCGGGTCCGAGGACCGCGAGGAACAGCAGGACACGGGTTCTCCATCGCCGCCACATACGTCTGATCTCACCTGTTGGCAGCGTCGAGGTCCGGCAACACTCCCTTCCGGCAGACTACCTCACCGGGCGAAGCTGTCCAACTCGCCGTGGGTGCCCGGGCAGGATCACTTCGTGATCGCAGCCTAGCGTTTGGGATGCGTTTGCATTCGAGCCACGATCTCCTCCGCACGAGCGACGATCAGGCTGACCTGGCGGTCGTTGCTGTAGCCGTCACGGTCGGCGCGTATCCTGCCTGCGGCGGCGATCCGGGAACGGGCTGACTCGTCCGGCAGGTACCGGCGGATCTTTGCCAGGCACTCCTGCGGGTCCGAGAAGAAGACGGCCTCGCGATCTTCACGAAAGCGCTGGAGATGTCCTTCGGACCGCTCCGCGAGCAGGAATCCGCCGCAGGCCGCGATCTCGAAGCTCTTGTGCGCGAACTCGTCCTGATTCGCGTGAGTAAGGAAACTGAGATTGATCTTGGATCGCCAGATCGCCTCGCGGTATTGCTGCTGGTACAGCTCGCCTTCTCGATAGAGCTGCGTGAACGCAGTGGGCGTCAGCGCGCGTCTCCAATGGGACGGGTTGCCGGAGATGGTCACGCCGAAGTTCCCAGCGCCCGCGAGTTCTGTAAGGACCTGGGCGCGGTTGTCGTAGGGGGTTCCGATGAACGAAACGTCGCGGTCGCGGTTGGCGTCCGACCAGCCTGCGGGCGCGGGATAGTGGAGGGTCGGCTCGTAGGCAGTCTGAATCTTGATGACAGCGCGAGCTCCGTGCGCACGGTAGTCGGCGATGTTTTTCTCCCGCTGCACGACGTGGAGGTCGTAATTCGGGATGCACTTCCTGTAGAGACGCCACCCCGGATCCTGCCGCGTGCCGAAGGGGTTGTCGATCATGTAGCTGACAGTGGCGATGCGCATCGCGCGCAGCCGGTCGAGCGTCTTCGGCCAGACCCCGAGCAGCTTGTCGGCCCACAGGAGATCCGGCCGATCACGCTCGGCCGCTCGGAGCAGATCGCGGTTGAGGCGTTGCACTTGGGGACCCATTGCAAGTCGGTGAGTGATCTTCCGAAGAAGTACGTTGGGAGGTTCATACCCCAGTGCGTCGATCGGGAAGACCGCGTGACCGAGCCGTTCAAGAGCCCACTTGCGATAGAGCGCCGAGTCATTCGGGCTGAGCGCACCCACATACAAGATCCGCATAGACCGCGTCTCAACTCTTTTCGCGCAGAAGCGCGATCACCTGCTCGGCGTGAATGACCCCCGCCAGCTGGTTGCCTTCGTTCACCACCGGCATGGATCGCAGATTGTACTTATCGAAGAGCTCCGCGACGCGACGTCCGGCCGTGCCGACGTGGCAGCACACCAGATGTCCCTGCGGCAGCTGGGAGAGCGTACTCTCCGGCCCGCCGAGCACGACTTGCACCAGCGGGACCACGCCCCGGACGCTGCCGTCTTCCGCCAGGAGATAGATTTCCGTGAGGGTTTCGACGTCGCCCTCGAATCGCCGGAGCGTTTCGGCGACGTCGCCGGCGGTTGCGCTCTCGCCGAGGGCCAGATAGCTGGTCGTCATGAGACCGGCGGCGGAGTCGGCGGGGAACTCGAGAAGATCTTCGACCTCCTTCCGCTCGTCCGGCTCCATCTCGCCGAGGATGCGGTCGGAGTCGGCCTCGGGCATTTCGGCCAGCAGATCGGCAGCCGCTCCGGGATCCATCTCCTCGACGATATGCGCGACCCGCTCGGAGTCGATGGCGGCGAGGAGCGATTGCTGCAGCTTCGGCTCGATCTCTTCCAGCGTCTCCGCCGCGACCTCCTCATCGAGGCTGATGAAGAGCGCCTCGCGATCAGCCGGAGCGAGATCTTCAAGGATGTCGGCCAGATCTGAGGGGTGCATCTCTTCGAGCCGATCCTGCTCGATTTTGAGCCGCACGCGCCGCGCCGGATCGCGATCGATGAGATCCACGAACTCCCACGGGATCGCGTTGGAGGCGAAGCGATCAGAAACACGCCGTATGGCCGGCCCGGGCAGTCCCTTCAAGAGCCGGCGGATGGCTCCGCGAATACCTACCTCGACCTGTTGAATGCGCAGTTCGGTGCTGCCATTGGAGGCGGTTTGCCAGAGCAGATTGACGTCGTTGACCCGAACCACCTTGTGCCCGTGCACGTCGATGATCTGCTGATCGAGCAGATCCCGTGCGAGCCAAAGGTAGTGGTCCACCTCGGGCGCCGTCTCGACCTGTGCTCCCTCGCGCATCGCAACAAGCCCATGCGCGACCATGATGGAACGGATCGGCAACAAGGACCGGCCGCCTGCGGACGCGGAGCGCGAGAGAACCAGGGCGTGCACGTGGAAGGCATCGTCTGCCGGCAGGACGGCGAGTTCCTGAACGCGTCCCAGCGCCTGCCCGCGGGAGTCCACCACCGGTGTGCCGAGCAGCAACGAGACACTGGTTCGCTGCTCGCCATGCGCTGTTCCGATCTCGCGTTCCTGCTCCGTGTGTGTATGCATCCGGGCGCCCTGTCCAAACTGTACACGCGGTCGCGGAGCGTGCCGGACCTCTGTTGCGCAGAGAGGCGCCGTCGTGTTTCGGGCGGGAGCTACGGTCCGATGTCTTGACAATCCGCGGTGGCGCAAGCACACTGCCAACACCGGCGACCAGGCGGCTCGACATTTCGGTTACGCAAGGAACGCATTGCCCGACTCCACCACAAGTCGCCTCAGCTTTACGCTCGAGTCGTCGCTCGAAAGCGTAAACAAGGTCGAGCAGGTCGCCGAGGAATTCGCGACCAAAGCCGGTTTTGACGAGGACACGGTACCGCACATCGCCATGGCTGTGCGCGAGGCTGCCGTGAACGCGGTCATCCACGGCAACAGCTACGACGCGACGAAACACATCAACGTCTCCTTCGAGACGACGGCCAGCGCGCTTACGGTGCACGTGTCCGACGAGGGCCGCGGTCTCGATCCCGATTCGATCCCGGATCCTCTTGCCCCCGAAAACATCCTGCGCGGCTCCGGGCGGGGCATCTTCCTTATCCGCGCCTTCATGGATGAGGTACACTTTCGCCAGTTACAGCCCGGGACAGAAATCATTTTGATCAAGAACAGAACAGCTGCCCAACCGGGTGCTTAAGGAGACAACGCTCATGAGTATGAAAGTGAAGACACGCCAGGTCGACGGCGTCACCATTCTCGACCTCAGCGGTCGCATTACCCTCGGCGAGGGCAGCGTAACTGTTCGCGACGCGGTTCGCGATGCTGTGGCCAAGGGGTCCAACAAGATCCTGCTCAACCTTGGGGAGATCAGCTACATCGACAGCTCCGGCATCGGCGAACTGGTGAGCGCGTTCACAACCGTCAAGAACGGCGGCGGCGAGCTGAAGCTGCTGAATCTGACGAAAAAGGTCCACGATCTGCTACAGATCACCAAGCTTTACACCGTGTTCGACGTCAAGGACGATGAAGCCGCGGCGATCGCCTCGTTCACAAAGTAAGCGCCTTGCAAAACAAAGAAATGCCGTCGCTTCCCGCGACGGCATTTCTTGTGCCGCAGGAAGCCCTATTTGCTGAAGTCCACCTTGGGAGCCACGCTGTTCTCGGGATTTCCTTTGAAGTATTCGTCGCGATAGTGAAATCCGGCCATGTTTGCCCAGATGCTGTTGGGAAACTGACGCACGTACACGTCGTAGTCTTCGAGCGTCTTGTTGTAGCGGCTTCGCTCCACCGCGATCCGGTTCTCGGTTCCCGCGAGTTCATCTTCGAGGCGCGTGAACTGCTCGCTCCCCTTTAGATTCGGGTATTGCTCCTGCAAGCGGAAGAACGGACCGAGCGCCACATCCAGCTTTGTATTGGCTTGTATGCTGCTCGCGCGGTCAGTGGCGCCGAGCACGCCCGCGCGGGCGTTGGCGATGTTGGTCAGCACCGTCGTTTCTTCGTTCACGTAGCCCTTGACCGAGGCCACGAGATTCGGGATCAGATCCAGCCGGCGCTGCTGCACAACGTTCACCTGTGAGTATGCCCGATCCACATCCTCGTTTTTCTGTACCAGCGTATTCTTGGCGCCGACGTAACTGCCGAACCCGAGCAGCACAACCAGAACGATGACACCCAGAACGCCAAGTCCTAACCAAGATCCCTTCATACTCCTCCTGACTTCGTCTTGCCGCGCCATCGTGAGGACGGCATCGGCAGTACTCTACACTACGATTCGCCGCGAGCCCTGGTTCAACGTCCGGTCAGAAGTCTCCGCTGGCGCCGCCGCCGCCCGAGCTTCCACCGCCGAAGCCGCCGAAGCCGCTGTCGTCGCCACCGCCACCGCCGTCGCCGAAACCGCCGCCACGTCGGCCTCCCCCGCCGAAGCCGCCTCCCCCCATGACATTGCCCAGCAGAAACCACAGCAGACCGCTACCACCTGCGCGGAACAGGACAAAGAGTACGACGAGCGCGACGATGCCGTAGACCAACATCTGGCCGAACGTCAGGGGCACCGGCTGCGGCGCCGCGACTTGCCGGTGAACGATCGGAGTGAGCGTCACGCCGGCATCGGCGGCGATGACCCGCGAAAGCTGTCCGACGCCCAGCAGCACGGCATCGTCGTAATCACCCTTCGCGGCGTCCGGCTCCATGGAGCGCCCGATGTCGCCGACTTTTGCGTCATTCAGAATGCCTTCGAGGCCGTAGCCGACCTCAATGCGTCCGTGCCGGGGAGTCATCTCGAGCACCATCAGGACGCCTCGGTCGGTCGCCTTCGGGCCGACCTTCCACTTGTCCTCCAGCTCGGTCGCGAACTCCTCGATCGACTGATCGTCGTCGATCGTCTTAACCGTCACGACTGCGATCTGCGCATGCGCCTGCCGGTCTACCTCGGTGCAACGCTCTTCGAGCTTCGCCTTTACGTCAGGTGACAAGACACCGGCAAAGTCATTGACGTATCCGGTCGGAGCAGGAAGGTCGCTCACCTTCTCCGCGCGGCCCTGCCCCAGGCACACGAGCAGGAGAGCGCACACGCCGATCCAACGTTTCAACCACTTGCTCACGTGCCTATCCTACGCGCCTGGCGCCACGGCGTTCCCTGCGTTGCTCAACTCCACCCGCCTCACGTACACTGCGGGTTGGTCCGCACCGACGCGTGGGCGGTTAGCTCAGCTGGTTAGAGCGCCTGCCTTACAAGCAGGATGTCGGGGGTTCGAGTCCCTCACTGC
>CALMVL010000333.1 GCA_937873265.1 uncultured Granulicella sp.
GTTCAGGGGATGCCGGCATCGGAGGCGGGGTGGTCATGGATGTGTGACGTGCGCGGCGAGGCGGGTGATGACGATGTCGAGGATGCGGGTTTTGATGTCGTCGATGGATGCGCTGGACTCGATGGGGACGACGCGCTGGGGGTCTCGGGCGGCAATGGCGAGATAGCCGGCGTGAATGCGTTGATAGAAGGCGTCGGACTCGCGCTCGAAGCGATTCTCGTCGGGGCCGTCCAGATCGACGTGCCGATGATTGCGGCGGCGAGCGCGGCGGAGGGCGGTGGCGAGCGGAGGGAGGAGAAGGAGGGTGAGGTCGGGTTGGAGATTGCCGCAAAGGGTGCGATGGAGGTTCAGGACGGTTTGGACGCCGAGTTGGCGACCTGCGCCCTGGTAGGCTTCGGACGAATCGGTGAAGCGGTCGCAGAGGAGAACGTGGCCGCGCTCGAGGGCGGGTTCGATGATGTCGGCGATGGACTGGGCGCGGTCGGCGAACATGAGGGAGAGCTCGGCAAGGGGGGTGATGGGGCCGAGGGTGTTCTCGGCGGTGGAGGAGACCAGGAGCGAGCGGATCTGATCGCCGAGAGGGGTTCCGCCTGGCTGACGGGTGGTGGTGACAGGGTAACCGAGGGCGGTGAGGGTATCCCGAAGGAGCTGGAGCTGGGTGGTTTTGCCGGAGCCGTCAAGGCCTTCAAAGGTGACAAAGAAGCCACGGCGCATGAGGTGAGTTTACCGCAGGGGCGACTGACGGCATCAGAGAGGGACAGGCTGATGGAGCAGAGGTGAGGCGGTGTGCGCCGCGATCTTTTGCTGCGCCGGCAGGAGGTGGGTCGATGCTTACGTTTGTATTTCTTCTGGTTTTTGGCGGCATTCTGATCGGGTTTGTGGTGTATCTGACGATGTTCAGCGGGGGCCGGAAGAAGCAAGCCGGCAAGGCCGAGGTAAATGCACAGCATGAGGCTCCGCGGTCGCCCCGGGGATCTGGCCAAGGGGATAATTAGCCGGATGGCGTGCGCGTGTCAAAGCGAGACAGAGGTGCGGTTCCGCCCGGTGATGCCGATAAGGTGATTGCGGCCGGTTGGAGTTGGCCAGGAAGCGACGGCGGAGGCTTGGAGGCGATGGTGAAGAGGGCGCAAGAACGGGAGATGGACGAGAGGCTGGATGCGGCAGGAGAGAGCATCGGGAGCCCCTCAACGGACAAGATGACGGGACGCGCGCAGCGACTAGCGTTCGTGCGTGAGGAGGTGCGCCGGGGGACGTACAAGGTCGATTCCCGGTTGGTGGCGAACCGTTTGCTGAACGGCATGCGGCTTCGAGGGGCGATTCGGAGTGCTTGAGGCTGGCATATCACACTGTGGGTGTGTCGCGAGAGACGAGGAGGAGGAGGGTTGGTACGGGAGTTGCTGGAGCCGATTCGGTTTTTCTGGAATGCAACGCGGGGTACGCGGCTTCGGCCGTGGCGGAGTTCGTACCTGCGATGGCGCGTGGAGACGTACACGGGCGTTCCAGCGCATGAGGTTGGTTTGGTGATGATGGTTCGTCTGGCGTGGGGAGAGCGGCGCCAAGTGTTGCGGTACCTGCGATGGCTTGGCGAGATACGGCGAGTTTCGGTCTCGGGGCGGACGAGCTAGGCTGTCGAGGGGTGTCCTGATTCGCGAGCTGTCCTATTTGCAGAGGGACACTGTTCCTGCCATCCGAGGCAAGGGGCCGATCAGAGCACCGCTGATGGAACGGTTTCGGCTCTGCTCGGCGAGATGCGTGGACGTACGATGGATCAGAAAGAGCACGCGAGTGACAGGAGACGGCTGGAGATGAGTGGGTGGATGCAGGTAACGGCGAAGGACGATCACACGCTGGACGCCTATGTGGTGCGACCGAAGGGCGAGGCGATCGGGTCGGTGGTGGTGGTTCAGGAGATCTTTGGCGTAAATCCGCATATTCAGAGCGTTGTGGACCGGTTTGCGGCGCAGGGCTTCCGGGCGATTGCACCGGCTCTGTTTGATCGGGTGGAGAAGGGTGTTTCGCTGCGGTACGAGGGTGACGATACGAAGCGAGCTGTCGGGTATATGCAGAAGCTGAATCCGGACACGGCGTTGCTGGATGTGGGGGCGGCGTTTCAGGCGATCGGTGGCGAGGGTGGACGAGTGGCCGTGGTGGGGTTCTGCTACGGCGGGTTGATGAGCTGGCTGAGTGCGACGCGCGGGGCCCAGGCGGGGTTTGCGCCGGCATGCGCGGTGGGTTATTACCCGGGCGGTATCGGGAAGGTCGCGGAAGAGGAGCCGACGTGTCCGGTGATGCTGCACTTTGGCGGCGAGGACACGCACATTGGGCAGGATCAGATCGATGCGGTGCGAGACGCACATCCGGACGTGACGGTGTACGTGTATCCCGGGGCGCAGCATGGGTTCCATTGCGATGCTCGCATGTCGTACGGGCCGGAGCAGGCGAAGGTGGCGTGGGAGAGAACGATGGAGTTTTTGCGGGTGAACTGCGCGGAGTAGGTGGGTGCGTCTGATCGAGGACACCCATGGTTTGGTGCGGTGGTGTGCGCAATGGTATCGTAGACGTAACTACTATTGACTTGACGATGAGGGAGTAGATCGAGCTGTGTTGGCAACTGCGAGGAAGACAGAGATTATTGAGAAGTTTCGGACGCACGACTCCGATACGGGGAGTCCTGAGGTCCAGATCGCGATTCTGAGTGAGCGAATCGGCGAGTTGACGGAGCATTTCAAAGAGCACAAAAAAGACCATGGATCCCGCCGCGGCCTGTTGATGCTGGTGAGCAAGCGCCGGGGTTTGCTGGATTACCTGAAGAAGTCCGACGCAGACCGGTACCGTGAGGTCATCGGCAAGTTGGGTCTCCGCAAGTAACGACGGTTGGAGATCTCCCCCGAAGCGATGCAAGCACGTTCATCCGCCCGACGATTTCGGGATTTGTTGCGGAGCGTGACCCGGTCGGAGACCGATCGGCGATTCCCTGAACGGGTGAGTTTTGTGAGCTCCATTTTGTACCGACGGGAGGTTTCCCGTGCTGCAGCTGCTTCGATGCTCGTGACGAGCGCGGGCAGCTGCCTTTTCGCATTGTGCGAGCGGTGACCAGGTTTCCATAAACGAGAGACGACGAGAGAGAAGGTAGACGATGATGCAGGACGTGACAGTGGAGCTTGCCGGCGGCAAGCAGATTCGGTTTGAGACGGGGCGGATGGCGAAGCAGGCCTCCGGCGCGGCTTTGACCTCGAGTGGCGACAACGTGATTCTCGCGACGGCTGTGGCCTCGCCGGATCCGAAGGAAGGGATTGACTTCTTTCCGCTGACGGTGGAGTACCGCGAGTTTACGTACGCGGGTGGACGGATTCCGGGTGGATTTATCAAGCGGGAAGGTCGGCCGAGTGAAAAGGAGATTCTCACCAGCCGTCAGATTGACCGGCCGATCCGGCCGCTGTTTCCGGAGACGTTCCGGAACGAGACGCAGGTGGTGGCGTTTGTGTATTCGGCGGACAAGGAAAATGATCCGGATGTGCTGGGGATCAACGGCGCGAGCTGCGCGCTGGCGCTGAGCGACATCCCGTTCCACGGGCCGGTGGGCGCGGTGCGGGTGGGCATTGTTGACGGACAGATGATCGTCAATCCGACGTATGCGGAGCGGGCGGTGAGCCTGTTGAACATCATGGTGGTCGGGACGAAGGACGGCATCGTGATGATCGAGTCGGGGGCGAAGGAGATTCCCGAGGAGAAGGTGGTCGATGCGATCGAGTTTGCGCATGGCGA
>CALMVL010000334.1 GCA_937873265.1 uncultured Granulicella sp.
GTGAAGCTGGAGGGTGACTTCATCTGGCACGATCATCGGGACACGGACGAAACGTTCACCGTCCTCGCGGGAGAGTGGAACACAAACCCTTCGCAGAACGAGAGGTCAGGTTGCTCCTGATCGAGCCTAGAGGTGTTTTGAATACCGGACATGAGGGTGGGGACCGTACAGCACAGAACGACCTTTGGATCTGAGTCTCTTCGGGAGTTGGTATCACTCAGGATACCGAAGGTCGAACAGGCAGGTGCGTTGCCGACTGTCCTCATATGTCGGCTTGTGTTTACTAATTCCAGATCTCATTTGGCGATAACAGGCCTTATCGCGAATCAAGAACACTTGAGAGGAGGCAGCCGAATCGGTTGTTCAAGTGGTGGGCGGGGTTAGTACCGCAAAACGCCGTTATCGGAAGCTGTTTAGCAGTTCGCTGCAGCACTGGCCGGACTTGGTGTGCTCGCCGGAATGGTCCTTCCTTGCCAGGTGCTTTCACGGACTGCGCATACAGTGTCTGCTACCGGAATGAGTGGGGGCACCTGGGCGAGAATAGAAGCAAGCGGAGTCTCCATCTTGCTCAGTGAGAGCATCACTTGTCATTCCGCTAATCACCACCGCGGGTGCGTACGCGGGGGCTAAGCGCTTGAACACGCCAACCCCCGGCGTTAACCAGTGAGCGCTAGGATGATGTCTGCGATTACGGCATCGCACTCCACGTGTCGCCAGCCTGTAGGGGCAGAAAGCGACGCGCATCCCATCCCCTTCGAACCACGCCTTCGAGGAAGCAGCGAGCAGGCTCGTCCCACGGTTCGTCCGTGAGCTGAAACGTTCCCCAATGAATGCCCAGTGCAGCCCGGGCTTGCACGATGTCCGCGATCTGCAGCGCATCCTCCGGGTTGGCGTGCTGCGCCTGCATGAACCAGCGCGGGTTGTACGCTCCGATGGGAAGCAACGCCAGATCGATCTGTGGGAAGCGGGCGGCAACCTGCCTGAAGACGCCACCATCAGCAAACCCTGTGTCGCCAGCGCAGTAGACCGTGGTTCCCGCCGCCTGCAGAACAAAACCGCCCCAGAGGGCCATACGCCTGTCGA
>CALMVL010000335.1 GCA_937873265.1 uncultured Granulicella sp.
GGGTTGGGGAGTGTGGGTGGATGGGGCTTGGGTGAGGCGATGGGCGCGGGCCGATGTGTGACAGAATCAGCGCACGGTCTTCACATTCTCCGCTGGTTTGAGTCCCACGTGTGCGTGTTGCCCGGAAGTGGTGAGTCTGTAGATTACGTACATGGCTTGCGCATGGGTGGCGTATCCGGGGAAGATTGGCGGGCAGTGTCGAACCAAACGCCTTGGAACGTCGCGGGTGTGCCTTCTGCTCCCAATCGCGGGTTGCGCAGGGGTGAAATGACGCGTAGGCGATTGCAGTTCCCTTGCCGCTGAGATCGCACACCAATGGTTGGCGGAGGCGAGCGACGTGCGCTGCTAGAATCCGAGATGGCCGATGAAGTGTCCCTTTTGTGGATTTGCGCAGGATCGGGTGGTGGACTCGCGGGAGAGTAAGGATGCTGATTCGATTCGGCGCCGGCGCGAGTGTGACGAGTGTCACAAGCGGTTTACGACGTACGAGCGGATCGACGAGATCCCGTACATGGTGGTCAAGAAGGATGGGCGGAGGGAGCGGTTCGATCGGCAGAAGCTGCTGAACGGGCTGCTGCAGGCGTGCCAAAAGCGGCCGGTGCCGGCGGTGCGGATGGAGCAGATGGTGGATGAGGCCGAGGCGCTGGTGGTGGAGTCACCGGAGCGGGAGCGGTCGACGAGCGAGGTGGGAGAGTTGATTATGTCCCGGCTCAAAGACATCGATACAGTGGCATACATCCGGTTTGCGAGTGTGTATCGGGATTTCAAGGATGTGAATGAGTTCAAGACGGAGCTGGAAGAGTTGTTGAGTGGGCGGGATGGAAGGAAGCGAAGGTAGCGTTCAGGGACAGGGAAGAGCTGGGAGGGAAAGATGGCTGAGATGCGGATGCATGCGGTGACACTGATTCCTGGAGATGGAATTGGGCCGGAGGTGACGGAGGCGACGGTTCGGGTGTTGGAGGCGGCGGGGGCGAAGACGGGTGTGGTGTTTGAGTGGCACCGCTTCGAGGCCGGGGCGGATGCGTTTCAGAAGACGGGCGAGTACATTCCGAAGGTGCTATATGAGTCGATTGAGCAGAACAGGGTGGCGCTGAAGGGGCCGGTGACGACGCCAATCGGGGGCGGGTTTTCGTCGATCAACGTGACGCTGCGCAAGAAGTTTGATCTGTATGCGAACTTCCGGCCGGTGCGGAGCCTGCCGGGGCTGAAGGGAAACTACAAGGACATCGATCTGGTGATCTTCCGGGAGAACACGGAGGATCTGTATGCGGGGTTGGAGGTGATGGTGCAGCCGGATGTGGCGCAGTCTCTCAAGATCATCACGCGCAAGGGATCGACGCGGATCGCCCGGTCGGCGTTTGAGTATGCGCGCAAGCACGGGCGGAAGAAGATCCATGCGATCCATAAGGCGAACATCATGAAGCTGTCCGACGGGTTGTTTCTGGACTGCTGCCGGAAGGTGGCGGCGGAGTACCCTGAGATTACCTATGCGGAGCACATTGTGGATAACACGTGCATGCAGCTGGTGGTGAATCCGCACCAGTATGACGTGATTCTGACGGAGAACCTGTACGGGGATATTTTGAGCGATCTGTGCTCGGCATTTGTGGGCGGGCTGGGGT
>CALMVL010000336.1 GCA_937873265.1 uncultured Granulicella sp.
GCCAGCAGCAACACCGCCAGCACCCCCGCCCCCGCCAGCAGCCACGTCCGTATCCCCGCCAGCTGCTTTTCGAGCGCATCCACCCGCGTCTGCGCCAGCTCCGCCGCCCGCCGCGCGCGTTTCGCTTCCGTCTCGATCTCGCCGGCCTGCGCACCAAACGTGTCCAGCCGCTTCGCCAGCGCAAGGTGCTCCCCCGCAAACTCGTCCAGCCGCTTGGCAACCTCGATATGCGTCCTCGCCACCTGCCCCAGCGACCCCTGCATTCCCTCGGCCATCGCCGCGATCGACCCTTCCATCCCCGCGATCGATCCACCCATCGCCGCAATCGCCTTCTCATTTGCCGCGCCCGATGAAAAGTACCGGTCCGCCATCGGCAGCACCCGCTTCAGATGCGGCAGCAATTCCATCAACTGCGGGCCAAACTGCAACAGCAACTTAGGCCACATGCACCGCTCCGTCCTTCTGCGTATGCCGAACCCGCCGACCGGACCACCATCGCATCGTCATCACCGCCGTCGTCAGCAGCAGAATGGCCGTCACAATCCCCTGCGACCACAGACAGTAAATACACCACTTCTGAATCACATACGCCTCAAGGTACGTCAGCATCGCCGCAAAAAAGAATCCCACCTCCGCGAGCACCAGCAACACACCCATCCGCCCGAACACCGCCGCCAGCGCCATCAGTCCATAGCCAACGATCCCCAGCGCTGCCACCGGCACATGGACCCCCGCCGGTGTGCCCGCCTCCGTAAATACCGCCCGCGGCGGGAAATCCGCAAACCTCGAATGATTTACCGCGCCACAGTCGAACCGTTCCGTTACCGCGCACGGCGGAGCCTGCGACGGATCCTGGTTATGCACCCGCAGCGCCAACACACTCACAGACAGGCCGGCCAGCGCCAGCAAAGCAAGCAGATACCTCATACAACCAAGTCTACGTGCCCAATTCACCGGTTGTTGGAAAAATCGCGCGCAATCCCGGCACTCCGGCGCCGGCAAACTCCTACTTCTCCCCCTTTGGCGGGTAGTGCTCAAACATCTTTCCCACCGACTTCCACACTTGATCCTCCTCTCTGTGATTGCTCTGCGCCACGTTGTCCTCGGTCGCCTGCCCGCGCCACACCACCTCGTTCGTCCGTGTCTCCACCAGGTCCACCGTCAACACTCCCAGTGTCCGCGGCACCTCTTGGGTCGTCGCCACCTCCGGAGCACCC
>CALMVL010000337.1 GCA_937873265.1 uncultured Granulicella sp.
CTCCGTCCCACCCCGCTCGCATCCCTCGCCCAGCGCGTCGTCGTCCTCGAAACCCGCCTTCCCATCGGTATCCTTCCGTCGCCGGACCTCACCCTCCTGGCCGATCCCGACCAGCTCGAACAACTCCTCATCAATCTTCTCCGGAACGCCGTCGATGCCGCCCTCACCCTCGAACCAACTCCACTCCGCTCGCAAAGCTCACCGTTCCCACCGCGACAGGAGTTCGTGAACGAACGAAGTGAGCCGACGGCAGACAGCGATGAGCACCCGTCATCTGCCTCCGCCCAACCTCCCGCCACACGATCCTCACCGGCCACAGTGGCGTCCGCGGCTCCTCAGGTCACCCTTTCCTGGCAACTCACTTCCACCACCGCCGTCCTCTCTATCCTCGACAACGGTCCCGGCCTCACCAACCCCGCGAACCTCTTCGTGCCCTTCTACACCACCAAACCCAGCGGCAGCGGCATCGGCCTTGTCCTCGCCCAACAGATCGTCACTGCCCACCACGGCGCTCTTACCCTTGCCAATCGCCCGGACCGTTCCGGCTGTCAGGCAGAGGTCCACCTGCCCCTCTATCGCACGGACTAACGAGCGGCATAACCGCGCAGTCGGCTCACAACCAGCCTAGCCTCGCGGCAGCAGCCCCGACGCGCAGCTCTGGCCTGCGATCCAATCCACCGCAACCCGCGATCCGGCTCGGTCAACGGAACTGGATCCGGGCGTTGCCGCTGCCGGCCGAAGCCACGAATCCATCTGGCGTTAACCATCCAGTCCGGAAGCTGTAACAAAGGCCCTGTACAAAGGGGCCAAGATTACAACCCTGCAATGCTGCGCGACTCGCAACCCTGTTGCGAGATTTGTAGTCTTCGCGAGTGGCTTGATGTCCAGGCCGGGTTTGTTGGTGTTCGCGCCAAGTCGCTTTACTCCCTGAGGCTGACCATGCAGAAATTCCGCTCCTATGTCGTTCCGTCGCTATCGATTCTTTCTGGAATCTTCGGCCTCTGCTCCGTGCGATGCGCTGCGCAAGTCGATCGCAGCGGGCTCACCGGGACAGTGACGGACTCTTCCGGCAAGCTGCTACCAGGCACGAAGGTGACCGCAACGATGCCTGCGACTGGTCTGGTACGAGACACCGTCTCCTCGGCCGCTGGCGAGTATTCGATTCCTAATCTGGAGGTCGGCAACTACGTGGTCACATTTGAGCACGCAGGGTTCGCCGCAAAGTCTTACGACAACGTGATTCAAACCGTCTCCCGGACACAGACTCTGAACACGAGTCTGCGGGTATCGGGTGGCGAGGAGCACGTCGAGGTTTCGACCGATTCCGAGATCCTCGACCGCAACACCAGCGCGGTCACCGGCCTGATCGAGCGGAAGCAGGCCGACGAACTGCCGCTGAATGGCCGCAACTGGGCTTCACTGACAGCGTACATCCCCGGCGCGATCGATACCGGTGGCAGCAACCAGAGATCGATCCGGTTTGCGGGGCGTGGTCTCGACGACAGCAATTTCACCTATGACGGCGTGGACGCGACCAATGTCGCCAACCAGACACAGCGTGCCTGGGCTCGGCTCGCGATTCCGCTGGATGCGATTGCGGAGTTTCGTGTCGACACCCTGCTGGGAACCGCAGAGGAAAGCGCAACAGGCGGCGCGCAGCTGGCGGTGGTTTCGCCTGCAGGGACCAACCAAGTTCACGGTCGCCTGTTTGAGTTTCTGCGAAACAACATCTTTGACGCCCCGGAGCCGCTCTGGGCTTCGAACGGCGAATCACAACAGCCGCTGCGGCTGAATCAGTTTGGCGGAGCGCTGGGCGGTCCCGTCGTGCACGACAAGACCTTCTTCTTTCTTGCTTCCGAAGCGTACCGGCAGGTGTGGGGCTACCCGACCAGTGGCGATGTGCCGAGTGCGGCGTTCAAGGCCAGCATCCCGACCTCGTCCCCGGTGTACGCCATCGTGAACGCGTATCCGGGAGCGGGCCCGAAGCGCATCCTCACGCCCTACGCGCCCAGCCCCAGTCTGCCGGATTACGCGAACTACGACCTGCTGACGTGCGCCTGTACGCAGGTGGTGAATGAGAACTCGGCGATGCTGCGATTGGACCAGCATTTCAGCGCCAACGACACCGGTTTTATGCGCTTCAATTACGATCGTTCGGTCAACACGCAGCCGGTCTCGGCCGCAGCTACGGACCTGCAGCAGCGGGTCACGACTCCGATCAACGGTGCGCTCGAGTACCTGCACATCTTTAGTCCCTACCTCACCAACGAAGCAAAATTCGGGTTCAATCGCGCGACGTCCAATACCTATAACTCGAGCGATACCGGCTCGATCTACCAGGTCGCGATTTCTTCTGCACCCGGGCCGGGCTTCGTCTCGCAGAACTACAACTACAACACCATCTACGTCGGGAACACCTTTTCGGAGATCGACGATGTGACCTGGCTCCATGGGCGACAGACCGTCAAGACGGGCGTCGAAATCCGCGAGATCCAGTTGAACCAGCATTACGGGCAGCACGGGACGGTTACGTTTGCCTCGCTCGAACAGCTGGCTGCAAACCAGGTTCGAAAAGCAAGCCTGTCCGGTGCTCTGCCCGCGAATGATCTGCGGAAAACCTGGTTCATCGGGTACGTGCAGGATGAGTACAAAGCAACTGCCAACCTCACCCTGAACCTGGGTGTACGCTACACGGTTTTCGACCTCTTCCACGAGGCGCATGGGCGAGCGAACCCATTCGACTTCGGCACCTGCGGGCCGCAGGGCTTCTGCGGCGTGGGCGCCAGCTTTGGCCAGCAGAACTACGGTGATTTCGATCCACGGATCGGCATCGCCTGGTCGCCAAGGGGCGAGGGGAAACCCATTCTTCGCGCCGGCTTCGGCATGTACCACGAGGATGGTCAGCTGGATGACCAGAACCTGCCCGCGAAGAATGAGATCCCGTCCTACTCCGTAACGAACGTGACTTACCCTGTAACGCCGTACTTCACCGGGAACGGGACACTGTCGCCGAATGCCGAGCAACGGAACCGCAAGGACACGTACGTCGAACAGTGGACTGCTTCCGTGCAGCAGCCGCTTCCCGCGAAGTTTGTCAGCACCTTCTCGTACCTGGGAAGCCATGGCGTGCATCTGCTCGAAACCAACGTGGTGAACCTGCTTGACCCGACAACCGGCACCCCGCAGTACCCGGCCTTCGCCCCCGCCATCGGCTGGCGGGGCTCGATCGGAGCGAGCTCGTACAACGGCCTCACGGTATCGGTGCGGAGGCCCTTCACGCATGGCCTGCTGGTCGCAGCTAACTACGCTTACACGCACGAGATCGACAACGGCTCGAACGGAAGCGGCGATGGCGATGAGATTTCTCCGCAAAACCCTCTCTGCTTGCGATGTGAGTGGGCCAGCGGTGCGTGGGACGCCCGGCACGTGGTAAATGGCAACGCCGTTTACGAGCTTCCGTTTGGCCGGGGCAAGCAGCTGCTGAAGCAAGGTGTTGCGAGCGCCATCGCCGGCAACTGGCAGCTGACGACGACGGCGTTGGCGCGTACCGGTTTCCCCATCAACGTTCTTTTGCCGAGCAGCGCGATTTCGCCGTACGGGAACTCCGGCACGCTGCGTCCCGACCGCGTTCCGGGCACGTCACTCAAACCAACCGGGGGCAAGAACATCGCACACTGGATCAATCCTGCGGCCTTTGCCACACCCGCGCCTGGCACCTTCGGCAACGCGCCGCGGGATCTTCTTGCCGGGCCGGGCACCTGGCAGGTCGACTCCGGTTTGGCAAAGACCGTGCTGTTGGGTGAGCGCATGCGCCTGGAGCTTCGATCGGAGTTCTACAACGTGTTCAATCACCCGCAGTTGGGCCAGCCGCAGGCCACCTTCGGTCAGTCTGGCTTCGGTAGCATCATCAACACCGTCAACCTGAACACGGCAATCGTTTCGCCGATTACTCCCGTAGGCTCGGGCACGCCACGCGAAATGCAGTTCGCGCTGCGGTTGGACTTCTAATACATTGCACGGCTACTGAGGGAGTGGCGGCCAGAAACCTCGGACAGGAGGTGTCTCCCATGCGACTGCTGGTGATTGAGGACGAAGCAAAAACGGCCAAGTTCCTGAAAAAGGGCCTGAGCGAAGCGGGCTTTGTGGTAGACGTCGCTTTCGACGGCAACGACGGTCTGGAGCTGGCCAAGAATGTGGAGTTCGACCTGATCATCCTGGACATCATGCTTCCGGGTCTGGATGGTTGGCAGGTACTGACGGGCTTGCGGAAGGCGGGTAAGACGACACAGGTCCTTTTTCTGACGGCGCGAGATGCTGTCCATGAACGGGTGCGAGGGTTTGAACTTGGAGCGGACGACTACCTGGTGAAGCCGTTTGCGTTTTCGGAGCTGCTGGCGCGCGTACGATCCCGCCTGCGCCGCACGCCGGCCCGGCCACAGGACGTGGTCCGCATGGCTGATCTCGAGATCGACCTCCTCCGCCAGCGTGCCACTCGCGCCGGCCAGCGGCTTGATCTGACGACAAAAGAGTTCCTGCTGCTTTCGCTCCTGGCGCGGCGCGCCGGAGAGGTGCTGTCCCGGACGGTAATAGCCGAAGCAGTATGGGACATGAACTTCGACAGCGAAACCAACGTTGTCGACGTAAGTGTGCGAAGGCTTCGCAGCAAGCTGGATGACCCTTTCGCGTCCAAGCTGATCCATACGGTTCGCGGGTCCGGCTATGTCCTTGAAGCCGAGTAGCACACGGGCCGGCGTCACCCGCATCTGGCACACGCTGGCGTTCCGCCTGACGGCGGCGTATGCCTCCGCCGGGCTGCTGCTGGTTTTGCTCGCCACGCTGAGCCTTTACCTTCTGCTGGTTTCGGAGCTGAACAAAAGCACCGAGCTGTTCCTCAAAGACAAGGTGAACGTTCTCCGCACCATGCTGCAGGAGCGACCGGAGGAACCGGACGGTCTGCGGGAGGAGGTTGAACTCGAGTCTGCTGCGCGGCGGTATGAGCAGTTCTACATCTGCCTCCTGGACCCGCAAGGCAAGACGCTGCTGATGACGCCGGGGATGGAGAACCAGCTCAATCTGTCGGAGCTTCCAAAGCTGCTGAGCGGCCATGGAGGATCGGCCATCTCGATGAGAGGCAACAATGGCAAATCGTTTCGTGTCATTGCCGCAACAGCCCATTTCGGCGATGCACAGGACCCATTAATCACCATGGAGATCGCAGTGGACGTGACGCAGACGGAGGGGTTGCTGCGTCGTTTCCGCCTGTGGTTCTGGATAACTTCGGCGGGCATGCTGGTGCTGTTCCCGTTCGTGGGCTACCACATAGCGAGGCAGGGGATCCGGCCGGTAGAAGAGATCACCACCACGGCACGCCGCATCACCTCCAGCCATCTTGGCGAGCGCATCGTGGCGGAAGGGTATCCGTACGAGCTGGCGTCGCTGGCCCTGACGTTCAACCGGATGCTCGATGGGCTGGAAGATTCTTTTGAGCGGATCTCGCGCTTTTCTGCCGACATCGCACACGACCTGCGTACGCCGGTCAACAATATCCGCGGCGAAGCGGAGGTTGCGCTTGCGCGAGCCCGCACCATCGACGAATACCGCGATGCCCTGGAGTCGTCGCTTGAAGAAGCGGTGCGCCTGTCCGACCTGATCGGCAATCTCCTGTTCCTGGCCCGGACCGAAAGCCCGTTGACCCATCTGCGGCTCGAACCGGTGGACGTTGCTGAACTTCTGGAAGGCGTGCGGGACTACTACGACGCTTCGGCCGCGGACGCCGGAGTAACACTGACCAGCGCGGGAGCCGGTGAGGCGGTGGTGGCGGAGCTCGATCGCACCCTGATCCAGCGGGCCGTCGGCAATCTGGTATCCAATGCGGTCGCACACACCCCTGAGGGTGGTGTGGTGACTATTAAGGCCCACGCTCAAGTTGCGAACGTGCTGATCGAAGTGACCGATACAGGAGTCGGCATCCCTCTGGATGCCCTGCCGCGCGTCTTTGATCGCTTCTTCCGCGTAGACGCATCGCGATCCAAAGCTTCGGGAGGTACCGGTCTCGGCCTCTCCATTGTTCAGGGAATCATGCAGCTGCACCGGGGAACTGTGGAGATCGCCAGCAAGCCCGGCGCGGGGACCCGGGTAACGCTCTCGATGCCGGCGCGAGGGCAATCCAACTCACTTCTCAGCTGACGCGCTGCTTGAAAGCTCTACTCAGATCGAAGCAAAGCAATGGCCCTCTCCCGGAATTCCAGAAGAGGGCCGTTGCGTTTCGGTATTGGTTTAGTCGTCCAGGTCGGGGGTCTTCGGTCCAGTTTTTTTGAAATCGCTTGCAGGCCGAACCTTCTTCTCGCCGGGGTATGGCACCGCGAAATTGGTGGATTCATACCAATCGAGGTGATTGACGGTGGCCGGGTCTTCGGAGTCCGGAATGTGCTGCTTGCCGGCGAAAACCTGGGTCTTCTTCTTCATCCAGCCAGCCCGCAAGGCCTTCACCGAGGAGACCTCAGCCTCCTTGGAGGGCGCAGCATACTTCGACGAGCCGGGGATCGGCTGCATCGGGGTCTGCTTGACACCTGCATTCAGAGGAATCGCGTTCGGCACGTGCGTCCACGGCTTGAAGTTATCCGCAGGCGGATTGTCGATGAAGATTTCAGTCATCGGCGAGGCCGTCAGATCGAACTGGTTCATCGGCGTCAGGCCAAGGATCTGCTCGATCGTGCGGGTCATGTTGACCTGCGTGTAGAACGTGCTGTCTTCGGTCACTCCTGCCCCGGAACCATCCGCCTTGACCTGTTGCTGGACAAACGGACTGATGATGTAGCCCGGGCTGCGGTGACCGTCAACGTGGTCGACACCATCCTGGGCATCATCCTCTTCGACGAAGATCGCCGACTCTTTCCAGATCGCACTGTGGCTGATCGCGTCCACGAAGCGGCCAAGCGCCAGGTCGTTGTCGGCCTGCATCGCCTGCGCGGTTGGTGGGCCGCCGGTGTGGTCCGAGCTGATCCACATAAACTCCAACTGCGGCACCGATCCGCCTGCCACGTCCTTATTGAACTCCTCCTGCCACACATCGAAGCGGAACTGGTCCGGGATGCCAAGATCAAATTGTGGGTAGTTCTGGACCGTGTTGTTGATCAGGTTTGGCAGTGGGGAGTGCGAGGCAACCGTGTTGAAGTTATACAGCTGCTTTTCTGCGCCAGCCTCGTACGCCAAAGTGTCGTTGTAGAAGTCAATCCACTGCGGCTCATTGGTCGATCCGGTGGGCGTCAGGAACGTGTTGTATTCGATATACTCCCCAAAGTTCTTGAACGTGACACCTTGCTTTGCAGCCACGTCCCACAGGTGCCCGACCTTCTGGTACGCAATGGCGTCGCCACCGTTCGATGGGTAGTCCCGCAGCCAGTTCGGCGATTGAATATCGTCCGAGTAGGGGGCCATGGCCTGAACGATCCAGTTGTGTCCGTCAGCGGATTGCCGGCTCGGGTCGTAGAAGTTGTCGAGCAAGGGGAACCGCTCGACAAGCGCGTGTGCATTCGGCGTCACGCGGCCAAACGTCGTGTTGTCGCCAAA
>CALMVL010000338.1:0-430 GCA_937873265.1 uncultured Granulicella sp.
GTCGTGGAGGCCGTGCTGGAAGAAAGCGTCGGGACCGGCGGCGGGTGGGGGCGGGTAGTAGGCGCTCTGGTAATGGTGGGCGCAGCCGGCCAGGAGAACCGTGGCGAGACAGGGAAGCAGGAGGAGTTTGCGGGTGACGTTCATGGTGTCCTCTGAGGCGAGTTTGGGGAGGGCTCGCTACACGAGGTACAGACACGGTGGGTGGAGGAAGTTGCGGATGGGGACGGGTAGATGCAGATGCGGGGGCCTTTGCTTCGCTCAGGATGGGGACGGTGAACACATAATGGCAGTTGTGGAGAAGCAGGTTCCCTGCGGGAATGACACCTAGAACGGCAACGGCAATGGCAGAAGCGGGTTCCCTGCGGGAATGACAACTAGAACGGCAACGCCAATGGCACAACCAGGTTCCCTGCGGGGTTGCCATCTAGAT
>CALMVL010000338.1:528-30215 GCA_937873265.1 uncultured Granulicella sp.
GAAGCGGGTCCCTGCGGGAATGACAACCAGAACGGTGAGGGCACCGGCAACGGCGAGGGCAGAGGCAGGGGCGAAGGTGTCGGAGGTTAGTCGGTGAGTTCGACGAGGAGGACTTCTTCGGTGCTGTCGATTTCGTTCAACTTGACCTCGATGATCTCGCGGGAGGAGGTGGGGACGGTTCGGCCGGTGTAGGTGGCCTGGATGGGGAGCTCGCGGTGGCCGCGGTCGATGAGGACGAGGAGCTGAACGGATTTGGGGCGGCCGTGGTCGAAGAGGGCGTCGAGGGCGGCGCGGATGGTGCGGCCGGTGTAGAGGACGTCGTCGGCAAGGAGGATGTCGCGGCCGTTGACGTCGAAGCCGATGTCGCCGGGCTGGACGGTGGGGCGGGGGCCGTTGGTCGAGAGGTCGTCGCGGTAAAAGGAGATGTCGAGGGTGCCGGTGTCGATGGGATGCTTTTCGATGGCGGAGAGAAGTTTCGCGATGCGCTGGGCGAGGGGGACGCCGCGGCGCTTGATGCCGACAAGGCCGAGATTGCTGGCGCCGTTGTTTTTTTCGACGATCTCGTGGGCGAGGCGGACGAGGGTGCGCTCGATCTCGGAGGCGGACATGAGCCTGCCTTTGGTGCGGAGGTGGGTGGCGGCGACGGCGGGCGATTGAGAGGTGTTCTCGGGCATGTGGTGGTCTTTTTGGTTGCGGTTAGGGGTCGATGATAGCAGGGAGGTCCGGGCGGAGCAGCGTTGCTGCCGACAACAACAACAGACCCGATGCGGTGCGGCGTTCGTAGGGAAGGCTTTTTTTGGGAGCGAGCCCGGCGTCACACCTAGCGGCTGACGCGGCGGCGGGGGCCGAGGATGCCGGCGAGAGCTCCGCTGAGGGTGGAGAGGAGGAGCAGAGCGGCGGCGGCGGCGGTAAGCACGGCGAGGACGAGGCCGGCGCGGAACTCGGGCGTGGAGAAGAACTGGACGACCTCGGCGGGGTCCGGGACGGTGGCTACGGCCTGCGCGGTCTGCGCCTGGAGGACGGCGGTGAGCTGGGAGTCCAGCGCGCCCATGCTGCGGGTGACAAAGCGTCCGATGAGGCCGGCGACGGTCACAGCGAGGGCAAGAGAGCCGGTGAGCGAAAGGCCGAAGACGAGGCCGATGCGGGCGCCGACGGCGGCGTCGACGCGAGCGGCCGGCCGGCGGCGACGGTAGCTTTCGAGCACGAGGAGCGAGCCGGAGACGGTCCAGAGCCAGCTGACGAGGGTGAGCGCGGGCAGGCGAAAGGAGAGCAGGCTGAGCAGACCGGCGATGCCGGCGACGACGGCCGAGCCCTGGATGGCGACGCGCCAGTCGATGCGCTGGGGATGCGGCGGAGGGAGCTCCCCGGTGGTGGCCTCGGCGGAGGCGCTGAGCGAGACGGAGCGATCTTCAGAGAGGGCGAGCTGCGGCGCGCCGCAGTGGGGGCAGAAGGCCGGGATGGTGTGCTGGGCGGGGGTGAGTTCGTCTCCGCACTGATAGCAGAACTGGGGCATACCAGGATTTACGGTAGTCTCCCCGCGGGTGTGGCAGCAAGTTGGCGAAGCGAAGGAGGAATTACTGCTCCGATTGGTTGCTGTCGTGGTCGTCGAGATGGCCGGGCAGATCGAGCGCGACCAGACCGAACTTGGTGCCGGCGCCCTCGTGCTCGATGGAGACGATGTGCTGATGCTGATCGGAGCCGGTTTTGAGCTCGATTTCGGCGTTGGGGTCCGTCTCGGTGGAGATGCCTGCCGTTTTGCCGTGCTGGTCGCAGGTGAGGCCTTCGGTGGTGCGGACGGGCTCGCCGACGGGGCGGTCGTGGGCGCAGACGATGACATCGCCGAAGCTGTGGCGGAGCGCGTTCTGGTAAAAGGCCTTCACCTTGTCGGGGCTGTCCGGCGTTCGGTAGGAGAGCGCCTTCACGCGGAGGTGAAAGCTGCCGAAGCTCATGTTGACGTCGGCTGAACCGTTGTCCTTGCCTTCGCCTTTTTTGATGAGCTCGGCTCCCGGATAGCTCGGCAGACCGACGCTGGCCTGCTCGACCGCGTCGTTGGTCTTGACCTGCATGTTGCCGAATGGCGTGGCGATTTTGACGTTGTCGTTGCCGTTCGACTTGTCCGTGCTGACGCGGCAGCCGGCGACGAGCAGCAGAGGAGCGCAGAGGGCGAGCGGGACGGCAGCAGAGCGCAGGCGGTGCATGGGGCGATCTCCTTTGGGCTACAGAGGAGGATACGCCGGGGCGGGTGGAGCGGTTCCTGCGGGGCAGCGTACCGCGTGGAGAAAAGGTTTCGAAGCGATGGGGCCGGAAGCCTATACTTTTTTTGGGTGGGAGGGCGGCAGCAAACGGAGCGTGCGCATGGCGCGACACGATGGTGCGTGGCGAGAAGCAGCGGGACGGACGACGCCGCCTGTTCCCGACAAGCTGCGCTTCCGCATCGGCGAGGTAGCCCGGATATGCGACGTGCCGAGCTATGTGCTGCGCTTCTGGGAGAGGGAGTTTCCGCAGCTGCGGCCGGCCAAGGGTGAGACCGGGCAGCGGCTGTATCGGCGGCGCGACGTGGCGATGGCGCTGCGCATCCGGCGGCTGCTGTATGCGGAGGGGTACACCATCCCGGGCGCACGGCAGATCCTGCGCGGCAACGGGTCGGAGGCTGGCCGGGCGGGGGACCCGGAGGCGGAGCTGCCGGACGGGCAGATCGAGCAGGCACCGATGCTCCCCGGGATAACGACCGCAGAACCGCAGAGCCCGGCGGGGGCGGCGGAGCGGTTACGCTGGGTGGAGGCGGAGCTGCGTGGGCTCCTGGAGATGCTCGGCGGCGAGCGGCGGCCGGCAGCGGGTCGGCGGACGCGACCGGCGGAGCGGACCGGGGTGGACACGCAGAGCCAGGGTCTGTTTGACGGGCTGGACGTTTGGCCGACAGAGGAGAGCGGGGACGAATGAGCCTGGAGGTTGGTACGGTGTCGGGCAGGGAAGACGGAGCGGATGCAGGCGCTATCGCGTCGGACCCGTTGCGGGAGGCGCAGCGGGCGAGCGGCGGTGTCGCCATCCAATGCCAGTACTGCGTTGGCCGGAACTTCCGGCGGTCGCGTCTGCGTCGAACCGACTTCAAGCAGCTGCTGCTGATGCGGTACCCTGTGCGCTGCCTGCGCTGCTCGCAGCGGCAGATGGTGAGCTTCAGCGTCGCGGGCATTTCGGTGCCGTCGCATGTGAAGCATGTGCCGGAGCGGACATCGGCGACGGCGCGGCGAGCGGCGGGACCCGGCGAGCACGGGGGTGGCCGGTAGAATGGAGCTGACCGCCTTCGTGCGCCGCACTTCCCTGCGCGGCGCGTGCCCGGGGTCGCTCGTGATGGCACGGTGAACAGCCCACTTCCTTTCAACTCGCGCGTCAGCTCCGAGGTCGGGGTTCCGGAGGCTTCGGCGGCGTCTCCGGCGGGCAGGTTGCGGGCGCGGGCGATGGCCTTTTTGCGGCCGTCCCGTCAGCATACGGCGATGTCGGCGGCGATTCTGCTGGGCTTCTTTGCGCTGGTGTCGCGGGTGATTGGCCTCGTGCGGGATAAGTACATCGCGTATACCTTCGGCGCGGGCGTGGGGACGGACGCGTATAACGTGGCGTTTCAGCTGCCGGACCTGATCAACTACCTGCTGGTGGGCGGGGCGGCGTCGATCTCGTTTGTGACGATCCTGAGCCGGTACCACGAGCGGGGCGAGTTAGAAGAGGGTGATCTGGCGCTGTCGGTGATCCTGAACACGATGGTTCTGGTGCTGGGTGGGGCGATCGTTCTGGCGGAGGTGTTTACGCCGCTTTACACGGATCGGTTCTTCCCTCGGGGGACACCGGAGTCGGTGCTGTGCACGGCCATGACGCGGATCCTGCTGCCGGCGCAGCTGTTCTTTTTTGCGGGCGGGGTGCTGGCGTCGGTGGCGCTGGTGAGGAAGCAGTTTACCTATCAGGCGATCTCGCCGCTGGTGTACACGCTCGGGATCATCGGCGGCGGCCTCCTGTTTGCGGGAACGCTGGGGATCCGATCGCTGGCCTGGGGAGCGCTGGCCGGGGCGGTGGCAGGGCCGTTTGCCGTGAATGGGCTTGCGGCGTGGCGGGCGGGGGTGCGCTGGCGGCCGGTGCTGGACCTCCAGAATCAGGGGCTACGGGACTGGGTCCGCATGAGTCTGCCCCTGATGCTGGGCGTGAGCGTGGTGTTTCTGGACAGCTACTTTCTGACGTACTTCGCGAAGCAGACGACGGGAGATATTTCGAAGCTGATGTATGCCAAGCGGCTGTTTACGGCGCCGATGGCGATTATCGGGCAGGCGGCGGGGGCGGCGTCGCTGCCGTTCTTCGCGTCGCTCTACTCGAAGGGGCTGCATCAGGATTATCGCGAAGCAGTGAACCGGTCGGTGTCGCGGATTCTGTCGATGTCGTTTCTGTTGTCGGCGGCGATGTATGGGCTGGCAGGGCCGATGGTGGACCTGGTGTATCGGGGTGGGGCATTTGGCCGGGAAGCTGCGGTGACGACGGCGATGTACTTCGCCACCTTCGCACTCAGCCTGCCGATGTGGGCGTCGCAGGCGATCTATGCGCGGGCATTCTTCGCGGTGGGGGAGACGCGGGCGCCGATGATCGGCGGGACGGCCATCGCGGCTCTGTCGATTCCCATGTATTGGCTGCTGCACGCCCGGTTCGGGGCAATGGGGCTGGCGTGGGCGTCCAATCTGGCGATTCTGGCGCAGACCGTGATGCTGGCGGTGCTGGCTCACCGGCGATACCTGGTGCCGTTGTTCGGGTTGGACGTGAAGGAGCTGCAGCGGAGCGCGCTGGCGGCGTTTCTGAGCTTCGCCGGGCTCGATCTGCTGGATCACGTGATGCCGGCGCAGGTGGGACTGGTGGGAGCGGCGGCGGAGCTGCTGGGGGGGGTAGCGGTGTGGGGCGCGCTGGCGGGGCTGACCCTGGCGCTGACGGGATCGAAGGTCGTCGGGGAGCTGCGACGACGGCTTGCTTGAGCCCTGGGCGGGGGCATGCTTCCCGATTTGGGAAGAACTGAGAATTTACCACCTTCCGGGTATAGAGTCCGAGCGGGTTCCTGCCGATACTCCTTAGGATTGCGCGAGGTTTCGGCGGGTGCTCAGGGGATTGCGTTTCGCGGTGCTGGTCGCGGTTTGTCTGCTCGGCGGGCGGGCGCCTGCGCAGCGGTCTCCGCTGACCACCGGCGACGAGGCAGAGTCGGTTGAGTCGGTGCTGCACGCCATGGTGGGGCGAGCCGGGGTGATCTTCACGGGAACGGTCTCGGCGGTGCGTCGCCGGCCTGCCGCGGATGGGGGCGCGGGAGTCGTCGAGGTTGAGTTTGCCGTCGATCGCGGGCTTCGCGGATCGGTGACGGGCGACCGCTACGTGCTGCGGGAGTGGGCCGGGCTGTGGGAGGGGACGGACGAGCGATACCGCGTGGGGCAGCGGCTGCTGATGCTGCTGCATGCGCCGGGCGCCAGTGGATTGAGCTCCCCGGTTGCCGGCATGAACGGCGCCATTCCGATCCGGCCCGGAGCGAACGCCACGGCGGAGGCTACGGTTGATCTGCGGTGGGTGGCGGCACAGGTGTCGCGCGGTCCGGTGCGGTACCGGCCGGAGACGCCGCGCGTTCCACGAGCGCGGCCGATGGCCGAAGCTCCGCACCTGGCGGGGACGATCACGCCGGTCGAAGCGCCCCCGACAGCGGTGGTTCCAGGAGCGTCCACAGAGGCTGCCTGCGCTTCGGTCAGCTCGGTGGTGAGCGCGATTCTTGCATGGGGAGCGGAGTCGCGGTGAAGCTCCGACGCGATCGAGCACAACCCATCGGCGTCGGTCTGATCGCGCAGGCGATGCTGCTGACGCTCTGCATGCTGGCATGCGGCACGGTGTGGGCCGCCGGTCCGCGCTGGGTGACGGGGCCGCCGTGGTTTTACCCGGGCGGGGTCCCGGTGCAGTGGTACACCGATTCACCGCAGTACTTCACCGATCCCGGCGATCTCAGCAGCTACGTGACGCACGCCCAGGCGGATGCGCTGGTGGCGGCGGCCGCGGGGGTGTGGACCATTCCGACTTCGCGGATCGTTCTCAGCCAGGGCGGTCTGTTGAACGAGCATGTCAGCGGCGGCAACGTCACGGTCAGCTCCAGCGGCCTGGTTTTTCCGACGGACGTGCAGGCATCGAACGGCTCGAACAAACAGATCGCGGTGATCTACGACTCGGACGGATCGGTGACGGAGCTGATGCTGGGCGGCGGCGCGAGCGATCCCTCGAACTGCCGTTACGCGGACGTGACGGAGAGTGTCGATGGCATGCCGAGCAGCTCCTACACCATTACGCACGCGCTGCTGGTGTTGAACGGGCGCTGCACAGGATCGAACCCGGCCCAGCAGATGGAACTGCAGTTTCATCTGATGCGGGCGTTCGGGCGCGTGCTGGGCCTCTCGTGGTCGCAGACCAACGACAACGTCTACACGGGAACGCCGCAGGCGACCTACAACCAGGCGTTGAACTGGCCCATTATGCACCCGCTCGAAATCGTGTGCGGACCCTACACCTACCAGTGCTTTCCCGACCCATTCACATTGCGAGCGGACGACATCGCCTCGCTCGACACGGTCTATTCCATCTCGCAGGGGTATGTTCCGGCCGGCAAGGAGGCGACGCTGGCCGAGGGAAACATGGTGGAAGGGCAGGTGGTTTTTGCGAACGGACAAGGGATGCAGGGGGTTAACGTCACGGTGCAGCGGGACCAGGCGTTCTGGGATGACCCGGAGCCATGGCAGTCGGTTTCGGGGGTGAGTGGATACCTGTACCGGCGGCTGGGGCCGACGCCGGCGCGGCCGACGGATACCTCGGCGGCGGGCAGCTATGGCGTCACCGATCCGTCGCGCGAGGGCTATTACCTCATTGAGCGTGTGCCGATTCCGGATGGGCAGGCGTGGCAGAACCTGGTCGTCTCGACCGAGCCGATCAATCCGTTGTATATCGGGCCGTGGGCGGTCGGTCCCTACACCGGCAATCAGGTGTCGGAGTCGGGCACGACGGGGTCGCAGAAGATCTGGGTGCTGTCCAACTACAGCGACACCGAAGTGGACTTCGGCCCGACCGGGGGCGCGGCAACGTGCGCCGCGGCGAGCGACGGAACGGAGGCCGCCCCCGCGCCGATGGCCACCGCGGGATGGTGGACCGGGGCGCTTTGCGGGTACGGGCATGCGGCCTGGTCTACCTTCGCGGTGAAGGCAAACCACAGCTTCACGGTCGAAGTGACGGCGATGGATGAGCAGGGCAACCCTTCGGTGGTGAAAGCGTTGCCGACGATGGGGGTATGGAACGCGACGGACGCGACGGGAACTCTGCCGACCGTGGCGGCCGGCGGGACGGCGCTGAATGCGTTGACGGTGGGCATGACTGACCTTGCCGTTCCCTCGGCAACGCAGGACCGGGTGCTGCGGATGTCGATCGCGGACCAGCGGGGCGACGGTCGGCCCGATTTTGCCTACCAGGCGCGCGTTCTTTACGCCGACTCGATCTCCCCGGCGACTGTGGGCGCGGCGGGCGAGGTGGTGACGATCGCCGGGATGGGCTTCCGTGCCGGAAACCTGGTGCTGGTGAATGGCGGTCCGGCAACCGTCCAGAGCGTTACCGAGAACGCCATTGTGGCGGTGGTGCCGGCGTCGCTGGGGGTGGGCGCGCACACCGGGTTCACCGCCGATGTGACAGTCAAAGACACGGTGAGCGGGGGAACTTCGACCATGTGGGGTGCGCTTACGTACCTGCCGGGGTCGGATGCGCTGCAGCTGGCCAGTGCACCGAGCGGTACTGTCACCCTGCACGCGGCCGCCCCGACCCCGTTTGCCGTGAAGCTGGTGGGAACGGACGGCGTCAGTCCCGTGGCGGGGCGGCCGGTGATCTTTTCGGCGGCGGGCGGCGGCATCACATGGGGCGCGTGCTCCGGAGCGTCGTCGGCGGGCGCGAGCTGCACCGTCATGACGAACGCGCAGGGGCTCGCATCGACCACGGTGACGCCGACGGTTGCGGGAACGGTGACTCTGACTGCGACGGCGGCGAGCGCAGGGTCGGTCACGGGGAGCTTTCAGGCAGCCGCGGCGACTATCTCGGTGATTTCGGCTCCGTCCGGCCCGGTTACGGTCGGCACGGTTGCTGGAACGGCATTTGCTGTGCGGGTTACGGCGGCGGATGGCGTGACGCCGATGCCGGGGTCGCCGGTGACCTTCGCGATCAGCAGCGGAAGCGGGACGCTGGGCGCGTGCGGCGGAGGAACATGCACGGTGCAGACCGATGCGAATGGTCTGGCCTCCACCACGGCGACCCCGACAGCTGCCGGCGCAGTCGGGTTGAGCGCCTCGGTGCCGGGAGCGACTCCGGCGACGGCCAGCTTCGTGGGCGTTGCGGAGGCCATGCACCTGGTGAGTGCTCCCGCGGGAACACAGACGGTCGGGGTGCAGGCTGCGGTCGCCTTTGCGGTGCGGGTGCTGCGGACGGACGGTGTCACCCCAGTGGTGAATGAGGCGGTGACGTTCACGGCGAGGGGGGGGGGGGGGCGCCTGTTGGCGTGTGGCGCGGCGACGTGCACGGTCGCGACGGACGCAACGGGGTTGGCCCAGACCGCCGTGACCCCGATGGCAGCGGGATCGATCGGGATCTCCGCGACGAGCACCGCGGGCACGGTTACCGCGAGCTTTCTGGCAGCCGCTCCGACGATGCAGCTGGTCTCGGCTCCGAGCGGGACCGTGACGACGGGAGGGGCATCCGTCTTCGCCGTAAAGGTGCTGGCGGGGGATGGGGTCTCGCCCGTTTCGGGGGTTCCGGTGGGAATCTCGGCCACGGGTGCAGCGGTGCGCTTTGGGGCATGCACGGCGACACCCTGTTCGGTGCAGACCGATGGGAACGGCGTCGTGTCGACGTCGGTGACTCCGACCGGCATGGGCCTGGTGACGCTCACGGCGACCGGCCTGGCAGGTACGGTGACCGTGAGCTTCACCTCGGCGCCCGAAAGCATTCGAGTGGTAAGCGCGCCGGCGGGGACGATCGGCCTCGGGCAGCCCGCGGCCACACCGTTCTCTGTGCAGGTGCTGGCAGGCGACGGAGTGAGTCCGGTTGCTGGCGAGACGGTGCTGTTCGCGGGCAGCGCGGGCGTCGTCTTTTCGGCCTGCGGCGGGGCGAGCTGCCCGGTGGTGACGAACGCACTGGGGATCGCCTCAACAGCAGTGACGGCAAATGCGGCCGGCACGGTTTCGTTGGCCGCAACGGCGAGCACCAGCTCGACGTCGGTCCAGTTCACGGCGGCGGCCCAGGCGATCTCGGCGGTACGCGGAACGGAGTATGTGGCGGCGGAAGCGGTTGTGAACTGGACACCGCAGATCGTGCTGTCGGACAGCTCCGGGCCGACTGCGGGGGTTTTGGTGAGCTGGTCGGGAACGCCGGGCATGATCTTTGGCGGGCCGAGTTCAGCTGCGTCGAGCCAGGGAAGCGCGCAGATGGCGGCGACCCTCGGTCCACTGGCTGCCGGCATGACCGCGAGCGGGACGGCCTGCGCGTGGGGCGCGGTGTGCAGCGCGCTTGCGGCCGTGGGCGTTGGGCCGGCTCAGTTTCAGGTGAGCGTACTGAGCGGAGCGGTGCAGGCGGTGCCCGCCAGCGGGACGCTCGGCGTACTTACGATCCAGGTGACGGACGGCGCCGGACACGGTGTTGCAGGGGCTCCGGTCGAGATCTTCCAGACCGTCTCGGCGTGGCAGCCGGGCTGCCCCACCACCGGCCGATGTCCGGCCATGGCGGTGTACAGCACCGGTTCAGCGACGGCCATCTCGGATGTGGACGGGATGGTGACGGTGACGCCGGCGGAGATGCCGGGCATTCCGGAGGTGACGGAGGTCGCCGTCGCGGCCGGCACGTCCGGGTTCGCGGCGACCAGCCTGTGGAAGCAGCCCTGAACATCGTTTCCGAGCGCCTTGGCAACGCGCGTACGTCGCGCTCGTCCGTGAAAGACGGAGTCGCGCTCGTCCGCGAAAGACAAAGGAACGGCGGCCGCTCCCGTGCATCTGAACCTGAGACGAGGTGACGATGGCGGCGAACGGGGTGCAGCAGCCGGTGATCCGGAAGCGGGTTGTGGTGGTTGGGGGTGGCTTCGCCGGAATTCATGCGGCGAAGGGGCTGGGCAAGCTCCCGGTGGACGTGACGCTGATTGATCGCAAGAACCACCACACCTTTCAGCCGCTGCTTTACCAGGTGGCGCTGGCGGTGCTGTCGCCGGCGGATATCGCCCAGCCGATCCGGTCGATTGTGCGCGACGAGCAGAACGTTGAGGTGGTCATGGACGAGGTGACCGGCTTCGACACGGCGGCGCGGCACGTTGACCTGAAATCCGGCGCGATGCTCGAGTATGACTACCTGATTCTGGCGACCGGGTCGACCCACTCCTACTTCGGCAAGGATCAGTGGGCTTCGCTGGCACCCGGGCTCAAGACGGTCGAGGACGCGGTCGAGATCCGCCGGCGCGTTCTGCTCGCCTTTGAGCTGGCGGAGCGGGAGATGCTCGAAACCGGCAAGCACCCAGCGCTGAACTTCGTGGTGATCGGCGGCGGACCAACAGGGGTGGAGCTCGCGGGAGCCATCTCCGACATCGCCAAGCTTTACATGACAAAGGATTTCCGGCACATCGACCCGTCCAGTGCGCAGGTGCTGATCCTTGAAGGTTCGCCGAAGATTCTGTCCGCGTATCCGGACGATCTGCAGCAAAGCGCGGCGCGGCAGCTGGCGAAGCTGGGCGTCAGGATCCGGACGGGCGCGCACGTCACCGATGTGCAGCCAGGGTATGTGATGGTCGGCGACGAGCGGATCGACTCGGTGGTGACGCTCTGGGGAGCCGGCGTGCAGGCATCGCCGCTGGGCAAGATGCTGGGTGCCGAGACGGACAAGCGTGGAGCGGTGCTCGTGGACGAGCACCTGAATCCGAAGGGCCACCCGGAGATCTTTATCTGCGGCGACCTGGCGCACTTCGAACAGGATGGTCAGCAGGTGCCGGGGGTCGCGCAACCGGCGATGCAGATGGGCGACTATGCCGCTCGGCGGATTGGCGTGCTGCTGGCGGCGGAGCGGGGCGAGACCGTGCGCCACCAGGAGAAGGGGTTTCACTACTTCGACAAGGGCGACATGGCGACCATCGGGCGCAGCGCCGCCGTGGCCAACCTCAAATGGCCATTTCATGGGCACTGGAGCGGGTTCCCGGCCTGGTTGACCTGGCTGGTGGTGCACATCTTTTTCCTGATCGGCTTCCGAAACCGGTTTGCGGTGTTCCGGCAGTGGGCCTGGACGTACCTGACCTTCAATGACGGGGTTCGCCTGATCGAGGGCGACCAGACGCTGCCCGGATGGGGCTACACGGACGGGCGATACGGGGAGCTAACGACCGAGCCGATTGCGCTGAGCCAATCCAAGCGCATGGCCGAGAAGCCGGCGACGTAGACCGTTGGGAGCGGAAGCGCTCGCACGCGATATTGATGGGATTGAACCGGATCCGTACGTATCTGCCGGTCTGGCATCCTGGCGGGACCCAACGGGCGTCGGAGCCACAAGGAGATACCGATGGCAGCAGCAAAGGTGGTGAAGGGTCGGACGGTGCGGTATGCCGTGGTCGGCGTGGGTTGGATCTCGCAGGCGGCGATGCTGCCCGGGGTGGAGCACACGGGCAACAGCGAGGTGGTGGCGCTCGTCACCAGCCATGAACAAAAGGCGCAGGTGGTTGGTGAGACGTACGGCATCGGGAAGGTGATCTCGTATGACGAGTACGACAGCCTGTTGCAGTCAGGCGAGATCGATGCGGCCTACCTGGCCACCCCGAACTTCGACCATGTCGGACTTGCCGTTCGGACGCTCGACGCGGGTGTGCATCTGCTGCTTGAAAAACCGATGGCGGTCAGCGTGAGCGAGTGTGAACAGATCATCGCGGCCAGCAAGCGCAGCGGAGCGAAGCTGATGATCGCCTACAGGCTGCACTTCGAGCCGGGAACGCTGAAGGCCATTGAGCGCATTCGCGAGGGCGAGATTGGCACGGTTCGGTTCTTCAACTCGAGCTTCTCGCAGCAGGTAAGCGGGCAGAACCATCGCGCAAAGCACGGCTTCTGGGCCGGTCCGGTGCCGGATATGGGGCCGTATCCGCTGAACATGGTGCGCAACGTCTTCGGCGCGGAGCCGATTCGCGTCGCGGCGATGGGCGTCAACACCGACCCGGAGCGCTTCGCCGACGAGAGCGGCAAGCCCTTCGACGACACGGTCGCGGTGACGCTCACCTTTCCCGATGAGCGGGTGGCCAGTTTTTCGCTGAGCTACTCCGGCGGTGACGTGGACGACTATCGCGTGGTGGGCAGCAAGGGCGACCTCTACTCGAACCCGGCGTATCAGGTTGGATCGGGGATGAAGCACGAGGTCACCGTGGACAAGAAGAAGAGCACGGAAAGCTTCAAGACGACAGACCACTTCGGTGGCGAGATGAAGTACTTCTCGGAGTGCATCCTCGACGGCCGGCAACCCGAGCCGGACGGCGAAGAAGGCATGCTGGATGTGCGCGTGCTCGAGGCGATTGAGAGGGCGCTGACAACGGGCCAGACGGAGACACTCGCACCATACCACCGCAGCCGACGGCCCGACCCGAAGCAGGTCCAGGAGCTCCGCAAGGTGAAGGAGCCGGAGCTGGTGGGCGCGCACAAACCGAGTGAAGGGCAGTGATGGGTTGACCGGAGCGGGGGGCGGCGATCTTGGCCGTCCCGCCTGTGGCAGCACAACGACCGTTAAGGAGACGCAGTGAGCCTATTTGGCGGCAATGAAAAGAGCACCGGAGACACCATCACCGTGATCGCTCAGATCCGGGCGAAGAGCGGCCACGAAGATGAGGTGCGGTCGTCCCTGGAGAAGCTGGCTGGCCCCTCAGCAAAGGAGCCCGGGTGTCTGACCTATCACATTCTTGAGGACGCGCACTACCGCGGAAGCTTTTTCACGCACGAAGAGTGGGAGAGTGAAACGGCGCTGGAGGCGCACCTGCAGCTGCACAAAGCCGCCCTCGACAAAACCAAGGCGCTGCTCAGTGAAGACATGCGGATCAGCGTGCTTCGGCTTCTGGCATAGCCAGCCGCGAGTGCCCTCGCGCCCATGCACCCGTCTATCCAGGTCACGTTTGTCGAGGCGAATGGCCTCACCTTTGAGACGCTCACGTGCGGCTCAGGCGACGTGCTTGCCCTTTGCCTCCACGGCTTCCCCGAGGTTGCGCTGAGTTGGCACGACCAGATGCTGACGCTTGCGGGATTGGGGTACCGGGTGTGGGCTCCCAACCAGCGCGGCTACGGCCGCAGCTCGCGTCCGCCACGTGTCGAGGACTACGCGATCGAGCGCCTGATGGAGGACGTCGCGGGACTGATCGACACGGCGGGGGCGCGTCGGGTGGTGCTGCTGGCGCACGACTGGGGAGCGCTGGTCGCATGGACCTTTGCCGCTCGTCGCCTACGTCCGATCGATCGCCTCATCATTCTCAACGTTCCTCACCCAGCCTGCTTCGCGCGCTCGCTGCGCCACCCTGGGCAGATGCTGCGCTCCTGGTACGTTGGCTTTTTTCAGATTCCGCGCCTGCCGGAATGGCTGCTGCGCCGCGGCCACGCGGAGCTGGTCGGTCGAGCCTTGCTGGAGAGCTCAACGGACCGCGCTCACTTCCCTGCCGACCTGATCGAAGCCGTGCGCGAAAACGCCGCTCAACCGGGAGCGCTCACCGCGATGTTGCACTGGTACCGCGCCTTTGTGCGCGGCGGCGGCCTGCGCCGGCAGCTACGCATCGGGTTCCCGACGGTCGAGACTCCGACGCTGATGCTGTGGGGCGACCTCGACACGGCACTCAGCCTGCGCACAACGCACGGCACGGCTCGCTATGTGCGCCACCTCACCTTTGTTCGGCTGCGCGGCGTCTCGCATTGGGTGCAGCAGGATGCGGCTGAAGCCTGCAACCGGCACCTGCGCGAGTTCCTCGGACCCGCGGCGGCGCTCTGACGGAACCAGCCCGTACACTGGAGCACAGCCTTCCGACACGAGAGAGTTCACGCATGCGCAGACGCCAGTTCCTGACCAAATCCATTGCCGCCGCGACCGCCTCGACACTTGCCGGCGCAGGCGAGATCCCAGCCGTTGCGGCGCCGAACACGCCACCGCAGCGACAGTTCTACGAGCTCCGGCAGTATCGACTGCAGAACGGCCCGCAGACCAAGCTCGCCGACGACTACGTCTCAGGTGCCCTCCTTCCGGCGCTCAACCGGCTCGGCATCGCCCCGGTGGGCGTCTTTCATCTCGACATTGGCCCCGAGACCCCTACGACGACGCTGCTGCTTCCTGCGGCCAACGCGGATCTTCTGGCCACCGCCGATCTGCGACTCGCCGAAGATGCCGCCTTTCTTGCCGCAGCCGAGCCCTTCTGGAACGCGCCGGCATCGCACCCACCGTTTGTCCGCATCGATAGCTCGCTTCTGGTCGCCTTTGAGGGCTGGCCGCAGCTGCGCGTTCCGGCTAGTACGGCGGCAAAGGGAAAGCGCATCTTCCAGCTGCGCCTTTACGAGAGTCCCACGCCCGCCGCGCATGTGCGCAAAGTGGAGATGTTTCATCGCGGCGAGTTCGAGATCTTCGAGCGCACCGGTCTCCACCCGGTCTTTTTCAGTCAGACCCTCGTTGGCGCGCGCCTGCCCAGCCTCACCTACATGCTCACCTTCGCCGACATGGCCGAGCTCACCGCGAACTGGCAGACCTTCAGCGCCGACCCGGAGTGGAAGAAACTCTCCTCCGCCCCGCGCTATGCCGAGCCCATCGTCAGCAACATTACCAACCTGATCCTGAGTCCGGCGGCCTACTCGCAGATTTGACGGCGCTGGCACCGGACGATCAGGCCTCCATTGCCCCCGAGTACACCGCCATTCCCGCGACTGCGTCGACGCCCATGCGATCGAGCGCCTCCACCTCGGCCGCCTCGCGGATGCCGCCGGCCACGATCAACTGGCGCGCCGTGGTCGCGCGCAGCACCGCCGCAAGATCCATGGGAAATCCGCCCATCGTTCCCTCCGTATCCACGTGCGTGTAGAGGAACGCGCCACAGAAGTCTTCGAGCCACGTCATCGCCTCCTCCGGCGTCAGCGCCACCGAGTCCTTCCACCCCCGCACCGCGACCCGGCCGCCCTTGCTATCGACCGAGAAGACGAGCGCCACCTCGCCCAGCTCTTTGCGCAGCTGCGCGGCGAGGGTTCTGTTCACGCCCTGTTCGTTGAACAGCGACGATCCATAGATCACACGCTCGGCGCCGGCGTCGAGCAGCGCGCGACCGTCGTCTGCCGACCGCAGCCCTCCCCCCACCTGACATGGCAGGCGTTTCACGATCGATTCGATGAGCGCCCGGTTCTCGCCCTGTTGCATGGCCGCGTCCAGATCGATCAGCTGCACGAGGGGGTACTTCGCGAAACGTTCGATCCAGTATTCGAAGTCGTCAAATGCCAGCTCAAGCGTCTTTCCCTGAACCAGCTGCACAATGCGCCCGCCCATCAGGTCAATCGAAGGTATCAGCATGGGTCTAGTGTCGCAGGCCCGCGTTCAGCAGGGCAGCCGCACCGCAACCCCAGCCTCCGCCAGCTCGGCCTTGAGCGCGCGGGAGTCGGTGACTCCGAAGTGAAAGATGCTGGCCGCCAGCGCGGCATCGGCGCGACCCCGCCCGAAGACCTCGGCAAAGTGCGTCGACGAGCCCGCGCCGCCCGAGGCGATGACCGGAATGTCCACGGCCGCACTGACCCGCGATGTCAGCTCGCAGTCAAAGCCGGTCTTTGTGCCGTCGGCGTCCATGGAGGTCAGCAGAAGCTCGCCCGCGCCTCGCTGCTCGGCCTCGCGCGCCCAGTCGAGCACGCGCCGTCCGGTGGGCGTGCGACCGCCGCTCACGTACACCTCGGCCTCGCCCACCGGGTCCGCGCCGCCGCGAGACCGTCGCGCGTCGATCGCCACAATCACTGCCTGCGCCCCAAAACTCGACCCAATCTCCCCAATCAGCTCCGGCCGAGCGAGAGCGGCAGAGTTGATCGACACCTTGTCTGCCCCCGCCTCGAACACCGCGGCAGCGTCCTCCGCCGTGCGGATTCCGCCGCCCACTGTGAATGGCACAAACAGCTTTGCCGAAGCCCGTCGCACTGTTTCGAGCAGCGTTCCCCGGCCCTCGTGCGTGGCCGTAATGTCGAGCAGCACGATTTCGTCCGCTCCGCCGGCCGCGTGGCGCTGTGCAAGCTCCGCCGGATCACCGGCGTCAACAATGTCAACAAACTGCACGCCTTTGACGACGCGGCCGCCGCGCACGTCCAGACATGCGATGACGCGTTTGGTCAGCATCGGCAGCGTGCCTTTGTCGGCTTGGGGGTGCTTGCAAGCACGCTACCGGCTCAGAGCTCCACCCATCACCGGACACCCCGGCGCTTTCGCCTCCGTGGCGACCGCTGGGGCGAAACCAAGATCCTCACTGCCGAGAAAGGTGATCCGGTGCATCCGTCCCATGCCCGCCAGCTGCTTGCCCACCATCTGAAACGCCGCCTGCAGCGCCTCCACCGGATCCACGCCGCGCGCCGGCGAGGTGTGCTGCCGGCCCATCGCGACCATGCGAAAGACACATGCCCAGCCCTGCCCCTCGACCCACGTCGGCTTGCCGAACTCCACCGTCAGCGCCCCCTTTTCGATCCCGTTCGGGCCCTCTGCCTCGATTTCGAGCACGCGCTCAGCGATCGGCTCAAACGGCAGCTCGTCGCGGCCGGTCCAGTTGTTCAAGAGATCCAGCTTCACCAGTTCGGTCGGGGTCGTCGTTTCCAGTGCGGTCGCCATCGTTGTGTCTCCTGCCACATTCGATGCTAAAGCGAGAGAAAGTTCTGCAACACCTGCAAACCCACCGCTGCCGATTTCTCCGGGTGGAACTGCACGCCCATCACGTTCCCGCGCTCGACAGCGGCCGTGAAGGGGCCGCCATAGTGCGTGACCGCCGCCGTGTCGTCCGAAACCCCCGCCCGCCACGCGTGCGTGTAGTAGACAAAAGCGCCGTCGGGGATGCCGCGCAGCAGCCGCGACTCCGGCCGAATGCGCTCAAGCGAGTTCCATCCCACGTGCGGCGATTTGAGGGGGACGCCCTCGACCGAGGCCGGGAAGTGTTCGCAGCGTGAGCCGAAGTGGCACAGGCCATCGGTGGTCTCAGCTTCGGTCGAACCCTGGTACAGCCACTGCAGGCCGACGCAGATGCCGAGAAAGGGCGTGCCGCGCGCGATGGCGTGGCGAGTGGCTTCGGTAAGTTGAAGATCGTGCAGCAGCTGCGTCGAGCGGAAGTGGCCGACGCCGGGGAGGATGACCTTGTCGGCAAGAAGGACGGCTTCCGGATCCTGCGTGACGAGGATGTCGGTCTCGCCGAGAAAACGCAGGGCCTTGACGACGCTGGTGAGGTTTCCGGCTTTGTAGTCGATGACGGCGATCATGATCAGTAAAGTGTGAAACCGTACCAGAAGGGCAGGCAGAGACAGGCTAGAAGGGACATGGCAATGCGCTTCCAACCTCTGCCAAACGTGAGGAGTACGAAAGCCAGCAGACTGAGAGTAGACCCAGCCACGAAGCATTGGGCTCCCGCCCTAAGCTGATCCTGCATCGACTTGATTTGGGGAACGACGCTCCGTGCTACGAAGTAGCAGAAGACATTCGCCAAGAGCAGCAACGTACCGCACTGTGCAAGCCGAGCTCGGACAGACACCCACGTCACAGCAGCCCTTTCGTACTCGGCAGCAGCTCCCGCATGCGCTCATCCCGCGAACACGCTCCGCGCATGGCCCGCGCAAACGCTTTGAAGCTGGCCTCGATCTTGTGGTGATTTGACCGGCCATACATCACCTTCACATGGACGTTCGCCTTCGCCCCGCGCGCGAAGCCGTCAAAGAAGTCCGTCACCAGCTCCGTCTGCAGATCACCGACCATCGCCACCGTCACCTGGTCGTCGACCACGTACGCAACGCGGCCGGAAAGATCGACCGCCGCCACCGCCAGCGTCTCGTCCATCGCCATAACAAAATAACCCGCCCGCAGAATGCCTTTCTTGTCGCCTACCGCCTCCGCGAACGCCTCACCCAGCGCGATACCGACGTCCTCGACCGTGTGGTGCTGATCGACGTCCAGATCACCCTGGCACGACAGCTCCAGATCAAACCCGCCATGCCGCGTAAACAGCTCCAGCATGTGGTCGAAAAACCGAATCCCCGTGCTGACGCGGTAGGTCCCCTGCCCATCCACCGTGAGACGCAGGCGAATCTGCGTTTCGGTCGTGTTGCGGTCGACGGCGCCCATGCGCACGCCGCCTGCGGGCGCCTCGCTCACAGCCCCATCTCCCGCCACACCGCGCCGAGCGCCTCCAGACCGCGGGTCACATGCTCCTCCACGCCGACCGTGATCCGCACGTAGCCCTCGCACCCCGGGTCGCTCGATCGGTCGCGCAGCAGAACGCCGTGCTCCCGCATCCGCGCAACCAGTTCCTTGTGCCGCGGACCGACCTCGAAGAGGACGAAGTTCGCGTGGCTCGGCCAGTACCGGATGCCCATACCGGCAAACGTCCGCTCGATGCGCTCCCGCCCGCGACGCACCTGATCGACGTACCAGTCGAGGTACGCGCCATCGGCCAGAGCGATCGGAAGCACATCAAGCGCGATGCCGTTGACGTTGTAGGGCGAGCTCACCTTGCGCACGTAGCTCAGCAGGCGAGCGTCGCCGGCCAGCATGCCCAGCCGCAGACTCGCCAGGCCATACGCCTTCGAGAACGTCCGACCGACGATCAGATTCTTCACGCGGCCAACATCGCCCAGGGTGGTTTCGCCGTGGAAATGGAAGTAGGCCTCGTCCGCAAAGACCACCGCATGCGGCGCTGCCTCGCAGATCCGCAGCATCTGCTCACGCGGAATGGTCTGGCCGGTCGGATTGTTGGGGGTCGCCAGCAAAATCAGCTTGGTGCGCGGCGTGATGGCCGCGAGCACGCGCGCAAACGGGAATTCAAGCGACGCCTCCGACTGCACGCGAACCAGCGATCCGGTCATCGCGCCCACGCTCACGTCATACATAAAGAAGCTCGGCGTCGCGACCAGGGCCTCGTCGCCCACCTCAAGAAACGCGAGGCACAGCAGGTGAATCGCCTCATCGACGCCATTAGAGAGAAAGACCTGATCCGGCGCAAGCCCGAAGTGCGCCGCCGTCGCGATCTCCGCGTGTTCGCGCTCGGGGTAGACCGTGAGCCCCTCGCCGGTGATGGAGCGCATGCGCTCGACGACCTTTGGAGAGGCGGCAAAGGTGTTCTCATTGAAGTCCAGCCGCAGCATCGCCCGGCTCGCCAGCGGCGGATGGTACTCCGGCATCGCGACCACGCGCCGCCGCGGCTGCGGCCCCTCTGCTGTGGCCGTGGTCGCGGCGGCCTCGTCGGAGAACGAGCGCGCGCGCTCCCGCTCAATATCGACGTTGGTCTCGGTCGCCGCGCTCATTGCACCACCTCTCCCACCTTTAGCCGCATCACCACGCTGGCCGCATGCCCGCTCAGGCCCTCGGCCTCGGCCAGCGCAATCGCGTGCGGCGCAATGCGCTCGAGGCCCTCCCGGCTGTAGCGCTGAATCGTAATCAGTTTGACGAAGTCCATGACGCTGAGACCGCCGCGCACCCGACCGGTGCGTCCCGTCGGCAGCACGTGGTTGGGGCCGCTCACGTAGTCGCCCAGCGACTGCGGCGTGTAGTTGCCCACGAACACTGAACCGGCGTTCTGCACCCACCGCATATCCGCCCCGTCGTCAACCGAGAGGTGCTCCGGCGCGAGGCGATTCGTGAGCTCGTGAGCGTACGAAACCGTGTCGGTTACAAATGCGAACCCGCGTTGCGCCAGCGATTCCTCCGCGACCGAGTTGCCGGCCGCCTGCCGCTTCACCTCGGCGACGACGTCCTCGGCGAGCGCCTCGTTGCTCGTGATCAGCACGGCGAGCGCCTCGGGATCGTGCTCCGCCTGCGCGACCAGATCGGCTGCAATGCCCGCCGCGTCTCCCGCCTCGCTCGTCACCACGATCTCCGTCGGCCCGGCCGGCATATCGATCCCGCAGGTGTGCGAAACGGCCAGCTTTGCCGCCGTGACATACAGATTGCCCGGCCCAACAATCTTATCCACCCGCGCGATCGTCTCCGTGCCGAATGCCATGGCCGCCACGGCCTGCGCCCCGCCCACGCGGTAGAACTCCGCAACGCCTGCGATCCACGCGGCTGCCAACGTCTCGCGCGCCGGCTTGGGCGAGCACACCACGATGCGCTCGACGCCCGCCACCTGCGCCGGCGTCACTGTCATCAGCAGCGTTGACGGCAGCGGATACCGGCCGCCCGGAACGTAGCAGCCAACACTCGCGAGCGGCCGAACCACCTGCCCCGTCTCGACGCCCTCGCTCGGCGAAAAGGTCCAGCTCTTCGGCATCTGGCGTTCGGCAAAGGAGCGGATATTCTCGCGCGCCACGCGCATGGCGGCCTGCAGCTCCGGCGAGGTCTCCTTCCAGGCGGACTCCATCTCGTCGCGACCCACGCGCAGCGGCTGGTCCGGATCGCCCTTCTCCGGGCAGCCGAGACGCAAACCGTCCAGGCGACCGGCATACTCGAGCAGCGCCGCATCCCCGCCCTGGCGAACGTCTGCAAGGATGGTTCGCACGGTCGCTTCCACCTTCGCGGTGTTGATCTCGCCGCGCTGCTCGAGCAGCTCGATCTGCGCCGCGGCGGACTTCGCGGAATCGCCAAACGTCTTCATCAATCGCATCGTGTCCTCATGCGGCGTGCGTCGCGCGGCGGCGTCTTCACAGCACAACCTTGCTTAACGGATATTCCACAATGCCGGTCGCGCCGGCAGCCTTTAGCCGCGGAATGATGTCGCGCACCTGCGGCTCTTCAAGGATGGTGTTCACGGCCACCCAGTCCCGATCGCTGAGCTGACTCACCGTCGGTGAGTTCAGCGCGGGCAGCACCTCGATCACCGCCTCAAGATCAGCGCGGCGAGCATTCAGCATCAGCCCCACGCGTCCCTGTGCGGCGATCGCGGCGTTCAGCATCAGGCTCACGTTCTCTATTTTCTCGCGTTTCCAGGGATCCGCGAATGCCTGCCGGTTGGCGATCAGCTGCGTCTCCGACTCCATCAGCGTTTCCAGGATGCGCAGCCGGTTGGCCCGCAGGCTTGATCCCGTCTCCGTCACTTCGACGATCGCATCGGCCAGCATCGGCGGCTTTACCTCCGTCGCGCCCCACGAGAACTCCACCTTTACCGGAATCTTTTTCGCCTGGAAGTACCGTTTCGTGAACTCCACCAGCTCCGTCGCGATCGTTCTTCCAGCCAGATCCTCCGGTCGTTCAAACGGGGAGTCTTCCGGCACGGCCAAGACCCACTTCACCCGTTGCCGGCTCTGCTTGGAATAGGTGAGGCTGGTCACGCGCTCCACGTCGCTCTCGTTTTCGAGCACCCAATCGTTGCCGGTCAGCCCCGCATCCAGCGCACCGTGTTCGACATACCGCGCCATCTCCTGCGCCCGCACCAGCATGCACTCCATCTCGTCGTCATCGATGGTCGGAAAATAACTCCGGCCATTGGCGAAGATGCGCCAACCCGCCCGTTCAAACAGGGAGATCGTGGCGTCCTGAAGGCTTCCCTTCGGGATTCCCAGCTTCAGCTTTTTCGTCCCGTCGCTCACTTCGTCTCCAGTGCCGTTTCCACTGCAATCGCCTTGGTGAAGCAGCTCACCGTTCCCTCGTGGCACACCAGACCGTTCCCCTCGACCTCCACGCGAAACAGCAGCGCGTCGTGGTCGCAGTCGGTCGCCGCGCTGACCACGCGCAGCCGGTTCCCGCTGGTCTCGCCCTTCGTCCAAAGTTTGCTGCGTGTCCGGCTCCAGAAGGTCACGTAGCCCGTCTCCAGCGTCTTGCGGTAGCTCGTTTCGTTCAAGAACCCGAGCATCAGCAGCTCGCCTGTGCGCGCGTCTTGCACCATGCCGGGAACCAGCCCGTCCATCTTGCCGAAGTCGATCGATGTCGCATCCATCTCGCCAACCCTCTCTGTTGTGCCTCGCCGCAGCACCCCACGGCGCAGCAAAAAGCCCGCTCGCGATGTGCGCGTCAGCGGGCTTGCTGAACTTCTGTGTTTCGCCTGGTGCCCTACAGCCCCGAACGGCACACACCCGCTGCCACATATTCGACGTGGCGTGGATGGTGCTCATGACTCTGCCGAGGCACTTGCATGGTCTCTCAGACGCTAACCGGGCCATCTCAGGTTGTCAACGCCGACGGCCAGCCTGCGTGATACCCTCGGACCGTTCGCACCCAAAGGAGTGATCGCATGCACGTCCGTAGCAGGTTTTTTGCTGCTGTCCTTTCGCTGGTGATACCGGCCACGCTCGCGCAGACGCCGTCGACCACGACTCAGAGCTCCACGCAGTCCAGGGCCGCCGTCGCTCAGTCGACTACGCAGGCGAGCAAGTCTGTCTCGCAGAAGATTGCCGACGACGGGAACAAGCTCGATCTCAACACCGCCACTCCGGATCAGCTCAAGGCCCTTCCCGGGATTGGAGATGCCTATGCCAAGCGCATTGTGGAGGGCCGACCCTACACCGCGAAGAACCAGCTGACCACGCGCGGCATCATCCCCGACGCGACCTATGCCAAGATGAAGGACCTGGTCGTGGCGCATCGGTCGACCGCAACCAAGAAGTAGCGCGCAACCTGCAGCTTCGGCGCACAAGGAGGCCGATTTGCGGCACCGCGGTTGTGTCCTGCGCTGCCTTGACTGCGTTTTCGCGCTCCTGTCCATGCCACAGACGAAGCACGGCCTATCCCCCATTCGTGGTAGGGGAAAGCACGCCTGACCGCCTCCGACAGCCTTATGTTCACGGTAGAGTGAAACGTAAGAGCTGCCGCCCGATGCCCGTCCTCGACTACAAGCCGACCGCCGACTCACCGCTCCTCGCGAAGCAATCCGACGCGCGCCCACATCGTCGGCGCCTGCAGACCCTCGCCCTGCTTGCCCCCGCGCTGGCCGCAATGACCGGCTGCCAGGCCGTGCAAAACACCCAGACGTCGACCCAGATCCGGGTCATTGACGCCTCCCCCGACGCGCCGGGGCTCGATATCTACGCCGGCACTGGCGCAATCGCCTATAACCTTGGTTTCGGCACCGTGACGTCTTACGTCACTCTCCTGCCAGGCGTCTACACCCTCACCGCGGACACGGCCGGGTCGAAGCAGGTTCTGACCTCCGCGAAGGCGACCCTTACCACGTCCAACGAATACACGGTCCTCATTAGCAATCTCGCCTCCAATCTCCAGCAGCTCGTGCTCACCGATCAGGCGCAGGCCGCGCCCTCCGGCCAGATCGCCCTTCGCTTTATCGACGAGGCTACCCGCGTCAGCGCTGTCGACGTGTACCTGGTCCCGGCCGGAGCAAAGCTCACGTCCCTCACCCCTGTCCTGACGAACGTTAGCTTCCCTTCCAACTCTGGGTACGTCAACGTTCCGTCAGGCACCTACACCCTGGTGCTGGTGCCGACCGGCACCGTTCCGACCAGCACCACTGTGGCCACGTACACCGGAGCCCAGGTTGCGTATACCGGCGGCTCCGCAACGACGATCGTCATGATCGATCAGCAGCTGGTCACCACACCGGGCCTGCAGGTGATCTCCGTCGCGGATTACACGTCGCCGGCAGCCACCAGCTAGCTTCTGAGCCGCATTCCGCGTAAACGCCGATGGCCGGGAGAGACGATCTCTCGCGGCCACCCACCGTATCGGCGCCGAGCAAACCAACGGAACGCTAGTACCGATACTGATCCGACTTGTACGGACCATCTACCTGCACACCGAGATAGTCGGCCTGCTTCGGCGTCAGTTCGGTCAGCTTTACGCCGATCTTCTCAAGGTGCAGCCGCGCGACCTCCTCGTCCAGCCGCTTCGGCAGCACATACACGCCGACCTTGTAGGTGTCACGGTTTGCCCAGAGGTCCAGCGCCGCCAGCGTCTGGTTCGAGAAGCTGTTGGACATGACAAAGCTCGGGTGCCCCGTCGCGCAGCCGAGGTTTACCAGCCGGCCCTCCGCCAGCACAAAGATGCTGTTGCCCGTCGAGGCGAAGGTGTACTTATCCACCTGCGGCTTGATGTTCAGCCGCGTGGCGTCCCGGTCCTCGTTGAGTGCATCCATCTGGATCTCGTTATCAAAGTGCCCAATGTTGCACACGATCGCCTGGTCCTTCATTCGCCGCATGTGCTCATGCGTGATGATGTCGACGTTGCCCGTGCAGGTGACGTAGATGTCGCCGCGGCCGAGCGTGTCTTCGACCGTGGTGACCTCGTACCCGTGCATGGCCGCCTGCAGCGCATTGATCGGGTCGATCTCCGTCACGATCACCCTGGCCCCCAGACCGCGCAGCGCCTCGGCTGACCCCTTGCCCACGTCGCCGTAGCCGCAGATCACCGCGACCTTGCCGGCGATCATGACGTCGGTCGCGCGCTTGATGCCGTCGCCCAGCGACTCCCGGCAGCCGTACAGGTTGTCGAACTTCGACTTGGTCACCGAGTCGTTCACATTGATGGCCGGCACCAGCAGCTTGCCCGCCTCCATCATTTTGTACAGCCGGTGCACGCCGGTCGTCGTCTCCTCCGCCACGCCGCGCCATTGCCCTGCCAGCTTGGTAAACCGCTGCGGATCCTCTGCGTGGATCTTCTTGAGCAGCGCCTTGATCACGCCCTCTTCCTGGTTGCCGGACGGCGCATCGACCCACGTGTCGCCCCGCTCGAGCTCCACGCCCTTGTGGATCAGCAGCGTCACATCCCCGCCGTCGTCGATCACAATCTGCGGTCCGAGACCGCCAGGATGCGAAAGCGCCTGCTCCGTGCACCACCAGTACTCTTCGAGCGACTCGCCCTTCCAGGCAAACACGGGCACGCCCGCTGCCGCGATGGCCGCCGCCGCATGGTCCTGGGTTGAAAAGATGTTGCAGCTCGCCCACCGCACGTCCGCTCCGAGCGCGACCAGTGTTTCGATCAGCACCGCGGTCTGAATCGTCATGTGCAGCGATCCTGTTACGCGCACCCCGGCGAGCGGCTGACTCGGCGCATACTTGTGCCGGATCGCCATCAGACCCGGCATCTCCTTCTCGGCGATGTCGATCTCCTTACGGCCAAACTCCGCGAGGCCGAGATCGGCTACCTTGTACTGCGCCGCAGCGCCGTTCCGAGCTCCGCCCACCGATATCTCTGCCTGATCGATCGTCGCCGTCGCCATCGTTTCCCCTCGCTTGTCTGAATCTTTTTCTGACACCTTCAGGGTACCATCGGCCCCCGGCTCACTGACCGGGGGCGACCGCCCCATCACAAATCCGCAACTCTCGGTTCAGCCCCTCGCGAACGCTTCCGGGCTCGATCTGAACCACACCCGCCTTCCGCATCGATCTCGGGCACGGCCTCGTTGGGCCGAGACACACCACCTCCGCACCCGACCAGCTTTGCCGATGGCGGATCACGTACGCTCGACGGCGTCGACCGGTTGATCGCCGCACCGCCTTTTGGCGAGCAAACGGGGAGCGGTCAGGCCTTCGCAGGTCGTTTCTTCTCTTCCGTCGTCACAGTCCGTTCCCGGCCGGGGAGGGCGAAGCAGAGCAGCATCGCCAGCAGCGCCGATCCGCTTACCGCAAGCAGGCCAGCGGTGAAGGTATGGGTTGCGTCCCGCAGCCGGCCGGTGAGCGTTGGACCGATAAAGCTGCCCAGGCTGCCGATCATGGTGATGATGGCCACTCCACCCGCGGCAGCCTGTCCACCAAGCACCCGGGTGGGCAGCGCCCAGAACGGTCCCATCAGACTCCAGTAGCCGATAGCGGCAAGGACGAAGGCGAGCAGGACCATCGCGACGGTGTGCGCGAAGGCCGCCCATCCGAAGCCGACGGCGCTGAGCGCAAAACAGAGGGCGATGTGGCCGCGCCGCTCCCGCATCCGATCGCTCGACCAGCCGACCAGTACGGTGAAGATGGCGGCAGCAATATAGGGGATTGTGGCGTAGCGGGCGACCTGGCTGGCCGCGGCAGAGCCGGCAAGATCTCTGGCGGCGGCGGCAGCGGGGTGCAGAATGCCGTTCAGCACCAGCGGCATCCAGAAGCCGACGGTGTACGTGCCGAGTTGGTCGAGAAAGAAGATGCCGGCCAGGATCCACACCATCGGCAGTTTGAAGGCGTCGGCAAGGTTGTGTTTGTCTTCTGCCCCACCCGCCTTGCGATCGCGCTCGAGTTCGGCATCCAGCCATCTCTTCTCAGGGTCGGTCAGCCATTCGGCATCGTCCGGGTGGTCCTTCAGCAGGAACAGGACGGAGATGCCGCCGAGGATGGTAGGGAGGCCCTCGCAGAGAAACAGCCACTGCCAGCCATGCATCCCAGCCCGACCTTCCAGCTTCAGAAGAAAGCTGGAAAGAGGCCCGCCGACGACACCGGCGATCGATGTGGCGGTCATGAATTTGGCCACAGCGCGGGCGCGCTCACCTGAGGGAAACCAGTAGGTGAGGTACAGGATCATGCCCGGGAAGAAGCCCGCCTCGCTTACGCCAAGCAGGAAACGCAGCAGATAAAAGCTGTGGGGACCTTTTGCCAGGCTCATGCAGGTGGCGATGATGCCCCAGGAGATCATGATGCGAGCGATCCAAAGCCGCGGACCGACTTTGCCCAGAAGCAGATTGCTGGGCAGGTCAAACAGCCCCTGGCCGAGAAAGAAGATGCCCGCGCCGGTCCCATAGACGGTGGCCGAAAGCGCCAGATCGCGCCGCATCTCCACCGCCGCGAAGCCGACGTTCACGCGATCGAGGTACGCCAAGATGTACAGCACGAAGATGTACGGAATCAGCCGCCAACTGATCTTGCGATAAAGCGCCTGCCCATCGATCTCGGTTGCCACGGCCATCCCGCTTACTGTATCGGCAGTTCACGGCAAAACTTCAGACCTACGCGCGATTCGGCCGACCCGAGGCAGTCCACTACCGTTCAACGGTAAGCAGCCACCGGAAATCTTTACGCCGTCACCAGCGTTCCCAGCGGCTCGCCGGCTACCACCCGCTTGATGTTGCCTTCCTCGCGCATTGAAAACACCATCATCGGCATGCTGTTGTCGCGGCAAAGCGACACCGCCGAGGTGTCCATCACGCGCAGATTCAGGCGCAGCATCTCCGAGTAGGTAATCGTGTCGAAGCGCTTCGCCTCCGGGTCCACCTTGGGGTCCGCCGTGTAAATGCCGTCCACGCTCGTCGCCTTCAACAGGATGTCCGCCTTGATCTCCATGGCCCGCAGACTGGCTGCCGTGTCCGTCGAAAAGTAGGGGTTGCCCGTCCCCGCCGCGAAGATGACCACGCGGCGCTTCTCCAGGTGTCGCATCGCCCGCCGCCGGATGTACGGCTCCGCGACCTCATGCATTTCGATGGCGCTCATGACCCGGCAAAACAGACCGCGCTTTTCGATCGCATCCTGCAGCGCTATCGCGTTGATGACGGTCGACAGCATCCCCATGTGGTCGGCGGCCACGCGATCCATGTCGATCGCCTGCTGCGCCACACCGCGAAAGAAGTTCCCCCCGCCCACCACGATGCCGATCTCGCATCCGAGCGCGTGGACCGACGCAATCTCCTCCGCCACCTTGTGAATAAAAACCGCATCGATGCCGAACCCGCGTCCGGCAGCCAGAGCTTCGCCCGAGAGTTTGAGGAGGACTCGTTTGTACATAGCTTGCCCTCAGTATCGCATGCGATGCTTGCCGGCCTCACGTCTCGCCGCGCGAAATCCCGCCTTGACTGGGAGCGGAGGCGGTGAAGCACACAGCTGGGCTTCGCATCGCCAGACCAACCCTCATGCGGCTTTCGGAAGAGCTTGGCCAACCCATCAGGCCGACCGCAATCTCGCCTCGTCCAGATCCCGGACGATCCGCCGCCCCAACGCCGGCACGCCCCACAGTGCTCCGACGGTCAGCCCCGTCGACATCGCATCATTGGCGTAAAAGGGCACCGCAGCCGCGTAGCACGCGCCCAGTCCCGCCGTGGTGTGCGGATACATCGCACTCCCCACCCAGACCGCCAAATTACTGAGCAGGAAAAACGAGGTAGCCGACCCCAGGGCCGCCCACGCCACCCGCCCAAACCCCGGCCGCCCCTCGAGCGCCGCATGCCCCAGCAGGCAGATCGCCGCATACCACGCCCAGGTGAGCAGATACCCCGACACGTGGAACGGGTAGCCGTAGACCTGTGTCGTCAGATACCAGTCCGTCCCCGCCAGCGCCGCAACCGCCAGAACCGTCTGCCACCGCTCCCGTCGCGCCCCAAAAAACAGCAGCGACCCACCCACGGCCGTAAAGTTCAGCCCGACCAGGCCGAACGCATGCGGCAAAAGCCGGCTCATCACGGCCAGGAGCAGTACCAGATATGCAACCATCGTGCGTAACCTCGAAGGAGCGCCAGAAAGAAAGACGGCCAGAGCTCCATTGTCTGGCCTTCCAAACCACGGGTCAACTGCGCTATCCCGACGTCCGCACGCGCCCGATCCACGCAGCCCGTACCTCACCGCTGCATCTTCTCTCCCATCGCCATCCCCACCACCCGATTCGCTCCGTCCAGAAACACCGTCCCCGAGATCGGCGGATCTTCCCGCCCATGCATCCCCGCCGTGTCATACAGGAACCGCAGATCCCGAAACAGCACCGCCCGCACCGCAGTTTGCGGCGCGTCCGCCGGCAGCGCCACCTCGGTCACCGCCGGCGCCATCGACCAGTCCAGATACACGCGGCCCAGCCAGCTCCGCTTCGCCGCCTCCACCTCCGCCGTCTCCGCACCCCGGTAAAACCGGTCCTCCTGCTCAGTGGTCGCCACCGTCCCGCGCCACGTATCGACTGTCGCCATCTGGTCGAACTCCGCCGTCCTCACCACGGCATGCCATTTCCACGGGTTCACCGGATACGGACTCACGAGCACCCGCTCTGCCGGCGCGTTGTCGTAGTCGCCACCCTCGGCCAGAGCCACCGCCCGCCCATGCTCGTAGCCCCGCACACACCACATCAGAGCCACCCCGAACAGCGCCGTCCACGCCCATCCGCGCCCACGGTACCGCTCCCGTTGAGCCCCGATCTCGCCGCCGATCAATCCGAAAAACGCCGGAGCCACCAGCCCACCCGCCAGCAGCACCAGCATCACCGGCTCGACAATGAACACGAAGGAACCTGCCGACCATTGCGGATGAAACGGCGCCAGCACCCGCACCCCGTAGTTGTTCGTCCAGTCCAGAAACAAGTGGCTCAGCAGCGCGAACAGCGCAAACAGAAACAAGAGGCCCCACCTCTCGGGCGCAGCCTTTTCTGCTCGTGTTCCTGCCTTCCTCGCCGTCACTCCCGAAGACACGCTGCTTCTCGCCCTTGTGGTGTTTTCTTCCCCGGCGTTCTCCGGAGCGGGAGCTTCCCGCAAGGGAACGCCCCCTGCAACCGCCGCTGTCGTTGCAGAGGTTCTTCGCCCAACCCGCCTCCAGACGCGCGTTACGCCCCAAACCAATCCCACCATCACCGCCGCCTCCACCGGCAGCCCCAGCAACGTATGCGTC
>CALMVL010000339.1 GCA_937873265.1 uncultured Granulicella sp.
CCCATCGCCGGCAACACCACCTCGCTCGCACCCGTTTGCGGATCAGCAACAGGCGCTGCTGGACGACTTCGACCAGGCGCATGCGCGAACGGCGAAGGTTGCGTTGCAGTCGGTCGGCGGTCGGCTCCGGTCTCGCGATCGGGAGCGCGCGGTTGCGGTGACGGAGTTTGCGTTTGGGATGGTGTGCGCCGGGGTGTATGGGGCAGCCGCGGAGTATGCGCCGGCGGTGACGGCTGGGTTCGGCGCGGCGTATGGGGCGGTGCTGTTTACGGGGGCGAGCGAGGTGGTGTTGCCGGCGATGGGTGGCGGCGCCAAAGGCGAGGACGCCGGTGCAACATGCGGGTGGGTTGGCGGGGAACGTGGTGTATGGGGTGGTGACTGAGGGCGTGCGTCGGATGCTGCGGTAGCGGCGTCCGAGGGACCCGTGGCGATCGGGATCCAGCGCGGGAGTGGCCAACCCGGGTTGGGGCGAGGGAGTCCTACGGGGAAGGGAAGTCTCCCGGCACATTTCGAAGTCACTGCGTCCTGAGTCTGTTCCGTCCTTTTGAACGTTTCGACCCGCCACGTACGCCTAACCCACAAAGGAAGCAATGACCTATGTATTACACCGATAAGAAATTGCAATACCCGGTACGCGTTGAGAAGCCGAATCCGCTGTTTGCGAAGATGCTGCAGCAGGCGATTGGCGGAGTGGAAGGGGAGATCCGCGTGTGTATGCAGTACTTCTTCCAGGCCTGGGGATCGCGCGGACCGGTGAAGTATCGCGACATGCTGCTGAACACGGCGACCGAAGAGATGGGCCACATCGAGATGCTGGCGACGGCGGTGGCGCTGAACCTGGAGAAGGCTCCGGTGGCGCTGCAGGACGAGATGGCGACCGACAGCATGGTGAATGCGGTGATGGGCGGGATGAATCCGCGGCATATTCTGTCGACGGGGTTGTCGGCGATGCCGGTGAACTCGGATGGCGTTCCGTTCAATATGTCGCACATCTATGCGAGCGGCAACATTGCGGGGGACATGTACTGCAACGTGGCCGCGGAGTCGACCGGGCGGACGCTGGCGTGCCGGCTTTATAACATGACGGACGACCCGGGCATGAAGGACATGTTGAGCTTCATGATTGCGCGGGACACGATGCACCAGGAGCAGTGGCTGGCGGTGCTGGAGGAGCTTGGACCGGAGCATCTGCCGGTGCCGAACAGCTTTCCGCAGAGCAAGGAGAATGGGGAGTACTCGTATAACTTCTTCATTTCGACGAAGGATGGGGTTGTGGGCGATCAGGAAAATCAGGCCTGGACGTCAGGGACGGCGCCGGATGGGCATGGAAAGTTTTCCACGTTTATCAACAGGCCGCTGGGTGAGGAGCCGAACCTTGGCTTTGGGCGGTCGGATACGTTTGGGCAGAAGGAGCAGGCCTTGGGATCGGCCGCGGGAATCAAGGGAAAGGCAAAGGACCTGTATGAGCAGGTGACGGCGAACAAGAGCTAGGCAGCACAGCACGAAGTATCAGCGCCAGTTCCCGCTTCGGGGCTGGCGCTTTTTTTTGCCCGTACAGTCCACTTGCCTGGATGTGCAAAGTAGTGGCCGGCGGTTCTTGCGGGCGTGCACATCCGGAGACGTGAGGAGATCCGTTAGAGAGAGGGAAGCGGGGAGGAAAGGGCCCGCGAAAGTAATCTGCGCAACGTGACGAAAGTGCTGTATACATGTGCTGAGGGCAGAAAGATGGTGTGCACGGAACTGATTTTCCCATGTGCATGCCTCTTCTTCGTCCCATGGAGCGTGCGAGCAGTCCCCGACTGTACCGAATTCGATCATTAGGCCGTGTTTTGCTTCTGTGCTTTCTTTTGCACTCTGGTCCCGCAATTGCAACACACAAAGGCAGCAGAGAGCTCCAATCCTGCTCGATAAAGGTAGAGACATGCGTCGGTCCCTGAAAGTATTGCTTGTTTTGTTTGCCGTTGGTATCTGCGCCACAGGGGTTCAGGCAGCACAGTCGGACTGCCAACGCTGGTGGAAGGAGTACCGCGAAGCCCTGGCCCACACACCGGCAGTGCACCGCATCCGCCACGCTCGTCACCACCTCCACAAAGCGGCGCAGAAGCGCTTAGCCATGCTGGTACATCCTCACCCGCACCCGGCGCCGAAGGTGCTTCCAGCACGTCACAGGCCGCGGCCGACCCGGTCGGAGTTGCTTCATGCGCTTGACCTGGCCTGCGGCGAGCTGCCGGAGACCGAAGACGCCGAACTTCTCGCCCTTGATCAGCCGGCCAGCTTTCTTCCCGATCTCTCCTTTCCGAAGCAGCCCGTCGATACCCTGCCGGCGGTGTATGGGCCTGTTGCCGCGGTTGACACGCCTTCGTACCCGGGTACGACATCGGCTCCGCCGACTTCCGGGGGCGGACTGCCTCCGATCTTCGGCCCGGGCTTCGGCCCGATCGGCGGTGGATCGCCGCTTCCCCCAACGACGCCTACCAGCCCGACAACGCCGTCTCTTCCCCCTGTTCCTCCGCCGATCACCACTCCAGAGAGCCCGGTTCCCGAGCCTGGCAGCATTGCCATGGTGCTCACAGGTGTTCTTGGAGCCGCTGGGACGCTACGCCGCCGCGTTCGCCTGACCAACGCTCTGGGAAAGTAAACTGGAGAGAGTTGGCCGACAGGCGCTCGGAGACTGGCCAACTCTCGGAGGGTTAGGGCGTGGCAGCACTGCTGGATGCGATCGACGTGAAGCGAAAGATGGTTTTTGAGTTGGAAGATACGCCTTTCGCCTGTCTGGAGGCCGAGGTAAACTCTCCGACAGCTCGGGGTGGGCAGACTCTGGTTCGCCTGAAGATGCGCAACCTGCTTACCAATGCCGTCTTCGAGAAGACCTTCAAGGCGAGCGACAAGTTCAAAGAGCCCGACCTGCAGTTCGTTCCCGCCTCTTACCTGTACACCGACGGAGCTGGATCGCACTTCCTCGACCAGGAGAGTTTCGAAACACACACGCTCGGAGGCGACGCGCTCGGAAGCGCGTTGGACTACCTCGTCGAAGGGGCTGCGCTGCAGATTCGCCTCTACAATGGCAATCCCATTGGCGTGCAGCTGCCGGTGTTTGTCGAGCTGAGCGTTGCCGAAACCGAGCCTGGAGTTCGCGGAGACTCTTCAAGCGGAAGCGTGACCAAGACAGCGAAGCTTGAAACGGGCCTTGAGGTGCGCGTTCCGCTCTTTATTCGAGAAGGCGAGAAGCTGAAGGTCTCGACCGAAACCGGAGAGTTTGCCGGTCGCGCGTAGAGCGTGCCAGTGAAATCGAGACAGCTTTTTGCCTTTGAGGGAACCCAAAGCGATACGTCTGGTGGAAATCCGGACGGCTCCCCTGGTCTGTTGATGGGAGAATTAACAGAAGACGTGAGCCTTTCTGAGGAGCTGCCCTGCATGATGCCTAACTTTGCCGCCGATGACGATCTTCGGATTCAGTATCACGACGAGGTGCCGCGAGGCGCGCGCATCAAGGTGATCGGCGTCGGGGGCGGGGGAAACAACGCGGTGAATCGCATGATTGCGGCGGGCGTTGAAGGAGTGGAGTTTATCGCGGCAAACACGGACGTACAGGCGCTGCAGGCGAGCCGCGCGGCGGTGAAGTTGCAGCTCGGCGTCAAGCTGACGAGCGGTCTTGGCGCCGGAGCCAATCCGGATATCGGCCGACGCGCCGCGCTTGAAGATTCGGACAAGATCATCGAGGCGCTTGAAGGCGCGGATATGGTCTTCGTCACGGCGGGTCTGGGCGGCGGAACGGGAACCGGCGCAGCACCTGTGATTGCGTCGCTTGCCAGTGAGATGGGCGCGTTGACGGTCGCTGTCGTGACGCGGCCCTTCGGCTTTGAGGGAAAGCGACGGCTCGCGCAGGCCGAGCGCGGGATGCAGGAGTTGCTCGACGCGGTGGATACGGTGATTGTGATTCCGAACGAGAAGCTGCTCGCCGTGGCCAAAGATGCCGGATTTTTCGAGAGCTTTCGGATCGCGGACGATGTGCTGCGGCAAGGCGTGCAGGGGATTTCGGATATCATCACCATCCCCGGCGTGATTAACCGGGATTTCGCCGACGTGAAGACGACGATGGCCGGAATGGGATACGCCGTGATGGGAACCGCGCAGCGCTCGGGCGCGAATCGCGCCATGGAAGCGGCGATGGCGGCCATGGCGAGCCCGCTTCTGGAGGCGGGCGCGATCGACGGGGCACGTGGCATTTTGATCAACATTACCGGATCGAGTTCGCTCAAGCTGAGCGAGGTCAACGAGGCGTCGACCGTGATTCAGAATGCTGCTCACGAAGACGCGAACATCATCTTCGGCGCGGTGCAGGACGAGAGCATGGGCGACGAGGTGAAGATCACGGTGATCGCGACCGGTTTCCGGGAGCAGGAAAGCGGCGAGCGGCGCGAGCGGATGCTGGCGCAGGCGACGCTGCCGGGCAGCCGGTATGATCCGCCGATTCTGCCGCGAGCTGAGACGCGTCGAGCCGAGCCGGTAGGGAGAGGCACCGCTGTGACGGGGATTTCTTCTACTGAAGCGGTACTCACGGCGGCGCACCCGGCCGCTAGCGTTCCCGTCGCCCAGGGTGTTTCGGTCGTGTCCGCGAGGCACGCGAGTTCCCTGGAGTCGTTTCCGGAGCGCCGGATCGAGCTGGTTGCGGAGCGTGGCGACACCTGGGGTCACGTGGAGGTCGCGAGAGAGCGAGAGGCAAGGGCGGATCAGGAGTCGGGCGTGGCGGAGTTAACGCCTGTGCGGGCTTCGGTCTTTGATGACGACTTCTTCCGTGGATCATCGCAACCGGTTCGGACGGAGGAGCGCCCGGTTTCGACGTTGGAGGCGCCCAGCGGGGGCGAGCGGCAAGACGTTCCGCTGCTGCCGCGCGTCCAACGTGCGGAAGCGGAGTTTGCCAGAGCAGCATCGGAGCCTGTCCGGGGCGCGACTTCCGGTTCCGGCTCCGTTGCACCACAAGACCACGTCGGCGATGAGCTTGACATTCCGGCCTTTCTCCGGCGCGGCAACTAACGTTTGCGAACCGGGGTTAGAGTTTGTGCACAGCACGCCGATGGTTGACAGAGACGATGCGCGGGTTGGCTGAGGGACTTTTTGGCATGAAGACTTGGTTGCGGGCTACCTTGGCGTTTCTGTTGTGTGCGGGTATGGCCATGACCGCGAGCGCGAAGCCCACGAAGATGGTGCGGCATAGCCGGGCGGCCACGCCGGTGCGAAGGGGGATTCACAGTTCGGCCGCGCGAGCCCACGCTTCGTCGCGGATGCGCGTCACGGGCGCCCGACGAAGGGGAGCCGCTTCAGGGTTTATGACGGTGCGCCGGCGGGGACGGAACGGGCGGATCATCACGACGGTGCGGCGGGTGCGGTATGCCGAACACTTTACGGGCAATTCGTTTGCGGAGAATGTGACCGAGGGGGACATCACGGCCGGCGAGGACCCGGTGGTGCGGGCGGCGGCGATCGAGGCGCTGGGGAATATGAATGGGACGGCGCTGGCGATCGATCCTTCGAGTGGGCGCATTCTGGCGATGGTGAACCAGAAGCTGGCGCTTTCAAGCGGGGCGGAGCCGTGCTCGACGATCAAGCTGACGGTAGCGTTGGCGGCGCTCGAAGAGGGGCTGATCAAGCACGATACGCCGGTGAGCCTGGGCGGCGGATACCGGGTGGACCTGGATTATGCGCTGGCGAAATCGATCAACCCGTACTTTGAGGTGCTGGGGCGGACGATGGGGTTTGAGCGCGTGAAGCACTACGCGAACATGTTTGGGCTGGGCGAGCTGGCGGGGTACAACATCCCCGGGGAGCAGCTGGGCACGTACCCGGATACGGAGCTGCCGCAGAAGCTGGGCGGGGTGGGGCGCATGTGCTCGTTTGGCGAGAGCGTTTCGATGACGCCGCTGCAGCTGGGGGCGATCGTGTCGGCGATTGCCAACGGCGGGACGCTCTATTACCTGCAGCATCCGGAGACGCAGGGGGAAGCGAAGAACTTCACGCCCAAGGTGAAGCGCATTCTGGATATTGCGCCGATCCTGCCGGAGATGCGGCCGGGGATGGCGGGTGCGGTGAATGAGCCGTTTGGGACGGCGCGGAGCCTGCGGGCGAACTTCAATGCGTTTCCGGTGTTTGGCAAGACGGGGACGTGCTCGAACAATGGAACGCGGTTTGGGTGGTTTGGGAGTTACTCGGAGACGCCGACGGGGCGGATTGTGACGGTGATCTTTCTGGAGGGTGGGCGGCCGACGTTTGGGCCGAAGGCGGCGGAGCTGACGGGGCAGTTTTATCGGGCGATGTATGAGCGGAGTTATTTCCAGCCGCGGGGGGTGCCGTTGACGCCGCTGGCTCCGCCGACAGCTGTGCCGGCGGAGGCTGGGGATGAGGATACGGG
>CALMVL010000340.1 GCA_937873265.1 uncultured Granulicella sp.
CTCGAAAATCGCGTGCCCGCATGATCTCTCGTCCAACGATGGTCTTTGCTGTGGTGGTGGTGCTGCTCGCCTTTGTGCTCGCGCTGCTCCACTTCACCGGCGGTGCTCCGTGCGGAACGGGACGGCACCAGATGGCCAGCGTCGACGAGCAGCAGACCAGGATCCCCACCGAGCCCTGCGAGCCGACCTCGGCGGAGCGCGAGTTGCAGGCGGTGGAGGTCGTCTTCTGGTGCTGCCTCGGCGGATTGCTGTTCTCGGGCGGCGCAGACCTGATCCGCCGCAAGCGGGCGTAGGCATCGCCCGGGCCGACGCACGCCGCCCATTAGACTGGAGCATATGGCTGAGAGTGCAGCAGTGCTGGGCGAAGCGCGCGTTCGTGTCCGATACGCCGAAACCGACCAGATGGGTGTCGTGTACCACGCCAACTACTTTGTCTGGTTCGAGATTGGCCGAGTCGAACTGATCCGTCAAATGGGGCTCGACTACAGCAGGCTGGAGCAGGATGAGGGCTGCCTGATCGCCGTCGTCGAGGCGACCGCGCGGTACAAAGCGCCCGCGCGCTATGATCAGGAGCTGCTTGTGCGCACGCGCCTGGCCAGCGTGCGCGGTTCGATCCTCCGCTTTGCCTACCAGATCGTTCGCGCGGCGGATGAGGTGCTGCTCTGCGAGGGGTCGACCGTGCACGTCGTTGTCGGCCGGGATATGCAACGGCGACCGCTCCCTGAGCAGTACCGCGAGCGCTTTCGCGAGTTCCACATCCCAGACGCCAAACCGGATAAGAGCCAGGAGGAGGCAGCATGAGCAACGGAGACAGGGTCGCGCTGATCAGCGGAGCAAACAGGGGAATCGGCCTCGAGACCGCGCGGCAGCTCGGCGCAAAAGGGTTCACGGTGTTGCTTGGCGCGCGTGACACCAAGAAGGGGGACGCAGCCGCGGCGACGTTGAAGCAGCAGGGCATTGACGCTCGGGCAGCCAAGCTCGACCTACTCAGCGCGAGCGACATTGCCGCGCTCGCGGCGCGGATCGAAGGCGAGTTCGGCAAGCTCGACGTGCTGGTCAACAACGCCGGCGTGCTGCTTGAAGACATGGCCGCGGATAACACGACGAGCCGGACCGACGCTCGGATCCTTCGAGAAACTTTTGAGACCAACTTCTTTGCCGTGATCGCGCTTACCTCTGCGATGCTGCCCTTGCTGCGCAAGAGCGACGCGGGACGCATCGTGAACCTGTCGAGCGTGCTCGGCTCGCTGACGCTGCATGCAACGGACGGGGCGCTGAGCGCGAAGACCTTCGCTTATGACGCGTCCAAGGCGGCGCTCAACAGCTTCACGATTCACCTTGCGGACGAGCTGCGCGATACATCGATCAAGGTCAACTCCGCGCACCCCGGCTGGGTGAAGACCGAGATGGGCGGGCCTCACGCGAAGATCGAACTCGAGGAGGGCGCGAAGACCTCAGTCGAGCTGGCTACGCTGGGAAACGACGGACCGACCGGCGGCTACTTCCACCTGGGCGCATCCGTTCCCTGGTAGCGCACGCGGGGCGTCCCCAGGCCTTCCGGGGTTGTTGCGTCAGAGCGCCTTGGGGGTTTCAGAGATCGGTACCGCTGGCCTAGAACTCGTCGTCTCCGATCGGCATGCCCGGCGGGGCCATGACAGGTTTGGCCGGAGCGAATCTGGCGGGGTCGTGTTGCCACTCTTCGATGCGGGCGGTGAGGGCTGCTGCGACCGGGTCGGCTGCTCCGTTGACGGTGGGCTGATGGAGGAGCACCTTGAGCGCGAGGAGACGGTCGCGTGTGATGGCGCGAGCTTCGGCCGAGCTTTCCGGGTTGGAAGCAAGGGCGAGCAGCGCTTCCACGGTGCGGGCCTCGACCGCACGCTGCACGGTGAGGGCGAGACCGGACGCATGCGGCAGCTTCCAGGTGGCGGCGATGAGCTGATCGAGTACCTCGGGTAGGCCGGGAAACTGCGCGTCGCGGGCATGGTCCTCCACCAGGCGATCCGCGCGCTCCGGATTGAGCAGCAGAGCGAGCGTGAGGTCGGCAGCGGATTCGGCCGACGCAACCGGATCGAAGGTGAGGCCAGTGGCCGCGGCCAGCGACTCGCGGGTGCGCGGCAGGCCCGGCGGGCGCGGCGGCAGCAGGGCGAGCAGAGGCTCCGGAAGCGTGAGGACCTCGGGCGAAAGGGTGCGCAAGACGGCGGCGAGTGCCTTTCGCTGCGCTTCCGGGCTGACGATCGTGGGCAGCGGCTGCGCGTCGCCGGCGAGGTTGTAGCGGTAGTCCAGGCCGCCGATCTCTTTTGCCGCGGCTTCGGTCTGGTAGCGGTGCAGCAGGTAGAGCGGGACGAGCGTGTCTTCCAGCTGGGCCAGCGGCTGACCGGGCCGGATCGCGCCGATGCCGAAGCGCTTCAGGGCTGCCTCGCGGAGGGTGAGGATGCGGCTCAGTTCATCGGCCGGATCCTGCCCATTGTCCCAAAGGTGAGCATAGGGGTGCGCGCTGCCGAGCGGTCGGGCGTCCTCGTCGGTGATGAAGTAGAGACCGCGCGCCATGGCGTCGGTGAGGATCTTGCGATCCTGGGTGGGCGACTCGATCGGATGCGCGTCGCGGCCGGCGGTGTCGAACTCCCGGTAGCCGAAGTCAATCGCGACCTTGTCCCAGCTGCCGATGTTGACGGCGTACGCGTGTGAAAGATCGGGGACGCCGTTCGCGCCGAGCGTGATCCAGGGATGCGGGTAATCCATGACGGAGGTGCCGTTCGGGTGCTCGGGCGTTAGCGCGCTGGCGACGAAGTTGTGAGCGAGGCCAAGGGTGTGGCCGGTCTCGTGCGCGGCGAGCTGGCGGATGCGCCCGAGAACCATGGCGAGCATCGGGTTCTTCGCCGGGTCGTCCAGGGGAAGTTCGCCGTGTGCGTAGGGCGCGAGCAGGGCTTCGGCGATCAGGTAGTCCTGCCGGCCGCGAAGGGAGCCGAGCGTGACGTTTCCCTTGAGGATCTCGCCGGTGCGCGGATCGAAGATGGTGTCGCCGTAACTCCAGCCGCGGGTGTAGCGGTGAACCCACTGGATGATGTTGTAGCGAAGGTCCATCGGATCGGCGTCCGCGGGCAGGACGTCCACGCGAAAGGTGTTGGGTGCCCAGCCGGCGGCCTGGAAGGCCTGGTCCCACCAGCGTGCGCCTTCGACCAGAGCGGAGCGGATGGGCTCGGGCGCGCCGCGATCGACGTAGTACTGAATGGGAGCGACGGGCTCGCAGCGGGCGGTGCAGCGTGGGTCACGCTTGATCAGCCGATGACGGAGGATGAATTGTTGGTCGAGGTCGCTGCCGAGCGGCGCGGAGTAGTCGCGGTAACCCTCGGGAAAGTAGCCGGAACGCGGGTCGAAACGGCGCGGGGTGAAGCCCGGTTCGGGAAGCGCGACGAAGCTCTGGTGCTCGCGGACGGTGACAGCGCGGCTGTCGGGAGCAACGTCGGCGAGGAAGTTGGCATGCGAGATGTCGTCCGTGGTGAAGGTGAGGACGGCTTCGAGCTCGGTATTTCGGGGGAAGGCCTTGGTGCGTTCGGGCGCAATGGCCGAACGTGTCGCGTCGACGCGGTAGGTGCCTTGATGCGCGTCGGTGAGTGCTTCGGAGACCCCATGGATGTCGCGCAAGGCTAGCTCGCTGGCGTCGACCAGGACTGTTCGTGAAGCGGGATCTTCCGCCTCGACCTTGAAGCCGAAGAGGACAGAGGTCGGGAAACTCTCTAGAACGGACCGTTGCTCGGCGGGATCGGACGCGGAGGAGCGGAAGGCCAGGTTCGACTGCACGAGCAGCACCCTGGGACCGAGACGCTCGAAATGGACAATGCGCCGGTTGGGTGCACCACCGCCGAGTGGTTCGAGCTGGCCGCGATCGAGGCCGACGTCGTTCGAGCCGATGCCGAAGGGAAGGGAATGGAGGTAGAGGAGGTCGGTGCTGTGTCCGTCGGCCTGAAGCTGGACCTCGAGGTAAAGCTTGCCGGTGCGTGGGTCGTAATCGAGCGGAAGCAGGCCCGCGGTACGCTGCATGCCGGCGGTTCGGGTCGCAATCGTCAGTAAAGCGGGCTCGGCGGCTGTTTGGGCGAGGAGCGGCGAGGTGGCGAGGATGAGCATGGAGGCGAGCTGGAAGCGATGGGTCATCGAGAGCGCGAGGCCTCCTGTGTGTCGGGCGACGGGTTTGGATCGGCGTGGAGGTTGGTCGCGGCACCGTTCGCGGCGCGCGCTAAATGCCACGCCTTGCTGTACTTCCAGCTGACGTAGACGGAGTGGTACAGGTGCAGCAGAAGGCCTTCGCGGCCGTCCAGGAAGCCGAGGCGAACGAGGTAGTTCCAGGCGAAGGTGAGCTGAGGGACGTAGAAGACGTTCCAGACGAAGGCGAGGAGCGAGCGGCTGGTGCGGCGTTTCGCGACGAGCAGGTCGGCGCCGAGCGAGGAGTAGCGGTTCATGTGCTCGAGGTAGCTTTCGAGGGTTGGATAGGCGTGATGGATGAGGTCAAAGTCGAGGGTGTCTGCCGCGCCGCGGAAGGCGATGGTTTCGTGGACGGGGCGGTCGGCGAAGGGAGAGGCAAAGCTGGCCGCGTCGCGACGAAACAGACGAAGCTTCGCGTCGGGGTAGAAGCCGCCGTGACGGATCCATCGACCGAGGAAGAGGTTGCGGCGGCGAAGGAAGAGGGCGTCAACGGGCGGATTGGACGGGAGAAGCACCTGAATTTGCCGGGCGAGTTCGGGGGAGAGCTCTTCGTCGGCGTCGAGTGACAGGATCCAGGTTCCGGTGCACTTTTGGATGGCGGAGTTCTTCTGCGCGGCAAAGCCCTTCCACGGCTCGGTGATGACGCGGGCTCCAAAGGAGCGCGCTATCTCGACGGTTCGGTCCGTGGAGCCGGAGTCGACAACGATGATTTCCTGCGCAAACTGGACGCCTGCAAGGGTTCTCCCGAGGTTTTCCTGTTCGTTCCGGGTGATGATAGCGACCGAGAGCAGGGGAGTGGCTGCCCCTTCCCCCCCCGGGGGGGTATTGTCCTGCCCAAGTGACTTGGAATCTTCGATTTGCGACATAAGATCGCCCGCAGCCTATTGATTCCAGGTCACTTCTCAGCAAAATATCTCGATTCAACCACTTACGGCGCCGCGTCCCACCCGGCGGGCTTGGCCGGAGATGGTACCCATGGCGAGGTCTGTCTATAAGTCCAGTGTACCTACTTCGAGAAAGAAGTACGCCATCCACCCCCAAAGGCTTCTGGCGGAAGTTAGACGAGGGTAATGCTGGGATCGGCGAGGTGGTCGCGAAGAAGACGTTGGGTGAGCATCTTGAGCTCTTCGCCGGTTTTGGGGAGAAGGAACGCGTGTTTCGTCTCGTCCCACTCGAGCTTGAACGAGGTGGATTGGGCCGAGATCCAGAGCTGGCGGACGGGCGTTTGGGGGGTGAGAACGAACTTGCCGGGCCGGTCTTCAAACAGGATGTTGAGCACGCCGTTGTTTTCTTCGGCCTCAAAACCGCCCTTTTCTTCGGCGGCGATGAGGGATCTCTTGAGGGAGTCGAGGGCGCGATCGACTTCGCGACGGAAGGTGGATTCGTCGAGCATCGTTCTAGTTTAGAGCAGGACGGGGGAGGCGAGAGCAGAAAGGCAAACGGCAGCGTCAAGGCGCAGATTCCTTTCGGGAATGACACAAGAAGCCGCTGCTCCCCTGTCGGTTAGGCGAGGAAGTCAGAGGGTGCGCAGGTTGCGGCGACGGGCGTAGAACAGGGCGAGGGCGCCGCCGGTTGCGAGAAGGAGGAGGCTGGCGGGTTCGGGAACGGGGTCAAGGGTGGCGTCGGTGTTGTAGGTCGAGCCTCCCATCTGCTCGGTGTAGTCGTAGACGAAATCGTAGTTTCCGGTGGCCTCGTTGAAGACGAACTGGGTGTCGACCGGTGCGGTGGGAGCGGGCGCGTTCACCACGGTGTTGCCATCCACGGTCATCACGGTTCCATCATCATGGGTTGCATTGTAGGTCTGGCCCTGAACGAAGTGGGCACTGCCGGTGAACTGGAAGAAGGAGTCGTCGAGGTCTGAGTCAGCGGTGAATCCGTTCAGGTAATTTACGGAGCCGAGGATGACGCCGTAGTAGTTCAGGAAGCTGCCGAGGGTGTTGCCGTTGCCGTTGAAGAAGTCAATGGAACTAGCGGTGAAGGTGGCGCACTCGGTTCCGGAGGGCGTAGCTCCTGGAACTGGAGTGCTGGCGGCATCGGCGGCGGAGATGTTGCAATAGGCGACAGCGTTGATGGTGTTGGCCTGGGCGATGGAGGTGAGGAGGAGCGCGGCGGCAACACAGGGCAGAGAAACCAGCAGGCGTGCAGAGAATCGAGACATTTGACGTTCCAGGGCAGGATGTGACGTACCGTCTTCCGCTTCCGTTTTAGCACTGAAGACGCAGTACCGAGGC
>CALMVL010000341.1 GCA_937873265.1 uncultured Granulicella sp.
GAGAGGTGGTTTAGAGAACTCACACTAATCCGATGCTCAATCGATCTTAATCCGATAGCTAAACCGGTTTCCACTCATTACGTACACTAATTCACGACGGTAATCCACCAGTGAGAAATACCCTCTAAGGCCCCGTCCACACGACAGAACTGCATTATTTCATTACGCCACTATTGACCCAGAATCCTCATGCAAAAACGGGATTCAGTCCCTTCAGTGTCCACACGGGACTGAACATTCTTTATTGGCCGCAGACACCGTGAAGCGCGGCCGTTCAAGGTGTCGTTAGGTCAAGCGGGCCCGCCCACTAGTCGCACCTGCAACATGTCAAAGTACGCCATGATTGCGACTCTCTTTGCGGTCGTCCAAGCGGTGATCTTTGTTGCCTGTCACATGGCACTGATCCGTCAGGAGGAATACTCCGGCTGTCTCGTGCAAGCTTGTGAAATGCTGCAGCAAATAGCCCACTGGGAGCAGTGGTATGGCCGCGAGTGGTGGAGCTATCCCAGGTAGGACAGCCTGTGCTTATGCTTGGCCCTGCAGCTGATGATGTAATCAGCTAGTAGTGCTGCAGGTCCACCCACTGGTGGTTTGAGATTGTGACTGGGTCCTTTGTGAATGAGATGTCTGCCAGACAGCGGGACAAGCAATTTGTGCAGCAGTTCAGAATGACTTATCCCACATTCATGAAGCTTTGTAAAGAGCTCAGGCCTTTCATCGAGCGTCAGGACACCAACATGCGCCGTGCTGTCCCTGTTGAGCAAAGGGTTGCAGTTGCTGTGTACAAGCTTGCTCATGGAGCTTCATACAGACAGCTATCAGCGCCACTTGCAGTGTCCCCCAGCTTGTGCCAGGAAATCTGTGAAGAGGTGAATCTAATGATCTGTCTTATCTCTGCGCAGCTTGCTGCTGTAGGTCTGCAAACACGTCCGGCTGAGATTGCCTGAAGCCGGCCATGAGTGCAGCGATCTGCTCGTCGGTCATCTGAGGAGGACCGGAGTTGCTGCACTGCATGCCCTCCGGATCCTGCGCAAAGCCGAACTGACGCGACATCACAGTCGGCTACCACGGCCAGTCGCTACGTTGAGATCAACGACCCATGCTTCGCACGTATCGCGGCACTCTTAACATGACCGCCAACACTGCAGCACTGCTGCAGCGTGAGTAACCGCTTCTGAGTAAACATCCCGCCTTCACGTGCGTCAATAAACACATTTCAACTCCTGAAGGCGAAAAAATAGTCGCTTTCACCAATGCCAATTCAATTCGAATCGAATGGCGTTTTCGTTCGGTTTCCCATTGGCGAAAGCCGCACGTGGACCATGTTCT
>CALMVL010000342.1 GCA_937873265.1 uncultured Granulicella sp.
CAGTGGACGAGATCCGAGCGGCGGGTGCAACCGTACTCATCGATCCCGCCATCCTGCCTGACAGCTTCGCCGAAGAGGCCTCACACATCTGTACCCTGCCCTACCTTCGTGAGGGCACCGACAAGTATCTCGCCAACTTTGGTCCCGCGCAGTATCACTCTGCAGCCGAGTACGAGCGAGCCACCGGCAAACAGATTCCCTCGGTCGTCATCGGCGGCACTAAGACCGGCATGATGGATGTGCCAAAAATCCAGCAGGCTCAACTCGAATCCGATCCACAGGCCCAAGCCAACTTCCTGGGTCCGAAACGCAAGTTACTCGCGCTCTATGAATCAGAGCTGGATCGTCTTCACCTTGACGGGTATCTCTATCCCGCCATCCAGATGCCGCCGGTGGACGAAACCATGCCGCAGGACGGCACCATCTCCGGCGGCCCCCACTCCGACACCTCCTGGGTCAACATGATCGGCGTCCCCGCCATCGTCGTCTCCGGCGGCTTCTTCCCCTCCGGCCTACCCTTCGGCCTCGAGATCTCCGCCCGCCCCTGGCACGACGGCGAACTTCTCGGCTACGCTTACGCCTACGAGCAGGCCACCCACCACCGCCCCCCACCCGTCCTCGTCGAGCAAGGCCTTCTCCCCAACGCCCGCTAGTCCGGGCAAGGAGTTCCGCATGTCGCACCGCTGCTCGCATCTCCTACTCCTCACCGCGTTGCTGTTCGCCACCGCAGTCGCACTGGTCGCCAGCCCCCTTCCCCCGAATGTCGTGGCGTCAACCTCCCCCAACGGACGTTTCCTCATCCTCACCCAACGCGAGTTCGACAGCCTCGATCCAGACGCGGTCCGCCGCGTTGTCCGTACCACGTACCAGGTGCTCGATCGAGAACCGTTCCTCAACGCGAAGGATCGCCTGACCGCCGCCGTTCCGTTCTGGTCAGAAACCGCCTCTAGCTGGCGCATCGCTCTGGACGGCGCCGATGGCCGTCAACTGTTTTGGCCCCTCATCAGCGATGATGGGCAGACTGTCGTTCTTGTGGGGATCACGCCGGGCTCGTTTGGCCAATCCGTCCTTCGGATCTACAAAAAGCGGCAGTTCACGGGAACCCTTGTCCGAGCGTTTATGCTCGCCGATCTGTGGACGCCGGAGCATAGGAGCCCCGACAGCATGTCCATCGAAACCGATGCGACGCCAAAATGGTTCTCGGGTGGCTCCCTCGCCTTCTCCCCGGACAGCCATTTTCTGCTGTATCACACGCAGTGGAGCGAGACCCTGCAGATTCGCCTATCTGACGGCCAAGTCACGCGCGCGCACTAAGTAGGACCATCGCGTGTTTGGACGGGCGTGTCACCGTCCATCGCACGAGGTTCAGCAACGCCGCAATTCACCCTCATCGCCCCTCCCTGACGCCCCGTTACCGGGGTTACCGTCCAGTCACAATCGTTATGGCGGAACGCACCCTGCGTCGCGTACCTTGGAGCTGCGGCGAAAGCGTCCTCTCGCTAGGGACACCTCGCATCGCAGTCAGACCAGGATCAGTCGATTAGAAAGTATCTCCAGCCTGAGCCATCATGAAACTAGGCGAACTGAACTCCCCGGAACAGGCATGACTCTCCAGCGAAACCTCCCCCGAATGTGCCTCAACACCGCCCGCTACAGCAGCCTCACACTCCTTCTTGTCCTCGCCACGACCGGCTGCAGCAACATCTTCTACCGCAACTCCGACGCACCCACACCCACGTCCGCCGGACCCCTCACCGGCAACTGGCAGTTCGACGTGACCACCACGCAGGGAACGGCCCCCTTCAATCAGCTCACCGGCGCCATCGACATCCTCCCCCAGGCCGCCGATGGAACGACCTCCGCCACCGCCCTTTTGCTCGCCCAGCCCGATAGCTGCTTCAACGGTATCCCCCTGCTTCCCCTCCAGGGAACCCTCACCACCGCGAACCTCACCCTCTTCTCTTTTTCAGACACCGGTCAGTACCTCACCATGCAGGTCAGCCCGGACGCCACCAACACCCATCTGCAGGGTCCGTTCAAAATCACCGGGGGCTGCGCCGACGGCACCACGGGCACCCTCGCCGGCACCAAGTACGCCGCCCTCACCGGAACCTACGCCGGCCCCGTCACCGGCAACGGCAACGAAACGCTGAATCTGAACCTCACGCAAGCCAGCGCCGACCAGGGCGACGGCACCTTCCGTGTCAGCGGCTCCGCCACCTTCGCCGGCATCGCGTGTTTCAACAAGGGAACCTCGAACACGACAACAACCTACGTGACCGGCAGCGACTTCCAACTGACATTCACCACCAATGATCCCACCGGAGCGCAGATCACCCTCACCGGAACCATGGACCCCACTGCCGCCACCCTCACCGTTACGCAGATCGCAATCAGCTCCGGCGCATGCGCGGGAACACTCCCAGGAGCCCAGCTGCTCCTTGCAACTTCCTAAGGAGATCGAAACATGCACCGCGCATCGCCTCCTCGCCGAACCTGCCTTCACACCGCGTTCTTTCTCCTCGCGGTCGGCCTTTTCGGATGCAGCTCCAGTTCCGGCTCCGGCGGCACCACCCCCATCCCAACACCCACGCC
>CALMVL010000343.1 GCA_937873265.1 uncultured Granulicella sp.
GCCGCGGGGCGAGGTGTTTCCGGTGGGGAGCTTTGGGCACACGGGGTTTACCGGAACGAGCCTGTGGATGGATCCGGGGAGCAACACGTACGTGGTGCTGCTGGCGAATGCGATTCATCCGCGGGGCCGCGCAACCATCTCGCCGCTGCGGGGACAGGTGGCTACAGCGGTAGGGCGGGCCTTGCATCTCTATGGAACTGCTGGGCAGGCGGGGTCAGCTCCCCAGGCTGGCGAGAACCTGGGGTTCGCTGGTAGTCACGCGGCGACTTCTGGCCGAAGCGGAAGGCTGGGTTCAGAAGTTGACAGGACGGGAGCGGACGGCACAGGGTCGGGTGCGGTGCTGACAGGCGTGGATGTGCTTGAGAGGACGAAGTTCGCGGCGCTGCAGGGGATGTTGGCGCGGCACGAAGGAAAACTGCGGCTGGGTTTGCTGACGAATCAGACCGGGCTGGACCATGCGGGGCGGCGCACCGTCGATGTGCTTGCGGTCGACGCGGCAAGGGCAGTTCCGGGGCTGGTGCTGACGGCGCTGTTTTCGCCGGAGCACGGGATTACGGGAGCGAAGGACTCGACGGAGATTGGGAGGTCTGTCGATGGTGTGACAAGGCTGCCTGTGACGTCGCTTTATGGGGCAAAGGATGCGGATCGTCGGCCGAAGATGGAGGACTTGAGTAAGTTGGATGCCGTGGTGATCGACCTGCAGGATGCGGGTGTGCGGTTTTATACGTACGAGACGGTGACCGGGTATTTCGTTGAGGCGTGCGCGAAAGCGGGGCTGGACCTGGTGGTGCTGGACCGGCCGGCGCTCCTTGGCGGTGTCGCTGTGGAGGGACCGGTCTCCGATGCGGGGTCGGAGAACTACACGGATTACATGCCGGTGCCGGTGCGCCATGGCATGACACTGGGGGAGCTGGCTCGGTACGTCAATGGGGAGAAACGTCTCGGGACACAGCTGACCGTGATACCGATGGACGGGTGGCGGAGAGTGGACTATTTTGACGCCACCGGCGTGCCATGGGTGAACCCGAGCCCAAATCTGCGATCAGAACGGGCAGCGGTGCTTTACCCCGGAGTTGGTCTGATTGAACAGACAAATATTTCTGTCGGTCGGGGGACGGAAACACCGTTTGAGGTGCTTGGGGCGCCGTGGATTGATGGGGCGGAGTTGGCAAACTTCCTGGAGGGAAGGCGGATTCCGGGGATGCTGTTTGAGAAGACGAAATTTGCCGTGGCTGAGAACGAGAACCGGTACCCCTACCATGGGCAGTCGATCGAGGGAGTTCGGATGACGGCGAAAGACCCGACGGCGCTGGATTCAGCAGAGCTCGGGATAGAGCTGCTGTCGGCGTTGCATCACCTGTATCCGGCGCAGTTTGAGATGGAAAAAGCTAAGACGCTGGTGGCCAACGCGGAAACGATGCAAAAGCTCGAAAGGGGCGTCGACCCCCGACGGATTGCGTTGGGCTGGGACGAAGGACTTGCGCGTTTCCGCATGCGGCGGAACCCGTATTTGCTGTACCGATAGAGCACCGTACGATCTTTACGGACTTGCCACGCCGTAAGGATTTCTTACGGTGCGTTCGCACACTTTGAGTGACAATAAGGAATCTGTTCGTCAAGGGCCCCTCTATGCCGCGTATTCATTTCCAGCAACAGCTGGTTGCTTTGAAAGACAAATTGCTAGCGATGGCTGCCCTGTCGCAGCAATCACTGGAGTTTTCGCTGGAAGCCTACATGACCGGTGACATGGGGCTGACCGAGCACGTACGGGAGGTGGAGGAGGCAATCAATGCGGCGGAACGGGATGTGGACGAGATGGCTTACGATCTGCTGGCAAAGGAGCAGCCAATGGCGATCGATCTGCGGTTCATTCTGTCGGTGATCAAGATCAACGGAGATCTGGAACGGATTGGCGATCAGGCGTCGAATATCGCGCAAAGGGCGGAGCAGATGCGGGATCTGCCGCAGATTTCTCTACCGATCGACATCCCGGACATGGGAGAGAAGGTACGGGTGATGATTCGGCGCGCGATTCAGGCGTTGCTGGAGGCGGATGCGAAGCTCGCTGAATCTGTCCTGGCGATGGATGATGAGGTCGACGATATGAATCGGACAGTGCAGGCCGAGTTGGTGGAGGTGATGCAGCAGCACTCGCTGGTCTCGACGCAGGCGCTTAACGCGATCATTGTCTCGCGCAATCTCGAGAGGGCGGCGGATCATGCGACGAACATTGCGGAAGATGTGATCTTCTGGGTGCGCGGGTCGGACGTGCGGCATCAGATGTCGCTAGCGCAGGCTGAGTAGTGCTCGGCTGGTTGGGCGCTCCGAATCTGAGGGCGCGGTTGTTCATCTCGGTTGCTTGGTAAAGCCGATGCGGCGATGTTGAAAAACCTGCGCTAGGTTTCAGTTCTGCGTAAAACGGTGAGGGACTCCGAACGTACACCTCCCCTCTGGTTCTTTCACGGTGCTCCTTCGTACACTAGAGCGATGGATAAGTTTGTCGTTCGTGGCGGTAATCCTCTGCTCGGCAGCATCAAGGTTTCGGGCGCGAAAAACTCGGCGCTCCCCTGCATGGCCGCCGCGATTTTGACTGAAGATGAGGTAGTTCTCGAGAATATTCCGCAGGTCCGCGACATCGAGACCGAGCGCAGGCTGCTGGCCAGCATGGGGGCCGAGGTTGAACTTGGCTATGGCCGTGCGCAGCACCGGACACGTATTAAGTGCGGCGTGCTGTCGGATCCCGTGGCGAAATACGAGATTGTGAAAACGATGCGGGCGTCCTCTCTTGTGCTTGGCCCGCTGATCGCGCGTACGGGGATTGCGCGGGTGGCGATGCCGGGTGGCTGCGCGATCGGGGGACGGCCGATCGACCTGCACATCAAGGGATTAGAGGCGATGGGGGCGACTATCACCCAAGAGCATGGCTACCTGGAGGCTCGGACGAATCGGCTCCGCGGGGCGCACATCGTTTTTGACAAGATCACGGTGACAGGCACGGAAGATCTGCTGATGGCGGCGACGCTTGCAGAGGGCGAGACGGTGTTTGAGAACTGCGCTCGCGAGCCGGAAGTAACCGACCTCGCGGCGTTGCTGACGGCAATGGGCGCGGAGATTGAGGGCGCGGGAACCTCCACCATGCACGTGCAGGGCGTAACAAAGCTGCACGGTGCACGGCATCGTATCAACCCGGACCGAATCGAGGCAGGCACGTTTCTGTTGGCTGGAGCGATCACGGGCGGCGACCTCAACGTAGACGGCCTCAATCCGGCTCATCTCGGGTCGCTGCTGGGCAAGCTGGAACAGGCCGGCGTGCGACTCGATATCGGGACGGACTGTGTTCGGGTCCGGTCCGGCGGGAGTCTGCAAGCGACGGATATTTCGACCGAAGAGTACCCTGGATTTCCGACCGACATGCAGGCGCAGTTCATGGCCCTGGCAACGCAAGCGCAGGGTACAACGACGGTGACCGAGAATATTTTCGAGAACCGGTTCATGCACGTGGGCGAACTCAATCGGATGGGTGCGCATATTGCCGTGAACGGTCGAACGGCAACGATCCGGGGCAAGAGTGAGTTGCAATCGGCGGCGGTGATGTGCTCGGATCTACGCGCCTCCGCTTCGCTGGTCCTGGCAGCGCTGGTGGCGGATGGGGAGACTATTCTGGATCGGGTGTACCACCTTGATCGTGGGTACGAGCGATTCGAGGAGAAGTTGCGAAGCGTGGGCGCGCAGATCCGGCGCATGGGAGACGTGTTTGCGAAGAAGTAGTCTCTGCCAGGCGCGTGCCGAGCGAGGCGAAGCAAGTGTGGCACCCGGACATGCGCTGCTCTTGGTACACAGGACCTTCGAACCAGCTCCGTGCGGGCGAGATCGAGGAAGATCGGGCGCCTTTTCTGGAGCACGAGTGCGGTCTCTTCGGTTCCCAGATTCCCGTTTGGTTCCGGGACTGCATCGTAGGCTTTCCGCCGCTCGCGGCGTTTAACCCGGGCTCAATCGGACTGAGTTGTTGACTGCTGCGGACCGGAAGCGAGATCTGATGACGTGCGAAAAGGAGAACGACCCCGTCCCTTGACGCCTCCGGTGTCCGCGGATAGCGTTATGTCATGCCGCGCGCTCGCATGCAACGTCAGTGTCGTCGGGCCGCTCGAGCGCAGGGTCTCCTTGCCAGCTAGTTTGACCGCTGCTACCCACCATCCGTTAAGACCATGCGCCTACGATCCGACCGTGGGCCTTTTTCGCTGTGGAACAGCGGTCAAAAGGACTCCCCTCCATGCCTGACACCACCACGCCTTCCGTCGCTGCCGCCTCGCCCAAGGAAACCAAGGCCCAGCGCGTCGAACGCCTCAAGCTTGAGAAGAACCCGTGGGAGGCGTGGGACGAGGTGCGCCGGTTCGCCCGGGAGGGGCGCGGGGCGGTGCTGCCGGAGTGGGCCGGTCTTTACTTGAAATGGTGGGGTGTGTACACACAGGGGGATGGCCTGGGTGCGGTGGGTGGCGTTGGTGGCGAGGGCAAGGCGACCGAGTACTTCATGATGCGGATCGGCCTGCCGAACGGAATCCTGAACAGCACGCAGCTTCGGGTGATCGCAGAGATCACGCGCACGCATGCCCGCAACTTGGCGGATCTTACGACGCGGCAGAATATTCAACTGCACTGGCTGACGATCGAGGCGCTGGTCGAGGCGATCGACCAGTTGACAGTCGTGGGCCTCTCGCCAAAGGGCGCGTGCGGGGATGTGGTGCGGAACGTCACCGGGTGTCCCTTGGCCGGGCTGAACAGCCACGAGTTGGTGGATGCGAGCCCTCTGGCGCGAGAGATCGCGCATGTGCTGACGGCGAATCCGGACTTCTACAATCTTCCCCGCAAGTTCAAGATCTCAGCGACGGGGTGCCCACTCTGGTGCTCGTACCCGGAGATCAATGACCTTGGGTTTACGGCGGTGGCGCGGATCGGGCCGGATGGCGGCCGGGAGGTGGGGTACACGCTTCGGGTCGGCGGCGGCCTTTCGGCCGAGCCCCACATGGCATTGCGGCTGCCCGCGTTCGTCCAGCAGGACCAGGCGTTGGCTGTGGCCGTTGCGTCCTGCGAGATCTTTCGCGAGCAGACGGAGCTGCGGGAAAATCGGACGCGGGCGCGGCTGAAATATCTGTTCATGCGGCACGGGTGGACCGCGGAGTCGTTCCTTGCGGCTCTGGAACAGAAGCTTGGATACCAGCTGGATCCCCCTCCGGAGAGCGCAACGCATGACGCGGAGCAAATTCCAGACGACATCTATCGCGATCACGTCGGGGTGACGCCACAGGCGCAGGAAGGGATGTCGTCTGTAGGCGCTTCCGTTCTGCGCGGGCGTCTGTCGGGGGATCAGCTTCAACGGCTTGCGGAACTGGCGGAAGACTTTGGCAATGGTGAAATACGGACGACGATCATGCAGAATTTTGTGCTGCCAAACATTCCCAATGGCAGGGTGCAGGATCTGATCGCCGAACTTGGTCGAATGGATCTGCGAGTGGAGGTGTCGCCATTCTGGCGCGGCGCGATCGCCTGCACGGGGACGGAGTTTTGCAAGCTGGCGATTACCGAAACCAAGGGCTTTGCGCGATGGCTGGTGGACGAACTGGAAGAGCGCCTGCCGGCATTTGATCAGCAGATTAAGCTGCACGTGACGGGGTGCACCAACTCCTGCGGACAGCACTGGATTGCGGATATTGGGTTGGAGGGCAAGAAGCTGAAGGTGGATGGGAGATCTGTGGATGCGTTTTTTTTCTGCGTGGGCGGATCGGTTGGCCGGTACGCGAAGCCGGCTCGGCCTTTGGGATATCGCGCAGCAGCGACCGATGTGCCGGAGGCGATCGAGCGGATGCTGCGGGCGTATGTGACGGACCGTCAGCCGGGAGAGGATCTGCGGGCATGGTTTGGGCGCACGCCTGACGAGATACTGCGGGCGAACCTGACCGGCACGACGCCGGACAAGCTACCCCCGCCGGTGGAGCGCGATCCGCCGCCGGCAGGTCGGCCACCGGCTGACGCCTAACTGCGGCCGGGTTGCACGGCAGAATGTGCTTGTCCTGCGTTACCAGCCAAGCGTTCCCGGAGTTCCTTTGAACGGGCCCCGGATCCCCGAGGTGATCCATCCTCCATAGAAGTCGCCGGGCTGGGCGACAGCCACCTCGCCGTCGACGGTGCAACGGTCAACGCGGCCGGCGTAGAAGGCGAGGTGATCCTTGAGTCCGGCAAAGGACGAGGTGGGCCGGGCGTAGCTCCAGGCCACGTCGGGGAGGTGAACGCCGGGCATGACAAGCGTCCAATACGTCGCCTGCCCCTTCCACTCGCATGTGCTGGATGGGTGGGGTGAGGGCACGAGGTACTGCATTTGGAGGTCCTGCTGCGGAAGGTAGTAGACCGGCGGGTGACTGGTTTCAAGCACGCGCATACCGTGCACGGTGTCGGCGAGCAGGGTTCCTCTATGTTCGATTCGCAGCCTACGTCCGGTACTCTCGAGGCGGGGCGGCCGGGGATACTGCCAGACCGATTCGATCGCCTTCAGCTCATCCATGGCTTCACTGTAAACTGCTGAGCAGGAGAGCGATGGATCCGGCAGACAAGCGCGTTGATCAGATGAACCGGATGTGGGACATGGGACACTTTCCGGTGGCGGTCAATGCGGGTGCGACCGCGAATGTGCTGCTCACGCTTTGCATCGCCTGGCTGATTGTGCCGCACCTGCCGCAGATGTCGTCGCCATTTCTGTTTGTAGGTCTGGTGCTCTGCCTGAATCTTCTGCCGGTGGTCGTGCTGCGCCGCACCATCCGTCGGTCAACGCCATTTCCGACGCTGCGGGAGATGAACTTCTTTCGCGACCAGCACAAGTTTTCGCCGTGGGTGTATGTTGCGGCATCGGCGAATATGGCATTCTGGATCCTCTTCGGCTGGGCGTGCTTCAGCTATCGATATCAGCGATCAACGCTGGTCGCCGTGCTGTTGACTGCCTTCGTGTGCACCTTTGCGCCGGTGCTTCTGCGGCTTGGACGGTCTTAGACGGTCCGCTTCGTCGACCGTTCGGCAGACATCCAATGGGGTATGAGTTTGTTCCCCATCTTTCTGAAGCTCACGGCGCGACCCTGCCTCGTTGTGGGGGCTGGGCAGCTTGCCGAGTCAAAAATCGAGTCTTTGCTTGCGGCGCAGGCGCATGTGACGGTGATCGCGACACGTGCGAACGAGCGAATCGTCGCTCTGGCGGACGCGGGAGAGATTGCTTTGTGCACTCGACCATTTTCCGCGGGCGATCTCGAGCGGAGCGGCGTTCCTTATTTTCTGGCGGTGGCCGCGACGGACGACCCTGCGGTAAACCGCGCGGTCTTCGCGGAGGCGGAGGCGATGGGTGCCTTGATCAATGCAGTGGATGACCCGCCCTTTTGCGACTTCTACTTCCCTTCCGTGGTACGACGCGGTGATCTGCAGATTGCGATATCAACAGCTGGCCACTCGCCTGCGCTGGCACAACGATTGCGAAAGGAGATCAACGGTCTTCTGCCGTTGGACGCGGGCGACTGGCTGACGGAGTTGGGGAATCTTCGACGGGAGGTGCTGCAACTCGAGCCATTGAACCAGGCGCGAAAGGAGATCCTGCATACGCTGGCGGAGCGCGATGTGTGCTCGTACGACGCCTGTCCCTCGCGCACGCTGGCGCGGCGACATGCGGAAACGAATCCACGGACAGAGCCACTCGGAGAGGCGACAGAGCCGGCATGATTCGCCTGTCGGGTACGGTTGACTTTGAACAGATCTGGGCTGTGATCAACGACGGCGCGGAAGCGTACCGCGGCGTGATTCCAGCCGACCGTTGGGAGGAGCCGTATATGTCGCGCAAGAAGCTCCAGCGCGAAATCGCGGCGGGTGTAGTGTTCTGGGTTTTCGAGGAGCACGGAAGCATAACGGGTGTGATGGGTATTCAGCCGGTCGGCGATGTGACCCTTATCCGGCACGCGTACGTGCGCTCCGCGAGCCAGAAGCAAGGTATCGGAACGCAACTGCTGCGGCACCTTCGACAGCTCACAACGCGACCCGTTCTCATCGGCACGTGGGCGGCCGCGATCTGGGCCATTCGCTTCTATGAGACGCACGGTTTCCATCAAGTCGGTTTCGCACAGAAGGAGCGGCTTCTGCGAAAGTACTGGACTGTTCCCGGACGGCAGATCGAGACATCCGTGGTGCTTGCCGACGAGACGTGGCTTCGAGACCAGGCGTGTGAGCTGGCAAATGGGGGCGCGTGACGCCCATCGGGTCTGAGCGCGATGCGCAGGCCGGCCATGTGTACCTGGTGGGCGCGGGCCCCGGTGATCCGGACCTGCTGACGATGCGGGCGCATCGGCTGTTGCGGTCAGCGACGCGGATTCTGCCGGACGACCTGGTTTCGCCGGAGGTCCTCGCGCTCGCCGGGAGTGGGGCCGAGGTGATTCCCGTAGGCAAGCGGTGTGGCCAACTGCGGGTGACCCAGGCCGAGATCAATCAGCTGCTGGTGAGCTCTGCTCAGGCGGGGCATGCGGTATTGCGCTTGAAGTCCGGAGACCCGCTGGTATTCGGGCGGATCGCTGAGGAGCTGAAGGCGCTGCGGGCAGCGGCGATTCCGGTGGAGATTGTTCCGGGAGTCTCAGCGGCGTTTGCGGCCGCGGCTGCGCTCGAGGTACCGCTGACGGACCGGTCGGCAGCCTCGAAGCTGATCTTCGCGACGGCGCACTCTGCGGCAAACACCCTGGAACAGGGTAGATCTCCGCAGCCAGTCTGGACCGGTCCGCTGCCCGGGGATGCCACTCTGGTGATTTATATGCCGGGACGAGATCTGGAGAGGCTGGCTGGTGAGCTGATTTCAGCCGGAGTCGACGCCAAGATGCCGGTCACGGCCATCTCGCGAGTGTCGACGCCAGAACAAACGTCGCATCAGACCACGCTCGCACGGCTTCGCACCGAGCACTGTGGCCCTGCTCCTCTGCTTCTGCTGATTGGACGAGCCATACGGCGAGAGAACGACTGACGCTTTGCTGGTTAGCGTGGCTCGCTGAGCGTCTGTTTCAGATCGAAGCCGTTGCAGACGTGCCGGCCTTCGGCCTCGGCTTGCGTTTCATCGCCCACGGCACGCACGGTGCGCACACAAATCGTGCAAATGGATTCTTTCCGTCCGTCGGCTCCTGCTTTGTTCACAAAATTGGACTTCTGCATTACTCCTCGTTTCCCGTAGCTCTAGTGTAGACGGAATCGTGTGCAAGAGCGGGCGAACTTCGGCGTTCTATCCCGGCGCGCGAGACGTTCGGCGACGTATACTCGCCGGAGCCGTACGGGAGACCTCTCCAACCATGCTCAAACTACGTTGCATTGCCCTGCTCTTTGCGATCACGCCGGCGCTTCGCGCGCAGGCTCCCGCCGCCCCCACGCCGCCAATGGGATGGAACTCGTGGAACCACTTCGCCGCGAAGGTCGACGATCGCACGATTCGCGCGACGGCCGACATCATGGTCAGCTCCGGCATGCGCGACGCCGGCTACACCTACGTCAACATCGATGACACGTGGGAGGGCACGCGCGACGCCCAGGGCAGGATCCAGACGAATAATAAATTTCCTGACATGAAGGCGTTGGCCGATTATGTGCATTCGAAAGGGCTGAAGCTGGGCATCTACTCGTCGCCTGGAGACAAGACGTGCGCCGGCTTCGAGGGTTCGCTCGGGCACGAGCAGCAGGATGCAGACACCTATGCGGCTTGGGGCATCGACTACCTCAAGTACGACTTGTGCGGCTACCGCAAGGAGATGACGCGCCAACTGGGCAAGGATCCGAGGAACCTAACCACACCGGAGGAAGAAGCCCAAGCTCTCCGACTTATGCAGGGCGTATACACAACCATGCACCGCGCGCTGGCGACTGCGACGGCGAAGACTGGCCGGCCGATCGTGTTTTCACTTTGCCAGTACGGCTGGGGCGCCGTTTGGCGGTGGGGCTCCGAAGTCGGCGGGAACCTTTGGCGGACCACCGGCGACATCAACGACCACTACAGCCGCATGGCCGAGATCGGCTTTGAGCAGGCCGGGCTCGCGCGGTTTGCCGGCCCCGGGCACTGGAACGATCCGGACATGCTGGAAGTGGGCAACGGCGGCATGACAGCCGAGGAGTACCGCACCCATATGAGCCTGTGGTGCCTTTTGGCTGCTCCGCTGTTGGCAGGCAATGATCTTGAAGCGATGACGTCGGAGACGCGCGAGATCCTGATGAACAAGGACGCAATCGCAATCGATCAGGATCCGGCGGGACACCAGGCAGAGCCCCTCTATGCGGAGGGGCATCTGGAGGTTTGGGGGCGCACCCTGGCCGACGGTTCGCACGCCGTCGGCATGTTCAACCGCATGGATGTCCCGCTGACGTTATCGCTGCCGATGTCGAAGCTGGGTATGACCCAGGGCGCGCGCAGCGTTCACGATGTCTGGGGACATCGTGATGAGACCCGAAATCTTGGCTCCGGATCGAGCATGTACGATGCGTTGATTCCGCCGCATGGGGTTGTGCTGCTTCGCATGCAGTGACGTCTTGGATCAGATCGACCCGAGGCGAGTGGAACGATGGTACGTCCCGGACGAGAAACCTCCGCCCTGGCATAGGTACTAAGGCGAACGTCCGGCGACCTTGAAACGCATTAAAGGTACGACGGGCTACAACGTCGATCTACCCGAGCAAGGTGCCGCTAACACTTTCAAAGCAGGTGAGCGCGTTTGACCCTACAGGTGCTCTTCGGTGGCGGCCTCCTCGCTGACGGAATGGAAGTGACTTTGGCCGTCTTCGGCGATACGGATGTCGCCGGAGCCGATGTCGTAGAACCAGCCGGAGATGGAGAGTTCTTCGCGGACCAGAGCGCCGGCAACGGAAGGATGGGTGCGCAGGTGGGCGACCTGCATGAGTACGTTCTGCTCGGTGAGGCGGCGGAGACGCTCGGAGGGGCGTTCGTCTTTTGCTGCCGAACTTTCCGTCACGGTGAGGGCTGCTTTGCCATTGCGCAGCCAGGTGGTGACGGTGGGCATAGCGGCGGTGGATTCGGGGTCGAGCAGGGCCTTCATGGCGCCGCAGTCAGAGTGGCCGCACACGACGATGTGCTGTACCTTGAGGCCGCTGACGGCATACTCGATCACAGCGGAAACGCCGCCGAGCATTTCACCGTAAGCGGGAACCATGTTGCCGATGTTACGGGCGACGAAGACGTCGCCGGGACGAGAGGAAGTGATGGTCTCGACATCGACGCGGGAATCGGCGCAGGCGATGATGAGGGTGTGGGGGCGCTGAGGAGTGGTGGCTGCGAGTCTGTACTCTTCACGGCGCTTCGCGTGCACCTCGGTCTGGAATCGCCGGGCGCCTTGCTTGAGTCGGTCCAAGACACTTTCTTCGCTCATGGGTCTAATTACAAATCTTATCGGTACTGTGTGAAGCTCTCGATAGAGAAAGCGCCGGGGTTGGTCGCCGGCGGACCGGGTGTGCGCCGGATTAGCGACGAGTGGATGGAGCGCCGGGTGCCGATAGATTGAGGCTGGATGGCTCCGCTTGATGGAAGCGCGTTCCGTCAAAGGCCAAGATCTCCGGCGAGGAGGCCGCGACGGCGGCGGCGGCGAGCGGATCGAGGGGGGTCGACCAGTGAAAGGCGTCCAGATCGGCCAGGTTCCCGCGTCCGTCCTGTGGGCGAAGGCCGAGGTGATCATTGGCAAAGATCTGGTGGGCGTCTGTGTCGTAAACGAAAATACGGCGCAGGTTGGGATCGAGGAGGAGGGCCATGTTGCTGTAGTAGCGGGGTTTCTGGGGAGGGTCGACGAGGACGAGGGTGTCGCGGCCCGGCGAGGCAGCGAGGGTGTCGGCGAGCTGCCGGAAGCGGGCGTTTTCGAGCGAGACGCCGGAGGTGCCCCAGACGTAGCCGCCTGCGGGAATGAGGCCAGTCTGTTCAAGGCGAACGTCGACGTAGCCGGTAGTGACGAGCAGGGCGGCGAGGATGGAGGCTCGGCGGGCCGGCGAAGGGGAGTCTCCAGCCGGGCCGTACTGGGTGAGCAAGATAGCAAGGGCGGCGCTGGCCCAGATAGAGCTGAGGATGGCGTAGTAGGGCTGGTTGCGCGAGGGGAGGACGACAAACGGGAGGAGCGAGCAGATGGCCGCCGAGAGGAGGAAGGCGAGGTCGCGGGGGTGTCTGCCGCAGAGGCTGGGATGACGACGGACGAGAAGGATGCCGGCGATCGCCATCAAAAGACCGATGATCTGAAGAAGAATGTTTGGAAGGAGGAATTTGTCAGGAAAGTTCCAGGCGACCAGGTACCACGGAAGGTAAGAGAAGACACCAAGGACGGAGCTGAGGGTGAGGCGTATCGGGTAGGGGGTGCGGCCGTGCAGGAGGGACCGGCTGTGAAGAAAGACGACGACGGCGGGGAGGCCGTAGAGGGCTAGGGAGAGTGTGGCGTCGCGAAGTCGGCCAGGGGTGGGGCGTGGAATGGTTTTGGCTCCGGGGCGAAAGAACAAGAGGCAGCTGATGACAAGGGGGATCGTGAAGGAGCTCTGCTTGGCGAAGAGCGAAAGGAAGAAGCCGGTCCAGGCGACGAGATGGAGCAGGGGGCTGCGGATACCGGAGGAGGTCATGGCGGAGAGAGTGCTGCGGACCGCGACGAGGGCAAGGAAGGCGACGAGGCAGTCGCCGAGAGCTGAGACCCAGGCGGCCTCGGTGTAGAGCAAGCCGCGGGACAGGAAGAGGAGCGCTGCCAGAGATGCGGCGGCGATGGAGTAGCCAAGCTTGCGGACAACGGAGAAGAGAAGGAGGACCGATCCGAGATTGAGCAGGAAGTTGCCGGCGAGGTAGGCGGAGGCGCGAACGCCGAAGATGGGGAACAGGTAGGTCCAATAGAGGACTGTTCCGAGAGGGCGGAAGTTGCCGTCCACGGTATCCAGGGCGTACCAGGCGTGAAGGGGATGAGCCCACAGACTGCGGCGGATGCTGGCGGCAGCTAGAAGGAGCCAATCGTCCTGGACGAACCCGCTGCTGTGCCACACAGGGAGCCAGAACAGGCTAAAGACGAGGATGAGGGAGAGGAGAACAAGCGGGGGCGAGATGCGCGGGAGAGAGGGACGACGATAGAGCGTAACGATGGCAACGCCGGCGACCGTGGTGAAGATGGCGGATAGAAGGAGAGCGAGCGGGGCGTGGTGGACGCCGTAGGCGACGCGGGGGTTAGCAAACTGGTGATGCCCGACGAGGAAGCGGAACGCGAAGGAGCTGAAGAGGAGAAGGAGGGAGAGGAGCAGACATCCCAGGGTTTCCGGCAAGCGTAGAACCGAACGCATCGAACTCACCTTCCGTGGCGTGTGACACACCGGGACAGACGCACAACGAAGCAGCGAACGTGGACGGCACCCGTCCTTTGACCGACCACGGCGAAACACTGAAGAACGAACGACGTACTATTACGTCTTTGCTGATCCTACTGAAAGTACGGGAGATTGAACGCCGGGACAACCAGAATCGATGGCCGGGCCTAGCGGAAGGTGACGATCCAGCGGGCGATAAGAAGGAGGGCGAGGGCGGCGACGGCGAAGGTGATTTTCTGCCGGGCGAAGTAGCGCTGGCGACCGGAGGTCATGCGGGGAACGAGGGGTGGGCCGAGAGCGAGACCGGAGAGGAAGCCGCCGAGGTGGGCGAGGTTGTCGATGCGGAGAAAGCTGGTGAGGTTGGCGCCGAGGCCGATGACGAGGTTGAGCACGGCGAACTGGACCACGGATCGGCGGAGACGTGAGAGCTCGACCTGTGGGATGGGGAGCTGCTTGTTGGAGAGCAGGACGATGAGGATGCCGGCGAGACCGAAGACGGCTCCGGAGGCTCCGGCGCCGACGGAGAGAAGGCCAGAGGGATCGTGGCGCAGGACGGCGATGGCGACGTTCCAGAACAGCGAGAGGAGGTTTCCGGCGATGCCGGTGATGAGATAGACGGCGACCAAACCCCAGGGGCCGAGGAGCGGCTCGCCGAGCAGGCCGAGGTTCCAGAGACACCACATGTTGGTAGCGATGTGGATGAGGCCGACGTGAACGAAGGTGGCGGTGAGAAGGCGATACCACTGGCCGTAGAAGAGGATCAGCTCCGTGTCAGTGGCGCCGAAGCGGATGAGGTCGCGTGGGGTGGGGTCGGTGACCGAGACGCCGTGGAGAAGCATCCAGAGGAAGACGGCGACATTGACGGCGAGGAGGGTCCAGGTGGCGGGGGTAGGCAGACGTTGAGCGCGGGGTCTCGGGC